>JAFGRA010000366.1 GCA_016935415.1 Anaerolineales bacterium
GGCTTGATACACTTGTCACCTGGGTAGGCCGCAACATGGACGCTTGTACCGGCTGCCGGGCCTGCGAGATTGCCTGCTCCCTACACCATGAAGGTGTGATCTGGCCCGGCGCTTCCCGTGTAAGAGTCTATGAGTATCCGCCCTCCATCGAGATCCCTGTGCTTTGTTACCAATGTGCCGATGTGCCCTGCGCACGTGAGTGCCCGACTAATGCGCTCTCGATTGATCCCGAAACCCAAACCATCGTTGTAGAACATGAAAAATGCCTGCGGATTTCGGAAGGAAGCGATTGCCGGGTCTGTGCGGATGCGTGCCCTGGCAACACTATTCGAATGCATCCTGTTGAGAATGTCCCCATGTTCTGTGATTTGTGCGGCGGCGATCCCGAATGTGTGAAGGTCTGCCCGACGGCGACGGTCACCTTAAATGGGCAAAAAGCGGCTGCGGCCTTGCCCGAGGATTTTGCTGAGGGGTTGGCATACGCTTACCAAGTTGGACAGGATCCAGAAGCGGCACCACCCGAACTTAGAGGGTAATCGGTTGTGGTAAGATATTAATTAATAACGATAAGAGGAGATGAATGATGGCAGGTATACCTGGATATGCGGGGAAACTGTTGTATGTGGATCTGTCCGCAGGCACAACCGAAGCCGTAGATATCGATCCCAAGATCGCCCGCGATTATATTGGTGGTCGCTCGCTTGGTGTCAAACTCTTGTGGGACGCCTACGGGGAAAACTGGGCGGACATTGATCCTTTAGCGCCAGAAGCGGTACTCTGTCTGCTGGCTGGCCCGTTAAGTTGTTTTACGGCCAGCAAGAGTATGGCCGTATTTAAGTCGCCCCTTAGCGGGGGTGCAATGGGATCGGCTGTCAGCGGTGACTATAGCTCGACCATCCGCTTTGCCGGCTATGATGGCATTGTGGTTACCGGTGCAGCGGATTCACCGGTGTATGTTTACATAGAAGATGATACGGTGGAGATCCGGGAGGCCTCTGCCTGGTGGGGCCAGGATGTCCGTGAGACTTTCGATATTATTCGCGAGGAAAACCCGCTGTGCAGTACGCTCTTTATCGGGCCTGGCGGGGAAAATCTGGTCAAGTTCGCCTCCATTATGGCAAACTGGTATCGCGCCTGTGGTCGGGGTGGTTCCGGTGCGGTAATGGGTTCCAAGAATCTCAAGGCCGTGGTCGTCAACGGCACAGGCCCGGCACCCGCTATCGCAAATCCTCAAGCTGTATATGATGTGATGAACTGGGCTCGTCAGGAAATCCCTTTCCTCAGCGCGAATATGCATGAATATGGCACCACTGGTGGCATTTACAGCACCGGCGCTAATACCGCTTCGGAACCCGTGCTCAACTGGCAGGAAGAATGGCATAATAAAGTCGAGGTGCGGGCTGAATTCTTTGCTGCTGAGCAGTGGGTCCGCCGTTACTGGGCAGACTACGGCTGCTCGCTCGCCTGTTCTAAGGCTGGGCGCATTAAGAGCGGACCCTATGCAGGCACCCACATTGAGCTGCCAGACTATGAGGGTGGCGCTTATGTTGGTCCCAATTTCGGCATCTATGACATCAACGAGATATCCTATCTGGCCGACCGTTTCGATAAGTGGGGGCTGGATGTGATCAGTGGTGGTAATGTGCTGGGTTGGGCGGCTGAGCTTTACCAACGCGGCATTCTCACAGCTGATGATTTTGGTGGTGTCGAGCTAGAATGGGGCAATGCGGAAGCCTTTGACAAGGTTCTGGAAATGGTGGTCAAGCGCGAAGGCATCGGCGATACACTAGCCGAAGGCGTTCTGGCTGCTGCCCAGAGCATCGGGCAGGATACCGAACAATATGCCGTGCAAGTTCGCGGTATAGAACTGGGCGCGCATGGTGTCCGCAGTGGGCTGGACTATACGCGCGGACTCGTTTCTTATGCCCTTAGCACGCAGGGTGGCGACCATACCTCTATCACCTTCCCTGGCACCGAGATGTGGCTGTTGGAGGACACCCTGGTAACCTGCGGCTTTTTTAGCGGGCCAATCGATACACTGGGACTCCTGAACGCGATTACTGGATTCGACATCACCGAGGATGAATTGACAAAGGTCATGGTTCCGCGTTGGATTGCCCTGCAACGGGCTGGGTTGTTCCTATCGGGATGGACCCACGATCATAACCTAAATCCACCGCGCTTCTATGAACCGCTGCCTTCCGGTCCAGAAGAGCGAGACGAACCAATCAAAGGTAAGGCTATCGATCCGGAAGAGGAAGCTGCAGCCATCCAGCAAGCCTATACCGCCTTTGGCTATGATAGAAAAGGCGTGCCCACAACTGAAACGCTTGAGCGCCTCGGACTGTCCGATCTGGATCCAATCTTTGCGCGCTTTAGATAATCCCAGAATATAGCAACTGTTCAGGTCCCAACGGACATTCTAGTTGGGACCTGTCCTTTTGGCACATTAGAGGGATCACAGAATGACAACAAAAAGTACTGACATCAATGAAATTTTTGCGCGGCATGATTACGGGGCGCGCGCGTTGATGCCTATCCTGCTAGAGATTCAGGAGCAGAATCACTATTTGCCTGAGAATTTGTTGCGACAGGTGGCTGAAAAGATCCAGGTGCCATTGGTTCAGGTTTATCAGGTCGCTGCGTTCTATTCAGCGTTCAGCCTTGAACCGCGTGGCGAACATATCGTGACCGTCTGTATGGGCACCGCCTGTCATGTACTCGGTTCCCAACTGGTGATGGATCGTTTAGAAACCCAGTTAGGTATTCATGCAGGCGAAACTACCGCCGATGGATTGGCCACGTTGGAAGGGGTCAATTGTGTCGGTGCCTGTGCCCTTGGCCCCATCGTGATTATCGATGGTAGCTACTCAGGCCAGATGTCACCTCAAAAAGTAGATCGGCTGGTCAAGCGACTGGCTAAAAAGGAAACGTGACGCCATGCCCAGATTGAATACTATTGCTGAACTGGACGCACTCCGAACCCAAATCCAGAATGCACGCGATCTAGACCGTTCGGTAATTGCCGTTTGTGGCGGCACGGGCTGCCGCACCTACGGCAGCGGGGACTTGTTGGCGGAATTAGAAAAGCAAATTGGAGAGTTAGGCATTGATGCTGACGTGCGCATGACCGGCTGCCATGGCCTGTGTGAAAAAGGTCCCTTGATGGTCATTCACCCCCAGGGAATATTCTACAATCAGGTCAAGGCTAAAGATGTGGCCGAAATTCTGCAAGAGACGGTACAGAATGGTCGAGTGATTGACCGGCTGCTTTACGCCGAGGCGGAGGGTGGCGAAAAAATCGTTTATGAGGAAAAAATTCCCTTTTACGAGCGCCAAACACGCTTGTTGTTGGCTTGGAATGGCAAGATCGACCCCAACAGCATCGAGGATTATATCGCTGAGGGTGGCTACCGAGCACTAGCCAAAGTGCTGAGTGGTATGCGCCCGGAACAAGTACTCGACGAGGTGGAACAAGCCCGGCTACGTGGCCGGGGTGGTGCCGGTTTTCCTACCGCGCGTAAATGGCGCCTCTGCCGAGAAGCTCCTGACGCGATCAAATATATTATTTGCAATGCCGATGAGGGCGACCCTGGCGCTTACATGGACCGCAGCATCATGGAGGGCAACCCGCACCTGGTGCTGGAAGGCATGATCATTGGGGCCTTTGCGATTGGTGCGCAAGAGGGCTTTGTCTACATCCGTGCCGAGTATCCACTGGCGGTGACCCACCTCAGGATCGCCATCGAGCAAGCCAGAGAATACGGGTTGCTGGGTGAAGATATTTTGGGGTCCGGCATAGACTTCGATCTGCACATCCAATTGGGTGCTGGCGCATTTGTCTGCGGCGAGGAATCGGCCCTGATGGCCTCTATTGAAGGCCGCATCGGCGAACCGGTGCCACGTCCTCCGTACCCCACTGAACGCGGGTTGTGGGGCCATCCGACCAACATCAACAATGTTAAGTCCTGGGCTAACGTTCCACAGATCATTACTCATGGTGCCGAGTGGTTCCGTCAGATCGGCACCAAAAGCAGCAATGGTACTATGATCTTTTCGCTGGTTGGTAAGGTCCGCAATACTGGTTTGGTTGAGGTTCCCATGGGGATTAGTCTACGCGAACTGGTATTTGATATTGGCGGTGGAGTCCCGGATGGAAGGACGTTCAAGGCGGCTCAGATCGGCGGACCTTCGGGCGGTTGTATTCCGGCTGAATACCTGGACACTCCCATTGATTATGAGTCGTTGACCGAACTTGGCGCGATGATGGGTTCGGGCGGGCTGGTGGTGATTGATGAAACGACCTGTATGGTCGATCTCGCGCGCTATTTCCTGAACTTTACAAAGTATGAGTCCTGTGGACGTTGTGTTGCCTGTCGCGAGGGTATCCGGCACATGCACCAGATATTGGAAGCGATCTGTGCTGGACATGGAAAAGAAGGGGATATTGAGTTGCTGGAAGAGCTTGCTCAGGCAACCAAAATCGCCTCACTATGCGGTTTAGGCCAGACTGCTCCCAACCCGGTACTCTCGACGCTGCGCTACTTTCGTGAGGAATACGAGCGTCACATTTTTGATCTCGAATGCCCGGCTGGCGTATGCCGGGGCCTGATCTCTTACGAGATTCTTCCTACCTGCAATGGTTGTACCGCGTGTGTGCGCTACTGTCCCGTCAATGCCATTAGTGGCGAAAAGAATGGCGTGCATGTCATCGATCCAATGCTGTGTACCCAGTGTGGGATGTGCCGCCAGGTCTGCAATTTCGATGCCGTTGTGGTACATCCAGGGCGTGTTCGTGTAGGTGCTGAACCTGCGGCGGGGGGCTAAAAATGGTCACATTAATTATTGACGGCAAACAGCTAGAAGCCCAGCCGGGGCAGTCGCTGTTAGAAGTGGCGATGTCCCATGACATCCACATACCCCGATTGTGCTACGAACCAGCGCTCTCAGCCTATGGGGCCTGCCGGCTGTGTGTAGTCGAAGTGAATCAGAACGGACGCTCCTGGATCACGACTTCATGCACATGTCAAGCAGAAGAAAACATGACGGTTAAGACCGAAACCCCCGAAGTGTTGCAGACACGTAAGGTGATGGCCGGTCTGGCACTTTCACGCTGCCCAAGTGTTCCTTCCATCCAGCGTATAGCTGCCGCCCAGGGAGTCCACGAGCCGCCCTTTGTCACCCAAAAGCCGGATGAAACGTGCGTGCTGTGTGGTCTGTGTGTACGGGCTTGCCAGGAGATTGCCGGGCATGGCATTCTCGGCTTCGTCGAGCGGGGCACGGAGCGGCGCGTGACCACCGCTTTCAATCAGAAACACGATGTCTGCGCAGACTGCAACCAATGTATTCCTTACTGCCCCACGGGTGCAATCACTAGTCTGCCGGGGCTGGAAATTGGGCAGGAGCTGACACAGCAATCCCGGCAGTGGATGCGGGCACGGCAAATTGTGCAGTACGCGGCGCTGACCTTTTTCTTTGTCCTGATCCTGCTCACAAACCA
>JAFGRA010000044.1 GCA_016935415.1 Anaerolineales bacterium
GTTCAGGAAACACGAAGACGATTGGCCTCATCATCCCGGATATTCACAATCCTCACTTTTGGGAAATTGCGGATGGTGTCGAGCAGGAAGCCAATGCGGCCGATTATCACATCTTGCTGTCAAGCATTCCCCCTGAAAATAAACATGCTGAATTGATTTTCGAGAACCTTTCCCATCGCCGGATCGATGGGCTGATCATGGTGCCCAGTTTTATCTATCACTCTGAAAAGGCCCAGAAAACCCTGGAATACCTGCTTAAGCGGCGGGTTCCAATTGTGGGGATGATGTCTGAGCAAGGGGAAGTGAATTACAAGATCGACCGCGTGATTGCCGATTATCGTGACATAACCGTGGATGTCATGGATCACTTGTTGTCCTTGCAGCACCGCCGGATTGGTTTCATCTTTGGTATTGCTGTACCGGATTTGGGCTCGGACCGTTTGCTAGCCTATCGGGAAAGCTTAGCAACTGCGGGGATACCCTTTGATCCAAATCTGCTGGTTGAATGTGGGCCGACTATTGAAGACAGCTATCATGCTACTCGCAAGTTGCTTGAGTTGCCCGATCGTCCCACCGCGTTGTTGGTGATCAATGACTTGTTGGCAATGGGGGCATTACGAGCGATTAAAGATCTCAATCTGAGCGTGCCGGAAGATGTGTCCTTATTCGGTTATGACGATATCCCCATGGCAAATTATCTGGTGCCACGCTTGAGTACTGCTTCTAAAGATGGAGAGCGAATGGGGCGGGAAGCTACCCGCTTATTGGTATCTCGCTTGCAAAACCCTGACCAACCACCGCAGGAAATCAGGCTTCCAGCTCGCTTGATCCTGCGTGAGTCTACCGGACCGGCTCCACTTTAATGTAATTGGTACTGGCAATATCAAGCGCTGGAGGAGGTAAGGATGGTTTGGACTTTTGATCGGTTTCAAATAAGCATTTGATAAGTTTACATTTGGAAGAAAATTAGAGATATTGTTCGATTATTTCGATAGTAGGTGGCGAGATGCAATCACCAGGTGCAGGAAAATCAAAAGCACGAGGGTAGCGTATCACAGCCACTCGTAAGTCATCGACCAGAACATTCACGGAAAGAGTTACTTTATGAGCAAGCAATCCGCCATCGTCAAGTTCTTCAGGCGCAATACCGTCGCCTATTTGTTCCTCGCGCCATGGCTCCTGGGTTTCCTTGTGCTTACGCTTTACCCAATGGGATACTCGCTGTGGCTGGGTTTCACAAATTATGACTTCACCCAGCCCGATTCGACCCAATGGATCGGGTTTGGCAACTATCTGAAAATGTTTGGGCCGGTGTTCGGGCTGGATGCATTCACCGCTTCCTCAGGTGAGGTGATTCGCGCCGACCCGTATTATATGAAGTCGTTGGCGGTGACGTTTACCTATGTGTTCACGTCGGTGCCGTTGAAGTTGATCGTCGCTCTGGGCGTGGCGATGCTGATGAACCAGAAACTGCGGGGGGTGCCGTTTTACCGGGCCGTGTACTATATTCCCACACTGCTCGGCGGCTCGGTGGCGATCGCGGTGCTGTGGCGGAAGCTGTTTGAGAAGGACGGTTTGATCAATATCCTATTGGGGGCCGTCGGCTTCACGGATCTCCCAGGTTGGATCACCAATCCGAAATATGCCCTCTGGACGCTGGTCTTGCTGACGGTGTGGCAGTTCGGCTCGTCGATGATTATCTTCCTGGCAGGGCTAAAGCAAATCCCGACGGAGTATTATGAGGCGGCCGCCGTGGACGGTGCCAACAAGGTGCGGCAGTTCTTCGCGATCACGATCCCCTTGCTTTCGCCGGTGATCCTCTTCAACCTGGTGATGCAGATCATCTACGCTTTCCAGACATTTACGCAGGCCTATATCATCGGCGGCGGCAGCGGCGGTGTGCTCAATTCGACGCTGTTCTATACCCTGCATTTGTATATTCAGGGCTGGACGTATCACGAATTGGGGTATGCATCGGCGATGGCGTGGGTGCTGCTGATTATTATCGGGGTGTTCACAGCGGTTGTTTTCAGGACATCGAATATGTGGGTGTCCTATGGGACGGGTGAATAGCATGAAAACCAATACAATTATCCGCCACTCTTTTACCCATTTGTTCATCATCGCGCTTGGATTGGTGATGATCTATCCCGTGGTTTGGATGGTGATCAGTTCCTTCAAGCCCAATAATATGATCTTCAGCGATCCAGGGTTGATCCCAAAGGCTGTGACGATTGAGAATTACATTTCTGGATGGAAGGGGTATGCTGGCGTAACCTTTGGGAAATTCTTCTTGAACTCGTTCTTCATGTGCGGGATGGCTGTGATTGGAAACCTGATCTCCTGCACGATGGCGGCTTATGCCTTTGGGCGACTTAGATTCTGGGGCAAGGGCTTCTGGTTTGCGGTGATGATGATCACGCTGATGCTGCCGGGACAGGTCACGATCGTGCCGCGTTATATCTTGTTCAATACGTTCGGGTGGGTGGGTTCTTATCTCCCGATCATCGTGCCAAAATTCGTGGCAACGGATGCATTCTTTGTGTTCCTGCTCGTGCAATTCATCCGCAGTCTGCCAAAAGAGCTTGACGAGGCCGCCATTATCGACGGCTGCAGCCAAATTGGGGTGTTCACGCGCATCGTTCTACCTCTGGCAACTCCGGCGCTGGTGACGACTGCGCTGTTCACATTCTTGTGGGCCTGGGATGACTTTTTCAATCACTTGTTGTACCTGACAAGCCCGCCGATTTTCAGCGTATCACGCGCGCTGCGCACGTTTGTGGGCGATGCAGGTGCTGTTTCTAACTGGGGTGGCGCATTGGCGATGTCCACGCTATCCATGGTTCCTCCCTTTGTCCTGTTCTTCTCCCTGCAAAAGTATTTCGTACAGGGGATCACGACCACCGGTATAAAGGGTTAATAAAATCACAGGAGGATTTGTGTATGGAATGATCGTAGTAGATGAAGGACTTACGTTTTATATGCTAAAGCTAGACAGAACGCATAAACTATATTGTAACAGGAGGATTCAAAGATGAAAACGATTCGCACAATCGCTCTCGTGGCAATGATCGCGATGTTGCTTGCGTCGTGCGCCCCAACCGAGGTCATCGTGACCGAGGTTGTTGAGAAAGAAGTAGTCCATACCCAGATTGTCGAGGTTGAGAAAGAAGTTGTGACCGAAGTCACCGCTGTTCCGACTCGCTCGGACGGACTCCCCGCTTATAACGGTGAACCTGTTGAGTTGCGCATGGGTTGGTGGGGCAATGACGACCGCGCCGCCCGCACCTTGCAGGTGATCGAGCTGTTCCAGCAGGCTTATCCTGAGATCACGGTCATTGGCGAGCCGAATGGTGGTGCTGGCGACCACTTCCAGATCCTCGATACGCAGTTGGCAGCCGACAATGCCCCCGACATTATCCAGTTCGGCGGCAACTGGCCGGATTACCAGCAGTACCTGGAACCGTTCAATGACTATATCGGCAACCAGCTTCAAATCGGCGCCCCCGAACAATTTGACCAAACCGCGTTGCTTCCCGCCACGGCCGCCGATGGCGGCATCTACTGCATCAGCCTGGGCACGAACACGCTCGTGCTGGCCTATAACAAGACCATGATCGAAGCGGCAGGCGTCGATCTCCCGGCAGACAATATGACCTGGGAAGAAATGTTTGCCTATGGCGAAGAACTTGCGGCCGCGCTGCCCGATGGCGTATTCCCCTTCGTTGACAACAGCACCAACCAGGCCAACTACCTGAGCTATTTCTACACTCAGGAAGGCACCGATCTGTGGACGCTGGACGATGGCGGTACATCCTACGCCACCGTTGAATCTGCCCAGAAATGGCTGCAACTGTGGGCGGATATGCGTGATGCAGGGTTGGTTCCTGATGCCGACACCACCTACACCTACAGCGAAGACGGGCCGGACAGCTCCGCACTCGTGGCCGGCAAGGCCGCCATCGGTTTGATCTGGAGCAACCAGATTGCATCCTATCAGGCGGCGATGACCGATCAACTCGGCGCAACCACGCTTCCGGTGGGCGGCGCAGATTCCTACGTCATCCAGATGAGCCAGTACCTTGGCATGAACGCCAACAGCGCCAATAAAGAAGCGGCTGCTCTGTTCATCAACTTCTTCGTTACTTCCCCGACGGCAGGCGCAATCTTGCAGACCAACCGTGGTGTACCTTCCTCACCGATCGTACGCCAGGCCATCGACGTTGGCGCCACCAAGACCGATGCCGAAGTTTACCGCATCTACGACGCAGTCGCCGACCGCACCATACCGCAGGGACCGAACCTCCCGAACGACCAGGAATTCGTGAACGAACTCGAACTGATTGGCCAATCGGTAGCGTATGGACAGTCCTCCGTGGAAGATGCTGCTGCGGCTTTGCAGGCTTTGATCGAGCGCTTGGCGGTCAAATAGCTTCCAGTACGTGTGACGCTTTATCGAGGCGTGGGGTCGCAAGGCCCCACGCTTTTTATATTTAACGCCGCGAGTTGCAGCATGATTTTGGTTCGAGCGGTTTTGTTTGCGCTTTGAATCGGATTATAATGTGGAGGAGGAAATGTGCTTTGTTATAAAAGTGGGTGTAGATGGAAGTTGGTGGAAAGACAATTTGTTGTCAAAGATCATTTTCAATGGTTTTAGGAAAATACTTGATTCTGGCAATATACCAGTTGTAGATCACAAGGAAGCGAAAATGACGGAGAAAATTAACATAGAATTGGGCAACGTGCAGAAGACATTGTTCCTGCCGCTGTGGGGGCGGGCGGTGGAATCCAGGAAGCGCAAACCGATGCTGGTCGATGAGACTGCCGTGCGCATTATCGATCAAGTCAATTACGACTTCGCACCAATAACGGCGAACATGGACGAACTCAGCCAGATTGCCTGGATCAAACGCAGCCTGATCTGCGACCAGGTGATCGACAAGTTCCTGGAGCAGTATCCTGAAGGCACGATCGTCAATATCGGCTGTGGACTGGATACAACCTTCGAACGCGTCAACAACGGTAAGCTGCGCTGGTACGACCTGGACCTGCCGGACGTGATCGCGCTACGGGGTAAGTTTATCCAGGAAAGCGAGCGGCGCACATTCATTGCTTCCTCTTTTCTGGACAAGGACTGGTTGGAGCAGATCGAGGTGAATGGCAATGTGCTGTTCATGTCAGCGGGCGTGTTCTATTACTTTGAAGAGGAGACGGTAAGAGATTTCGTGCTGGGGTTGCTGGAAGCTTACCCTGGCAGTGAATTGGTCTTTGATGTCAGTTCACCGGTGGGTGTTCGAGTTGCCAATAAAAAGGTAGTCGAGAGTTCGGGGCTGGATGAGCGCTCACATCTGGTGTGGGGTGTGGAGGATAAGAAAGATATCCTGGCCTGGGATTCACGAATTCGTTTGTTAGGGATGTACTACTACTTCCGCACGTTGCGGATTGGCCTACGTAACTTCTTGATGGGCACAATGTCTGACCTGCTGGGAATACAGTACATTCTTCATCTTGAGCTGGGGGAGTTGGAGTAGAAGATATTGATGCCTTGGTTGAAATCGACCGTTGTTCGGAGGATTGGGAGGGGAACTGTTTCCGGGATGAGTTATTGATGTGGGTGCCGTGAAAGTCGCAACCTCAATGGATGTGTTTTGTGGCGCTATAATAGATTGAACGAGCAATAATGGTTTTGGAGCATGATATGGATTTGTGGAGAAGGATTAAAGCCAGCCGCAAAGAACAAGCCGAGCGCGGTGTACATCTGCGGGACGCGATCGAAAGCGACCTGGCGGTTTTCTTCGAGCAGCAGCTCAACCCGACCGCCATGCAGATGGCGGCTTTCACATCTAAGGACCCGGCCGACCGGGCCGCTTTCGATAAACAGTGGGCGAAGATGTTGATGGACGCGGACATCACCATAAAGACAGTGCTGTACGATGCGCATATCGCCGGGCATATCGTGAAGTACCTGCATGATGGCAGCCCGGAAGTCGGCTATTGGTTTGGCAAGGCGTTCTGGGGGCAGGGCATTGCCACGGAAGCATTGAAGCTGTTTCTGATGCAAGTGGAAGTGCGCCCGATCGGGGCGCGGGTTGCTAAAGATAACGCTGCTTCGATCCGCGTGTTGGAGAAATGCGGCTTCGTGGTGGCCGGTGAGCATAAAGGCTTTGCCAACGCGCGTGGGGCGGAGATTGAGGAGTACATATTTAGACTGGAAAAATAAGATCGGAGAGTCTTCGAAAGCAGATGATGGAACAGGACAAGCCATATGATTGATGTTGACATGCACACAGATAATTCAAGCCAAAGTTTAAAGCCATTAAACCTGGGTGGTTCGGCGTTGCTATTCGGAATTCCGGCGATAATACTGGTCTTGAGTTACTACATTTTCACCCCCTGGATTGAATCCAAGGGGATGCCGCCTTTTCAGGCATACCTAACTGCAACCGCACTCCCCCTGGCGCTCATGTTGGCGGCAGCGATTTTTGCTTACACCAGGATTGAAAGAAATCCCCTCAACCGTGCGGCATTTGCAAAGCGCATGCGCTATCCAAAGCTGCGCTGGCGTGATGTTTTGTGGGGGATTGGGATCACGATTAGCGGTATGATTGGAATCGCAGTTTTTGGCGGTGTAAGCCGGTATCTAATTGGTGCAGGGTTGATTCCTTTGTCGGACCGGATTCCCGCTGCACTCAATCCGCTGATCAACTCCAATGATCCCGCTGTGCTGGCCGAACTGACCGGCGGTGCATTGAAAGGCAATTGGGGGCTGGTCGCCCTTTATGCAGTCACGTTTTTCTTCAACATCGTTGGTGAAGAATTGTGGTGGCGCGGCTATATCCTGCCCCGGCAGGAATTGATTCATGGGCGTTGGACGTGGGTCATTCATGGCGTGATGTGGTGTCTGTTCCACGTATTCAAATACTGGGATTTATTGAGTTTGCTTCCGGTCTGCCTGCTGATTGCTTTCAGTGCGCAGCGTCTGAAGAGCAATTGGGCAGGACTGATTGCGCATGCGTTAATCAACGGTTTGGGGGTTCTGGGTATCTTATTGCTGGTTGTGGGCGTTGCTCCGTAAAGCGCCGGTTTTTTGAGTTTAACAGAATAAAAAACGGTCAGCAAGTTCTGGATTGCTGACCGTTTGTCGTTTTGAGAGGTGCCGGTTAGGAAATGGTTTCCTCGACGCTGTGAATGCCGGTAGAACCATCGGGGCGGGCGGGGTGTTCCTCGGTGACTTGCAGTTCACCCTCGGCAGTGTAGCAGCGCACCGCGAAGGTGTGGTCGCCAGTCTCGTAGGGCCATTCATAGCGCCAGATCACCCAGGTAGTTTCAGAGAGCGGGGTACGCAGTTGGGCTTCTTCCCAGGCCCCGCCGTCCACACTGACTTCGACCTTGGAAATGCCGCGGTCTCCGGAGAAGGCGATGCCGCTGACGGGTACGTACATCTGCCCATCGCGCTCGACGATATGATCCACGGCTACGGTGTCGATCACCGAGGTGGTACGCACCTGAGCGGTCTCGGACCAGTTGCGCTCGACCCAGTAGCCTTCCTTATAGGTGTCGGTAACTTCGATGCTGGTAATCCATTTGGGCTGCTTCATGCCGAAGCGGTCTGGCAGCCAGATGCGCAGTGGGAAGCCGTGGCCGACGGGAAGCGTGTTGCCATCCCAGGCATAGCAGAACATGATGCGCGGGTCGGCGTTGATCATATCTAGCGGCACGGTTTCGTAGAAGCCATCGCCAGCAGTAATGTTGAGGTAGAGCGCATCGGGCTGCACCCCGGCATCGGCGAGCACGTCTTGCACGCGCGCCCCAGTCCAGTAGGTGGTAGAGATCAGCGAAGTGCCGACGCGGCCGGAAATGCACGAAAGGGTAACGTATTGGTTGAACGGTTCGTAATTGTTGCGGAAGTCGTCCAGGGTAAGCATCAGCGGATTGTCGACCATGCCGGTGATCGGTAATTGCCAGGTCGAGCCGTCGATCTCAGTCGGTTCAAGCTCGATGAAGACCTGGTAGTGGTCTTTGACCGGGGTGTACTCTGGGCGCGTGCCGGGTACGGGGATGACCATTGCATCGGCGTTGGGGAAGGGTTCTCCTTCCGGGCCGTCGGTGTTGTGTGCCATGGCGTCGCCCTGGGCGGCCTCTTCTTCCCGGCGCTCGGAACTGGCCAGCAGCGCGCCCAAACCGGCGCCAATCACCGTAATCGTGGCCGACCCCAGGCCGAGCAAGATCAGGAAGCGGCGGCGGTCGATCTTTTCCACGCTGGGAGCTTGCTGCTCCCCGGTGGCCTCGGCGGCTGGCATGTCATAACTGACCATCCGGGCATAGCTGCGCACCAGCGCCACGCCCCAGGCCAGGAACACGACCAGCAGCCAGATGAAATTGAGCAGGCCGCTGACCTTGGAACTGCCGGTGCCGATGCTGATCGCAATCGCCGGGAAACCAAATAAGGCCCCCAACACCAGACCGGACATGAAGTTTGTCTTTACCTGCTGCCATTTGAGCACGGCGAAGAATACGGCCCCGGCGACGATGCCCATCACGAGGTACTGTCCCAAAGCCATGATCTGCTCGGCGGTCTTGGCACTGTTGGCGACATCGAGACCCAGGAAGCGCATGCTGTCGATCATCAGGTCGATGCCGAAAGTAATCACCGGGCCGGGCAACAAACCCGCCATCCAGTTGAATGCGTCGAAAGGAACGAATGCCAGATCGAATAAGTGCTGGGCCAGATACATGAGGGCCATGATGACCGCAGTCAGCAGTCCGCCCACGAACGCCCCCGTAAGTAAGTTTCTCCTCTGCATAATCCTCTCCTTTTGGTTCTGTATATTGAACTCTCTTGCAATATCTTCGATTGTATCAGCAAGTTATTACGAAATTATTATGGACCAAAGCAAAATTTCTGCTGGATTATGCTATACTCCCGCCAGCGATTCAAGATCGGAGGAGAAGGGTGCGATGACAAGATTAGATGTGCAAATCGAAGAAGCTGATGGGGAGGAAGTCGCCGAAATTCTGGCGCTGCAAAAGCTGGCCTATACCAGTGAAGCTGAATTGATTGACGATTACACCATCCCGCCGTTGCACCAAACACTGGAAGAAATCCAGGCCGAGTTCGCCGAGCAGGTTTTTCTCAAGGTGGAACACGAAAATGAGATCGTCGGTTCGGTGCGAGGGTATGTGCAGGATGGCACTTGCTATATCGGGAAGCTGATCGTGCATCCCCAGGCGCAGAACCAGGGCCTGGGAACCCGGTTATTGAAGGCAATCGAGGGACATTTTTCTGAAGCGCAGCGTTATGAATTATTCACCGGCTGGAAGAGTGTGAAGAACCTATATCTGTATGAAAAGCTGGGGTATGAGCGCTTCAAAGAAGTAAAGGTGTCCGACAAGTTAACGCTGGTCTATTTGCAGAAGCTCAATAAAAAAGATCGGTGACTTGGAGAAAATCGAAGGTTTTCGGCTAGGAAAACCTTCGATTTTCTTTTAAGGAAACGTTTTATGTTTTCCGCTCAGGTCTGGTCGGCGTAGCGCCACCAGGCATAGGTGCCCGCCATCGCCGCCAATCCGGTGAGCGCGACGATCCAGAAACTAACTGGTGCAAGGGGGTAACCGGCGGCTACGTTGGCGTATAGGGCGGGCACAGCCCAGGGGAAGTAATCGCCCCAACCGGCGATGCCGATCACTTGCGAAAGTACCATCACCAGGAAGACAAAGCCCAGGGGAAGCAGGTAGCCGCGGCCGACGCTGGCGACCAGGGCGGTGACGAAGGCCAGGGCGATCACCATTAGGGTGCAGGCGGCAATCATCAGGCTGCCCTGCATGAGCGTTTCAGTGGAACCCAGCGGCAGGTCGAGCAGCGAACCCAATACTATCCCGACCACATACATGATAGCGGTCATGGTGAGGCACCACACCGTGATGACGATGAATTTCGCCAGCAGGATGGCAGCGCGCGGCACCGGCACGGCCAGCAAATCGACGGCGGTGTGGTCGGCGAACTCGCGGCCAAAGACCCAGGCGGCTACCAACCCATACAGGAACAGACCGCCGATGGCGATGGCCTGGGCGATGATGTTCAGGTAGGTGGGCCAGTCGGCGCTCCCGGCTACAAGCTGCGCCTTGGCGCTGATCAGGCCCAGGCTGCGCGCAAATTCGGGATCGCGCAGGATGACCATGAAAAAGACGTCGACGAGGGGGATGATAAGGAACCCGGCGGTAGTGACCAGGGGCAGGCGCGAACGCAGCGCCTTGCGGGTTTCGATCCAGAGCGTGTTTTCTAAGTTACGCATATTGCACTTCCGGTTGGATACCAATCAGGCGGAAGAAGTAATCTTCCAGGTCTTCTTGCTCTACGGCAAGGTGAATGGGGGGCAAATCTTTTGCGACCAGATATTTGACGATCTCTTCGGGGTCTGGGGCGCTGTTCAGGTGGATACGCCCTTGTGGGGTCAGCGCGGGGGCGTACCCGGCGGCTTTGAGTACATCCACGGTGGCGGGGTTGTCGCGTGTCGCCAGGTTCAGCCACTGCTTGCGGTTCTGCTCTAACTCGGCCACGCTCATTTCTTGCAGCAGGCGGCCGTGGTGGATGATGCCGATGCGCTGCGCCAGGCGGGAGATTTCGCCCAGGATGTGACTGGAGATGAAGACAGTGACGCCTTCTTCGTGGGCTAAACGTTTTAGTAATTGGCGCACTTCGACGATCCCGGCCGGGTCGAGGCCGTTAGCAGGCTCGTCAAGCAGTAGCAGGCGTGGGCGGTGCAGCAGGGCTTTGGCCAGGCCGAGACGCTGCTTGTTTCCCAAGGAGAGGTGGTTGGCGCGCTTATTCGTATAGTCATTAAGACGCAATTGTTCGATGATTTCATCCACGGCGGAAACGGGCGTGCCGGGGTGCAAGCGGCGGGCGACTTCCAGGTTCTCGCGTACGCTCAGTTCCGGGTAGGCGGAGGGTGTTTCGACGATGTAGCCGACTTGCTCCCAGGGGTGACGGCTGCCCGGCATGACGCGTGTGCCCAGCACGTCGACCGCGCCGTGGTCAGGTTTGATCATGCCCAGCAGCATGCGGATGGTGGTGGTTTTCCCGGCCCCGTTCAGGCCCAGGAAGGCATAGATCTCGCCAGGATTGACCTGCAAGCTCAGATCGTCCACGGCGGCCACGTCGCCGAAGTGTTTGCTTAGATGGGTTGTTTCGATCGCTTTCATGATTTTGGTTACTCACTTTGCATTGGTTCAACATTGCTGATGGGACTGGTCTCAACCTCGCCCAGGCAGTAGGCGGCAACCAGTTCGATCAGCGTATCCAGCCCGGCGGTGAGAACTCCCGCACCAAAGTCGTCTTCGTGCAGGCTGGTGAGGAATAGGGGGTAGATCAGTGCGCCGAGTTCCTGGGGCGAGATGGTGATGGGGATGCCTTCCTCTCGGCAGTGGGCGAGCAGTTCTTCGAAGAAGGTTTGGTCGGCGCGGAGGTGTTCTTCCAGGGCGGCGGCCGGGATGCGGCGGCTGAGCCAGGCATACTCGTTCTTGGTAAAGAGTTGCAAAACTGGGATGGTCTTCCAGAGGCGGAAGGCTAGTTTGAGTACGCCGGTGAGACGGGCGCGCGGGTTGGGGCCGGGTTTTTCAATGGCGGCCAGCACCTGGATACGGAACTGCTTTTCGGCTTCCTCGGCCACATCCATGAAGAGCGCCTCTTTGGACTCGTAGAAACTGTAGAAAGCGCCCTTGGAGATGCCCACGGCCGAGGTGAGTTCTTCGACGTTGGTTTTGCGCAGCCCGTAGGCGGCGAACTGTTTACCGCCTTCTTCCAGCAGTTGCGCCCGGATGAGCTGTTTTTCTTGTTCGGTAAATGCCTTTGGCATACGCCCTTCTGTGACCATATGACTGAAATTCAATTTCGGTCATTGATTATACATTGATTTGGACAAATGTCAATAGCAATGATATGCGGTATACTCTTTTTGCAAGGCTTTTTTGTAAGTAATAGCAGATAACATGAGGAGGCAAACGTGCAAGTTTCTGTACTTTCGGATGTGGAAAAGGCAAAGATTGAAAGCGAAGTCAAAGCCGCAGTCGATACTGTGATCGCGGGGTGCGAAACCCTGGATATGGAAATGGCGTTTGCGCCGTTCCTGGACGCGCCCGAATTTCGCATGATGCGAGCAGATGGTTCGCTGTGCGATTATGGAACCTACATCAAGGAAAACGTTGATTACTTATCGACGTGTGCGAGCTTTGATCTGACCACAGTGCAGACCGAGATCAAAGTCCTGTCCGCCGACCTGGCGATCTTTTCGTGGGTGTATAACGTGGTCGCCACGTTGAAGAATGGGGAGCAGGACGTGTTCGACAGTGCCGGGGCGAGTTTCGTATTCAAGAAAATGGACGGGGCATGGAAAGTGATCTACTACCAGGAATCCACGCAACCGCCCTCACATATTCCAAACAGTGATTGAGAAACAACTGAAAAGCCAAATGGAGGTAAATGATGTCTACGGATAAAGCCTATGAAGTCGACGTAATCCCAACCTCGGCCGGTGACCTGGAGATCACTTTCCTGGGGCACGGCACACTGATGCTGCGCTTCGATGGCAAGGTCTATCACATCGACCCGTTCAGCCACGTGGCCGATTATGCCCAACTGCCCAAGGCAGACGTGGTATTGATCACACACGAACACTTCGACCACCTGGACGGGGAGGCGCTAGCGAGCGTACGCAAGGAGGGTACGGTGGTGATCATGTCGGCGTCCTGCGCGCCTGAAGTGGAAGGTGGCATGGTGATGGGTAACGGGGACGTGCACAGCTTGGAGGGATTGAAGGTCGCGGCAGTCCCGGCCTACAACATCGTGCATACGCGCCCGGATGGGAACGCCTTCCATCCCAAAGGGGTGGGCAACGGCTACATCCTGACCTTCGGCGACACGCGTCTGTACGTGGCCGGAGATACGGAGAACACGCCGGAGATGAAGCAACTGAAAGACATTGCTGTTGCTTTCCTGCCGATGAACCTGCCCTACACGATGACGCCGGAGATGGTAGCCGACGCGGCGCGCGCCTTCCGCCCGGCGATCCTCTACCCTTACCACTTCGGCGAAACGGACACTTCTCTATTAGTGGAACTGCTCAAAGATGAGGGTGATATCGAGGTGCGGGTGCGCAGTATGGCGTAGAAAATTGCAAATTACAAATGGCAGATTGCAAGGATGCAAGGTGCAGGGGAGGGGGGAGATTGATGGGGAGGAATTAAGAGTTATGAATTAGGAATTATGCGGAAGGGGAGAGTTTGATAGGTGATTTTAGTTTGAGCAGAGGATAAAATTAAGTTTAAATCGTTTCCGGAAAAATATCGGTAGCTTTGAGGAGGATTAAATCCCGGTATCAATTCTCGTAATTCTTGTAATGAAATGGGCGTTGGGATTTTATCTATATCCTTCAAACGGATTGCGTAACCAGTATTAGCTCCTTCAAAATATTGATTGTATTCCTCTCGGCTTAACCCACTCTCCTCACCAATTTTTTTCCATAAATTGTCAGGCTTGTCAATTAATACTTGATCTACTTTAAGAAAGGCTTTTAATTCCTTAGTAGGTGAAGAGACATACATTATTATTAAATCGTTGACTTCAACATTTGGCCGAATACGACGCAATTCCACAGTTTTTTCCCGGAAAAAATTTTTTGTGCATACCTGGGTTTTATTGAAAGGAATAGAGCATTGTTGTTCATTTTGAACTCCTAGCAGGTATATTTTTCCCTATTTTATATATAGATTGGAAAGTTTGCGAGGATATTTGCTGGGGAGATTGGAGTACGGGATTTTTTCCTTCTATTTCCAGGAGTATTCTTCTATATTCAGTAAGGCTTATTGGGTTAGGGAATAACTCTGTATTGCTGAATTTTATGGCCATAATTGGTTTTTGTGGATCTTTTCCAGTTAGACCTTCAATATTATTCCATTCATATATGCCAAGACGTTCAAATTTCTTAAAAAGTTGCTTCGCTGGTTCCACAATCACCTCATCTAAAAGTGAGCAGGCACGAATATGTTTGGTCTTTTGATAACCTTTGCCATCGGATACATACCAAAGAATTCGAGATGGGGATGAAATTCCTCTGCTATTTCGAGAAGAGCGATAATAAACGTTTTCATTCAGTAATATTATTTCCTCTTTGGTGCTAAAGAAAGTTTGACCAGCTAAATTTTCATCAAATAATTCCAAAGCCCATCTAGGTTTGATAGGTACTGTATATATTGGAATTCTTGAGTCAATTATTTTCCCTGGCCAAATTCTTCTTTCAATATCAAATAAAGAATATCTTTCCAAATTTGAACTATGTAGCGTATCATAAAGTGTTTTTTGTAAAGCGTTTGGGATTATCTTTGATGTCTTTAAATAAGTAATTAATTCGTTAACTTTACCAATAAAATCTATATTTAATTTGACCCAATGTCCATTTGCAGGAGTAAAACCTAATTCATAAAGTACTAGTTTGATCTCTTCGGTCAAACAATAATCGGAGACACGAATGACTTCTTTTTGTTTGTCTGTGCAACTTAGAATGAGCTGTAAAAACATATATCTTAACAAAGAGCCTGATAACTTCGTTTTTGAGATGCGAATCATGGGGGTTATGATTTCGTAATCATCGCTTTGATCCATTACCATTATTGCTAATGAGTTTTCATCTCTATCTTTGATAATTTTGGAATCATATTGTTCAGGATGGGATAGAAAATTTCGTACAGAAGTTTCAAACTGTTTTTCGTTTCTTTTTTATGATTACATCTAAAATAGTTATATAGATGTGGAAAGTCTTCTATAGATAAAGGAAGTTCACTAATTTCAGATTTAGCTAATCGTGATGGGTGGAATTCCACACTTCGAACTAATTCACTTAATTGTTGAATAAATAAGCCTGGTGGCATAACTTGAATATCATATTCGCTTTCGATATAATTGGCTTTTTTTAGGATAGGGTTATCTTGTGTAATGAAGAAGTGTGCTCCCCCAGCTATTGCATAGGCCAGTTGTTTTATATCGGATTCTTTATTTTCTGGATTTTTAAACTGATTTTGTAAGTCAGCTTCGACCTGCTTGAAAAATACTTCGTCAAATTCGATAGAACGAAATTGGCTAGCAAATTTTTTTGTATAACCTCTTGCAAAGGGATCTTTGTTTCTAGATATTTCGACAAAAATTTCCTTAGTTACTAATAATTCAATTTCATCTTGAAGCCAATCTGCTTGAAGAGATTGAACTTCTTCCCATTGAATGCGATCCATTCGATTTGTACCTGGTTCGTACTCTTGTAATCGAAAGAGGATCATTGCATCAATTACCACCTGTAACTTTGTTACTGCTTTTTGCTTATCCCAAAGAGCAAACATGGGTGGTGGGCGATGTTCCTTTATCCAGTAATCAAGTGGGATGCCCTTCTTGCCGACCTTCTCTCCCGCCTTTGTGAAGCCTAGATGGGGCCATACCCCATTTTCTGTATAGTCTTGGCGACAGCGTAATTCAATTCGAAAAAAATTCGTTTTTGTCAACCTGTCTAATTCATTTATGAGAGCACGTGCATAGCCGTTTCCTCTGTAAGTATCATCAATACACAAATGGACGATTACTGCTACAGGCCATACATATCCCCTTTTTACTGTACGAAAAGCTAGGTATCCTGCAACGCTTCCATTTGGTGAAATAACAGCTAAAATTCCGCCGTTTGCAGCATATTCGTTAAAGGCACCTTCTGGGAAGAAACCTAACGTTTTGCTATTTTTACGCCAGAGGTCAATAATTTCGTTTAACTCTTTTGAATTCTTAGAAATCCGGATAATTTTTTGTGAAGTATTTTTCATGGGGTGTCGATTTGAAATGATAGTGTGTGAGTTATCTAGTCTCTAAGTATCATAAGAGGATCAATTTGTAGATTTCCCATTTCTATTACAAATAGAATCCTGAAAATAACAATAACGATACATATAGA
>JAFGRA010000367.1 GCA_016935415.1 Anaerolineales bacterium
GAAAATTCATCTTGGCCTGCTCAGCGGAACTGACCGTGCCGGACAATTTGCTGGAGATTAGGATGGTCAGGATATCTTTACCCTCGTCTATAAGTTCCTGGTAAATCTTTGCGAAATCGGCGGGGGTAGGCTGGGTGGTAGTCGGCATCACGTCGGCCTTGGGTAGGCGTTCGTAAAACTCGTTCGGGGTGATATCGACGCCGTCCTTGAGTTCTTCATCTCCCCAGATCACTAAGAGCGGGATCACGCGAATATTATATTTTTCAATGTACTCGTCTGGCAAATATGTGCAACTATCGATGACAATGGCTACTTTTGACATGGTTTCATTTCTCTCCGCATCATTGTAAGTTAATACGATTCGAGCATACCATGTGGTCCTCCGGCATGCTGCCACCAATTATAAACCCACAAGTTGGGAGTGAGTTGCGCAAGCACGTTTGTGGGTCATAATTTACATGTTCCCCTTAGCGCTTTATAAGTCCAATGTTTTTTCAGCCATGGACGATCGGATGTTGAAAACGATGAATATCCCTATAAGCGTGCGACGGTGTGCATCTGTGCACACCGTCGCGTTCTCCTCACTGAGTAGTAATCGCAAAAGAAAAATGATGCCTTCGTTTTCTAAGGTTCGCCCATCATGATAGCAATCCCTAATGTGCCGGGGCCAACATGTGTGCCAATCGCAGGGCTGACGCCTGAACTGATGGCTTCGATTGGGGATAGACGCGTCTCTAAGTTTGCTATCAGGTCTTTAGCGCCTTCTGGATTATTGGCGTGCAGTACCCCAATTCGCACCGCCTCGTGACCATTAGCGCGCTCGGCAACAATATCCATCAAGCGGTCCAGGGCTTTGTTTTTGGTGCGCACGCGTTCCAGTGGTTCGATGCGCCCATCGATCACTTCCAAGATCGGTTTGAAATTCAGCGCTGTACCCAGGAAGCGCGATGCACCGCCGATGCGGCCGCCGCGATGCAGGAATTCCAACGTGTCCACCAGGAAGAACAGGTTGGATTGTTCCAGACACTTTTGCGCTACTGCCGCGCATTCTTCCAGGCTGGCACCATGCTCTGCGGCCCGGGCGGCCAT
This sequence comes from Anaerolineales bacterium, assembly GCA_016935415.1. Taxonomy (GTDB): domain Bacteria; phylum Chloroflexota; class Anaerolineae; order Anaerolineales; family UBA11579; genus JAFGRA01. The sequence continues at coordinate 1,090 of JAFGRA010000367.1, forward strand.
GATGATCGCCCAGCCTGTTGCCAGGGAAGCAGTGAGTGAATCGATGATGGCGATCTTGGCATCTGGGAAAACTGCCTTGGCCTGTTCGGCGGAACTGTATGTACCCGAAAGCTTATGTGAAATGGTGACTACCAGGATGTCTTTGCCCGCATCCAGCAGTTCCCGGTATATGCTCTCGAAATCAGCGGGAGTGGGTTGGGTGGTGGTCGGCATCACATCCGCTGTGCTCAAACGCTCATAGAACGCGTCTGGCTTGATGTCGATCCCGTCCCTGAGTTCTTCCTCTCCCCAAATCACCATACAGGGGGCGACGCTCACACTGTATTTTGCGATGTATTCTTCGGGAAGATAGGTGGTGCTATCGGCGACAAGGGCTACTTTTGACATTTTCATTCTCTCCGCATAATGATAATAGATAAATCAACCATGCCAAAATGAGCTTGCTCCGGCATGCTGCCATATTATATAAACCCATTGGGGAAAGGGGAGTTACGCGGAGGTGGGAAGCGGCTTAGCTCAGTCGCGCTCGATCCAGATGGTGACTGGGCCGTTGTTGTCGATCTCGACCAGCATATGTGCGCCAAACTGGCCGGTTTGGGTGGGCACACCGAGGGCGCGCAGCATTTTGGCAAAGCGTTCGACCAGCGGCTCGGCGATTTCGGGTGGGGCGGCGGCGGTGAAGGAGGGCCGGCGGCCTTTGCGCGTGTCGGCGTAGAGCGTGAACTGCGAGACCACCAGGGCTGCGCCGCCAACGTCCAGCAGGGAGCGGTTGATCTTGCCTTCTTCATCTTCGAAGATGCGCAGGTTGGCGATCTTGTTGGTGAGGTATTCGGCCTGCGCTTCGCCGTCCTGCGGGCCGATGCCGACTAGAATGACCACACCCCGGCCGACCTCGCCGATGGTTTCTCCGGCTACGCTTACCCGCCCTTCGCTGACTCGCTGCACGACAACGCGCATGGTGTTGATGCCTCCAGTTACTGTGTACTTATGCCTTGCTGCTTAGTATACCTTTAACACCAATGGTGCGAATAGAACGAATGACACGAATGATTTTACATCAGCATTCGTGTCATTCGTAAAATTAGTGTAATTCGTGTTTTTATCCACTTTCACCTGGAAAGCGTCCGTGCTCCCGCACATAATCCACAATGCCGCCTGCTGCGATGATCTGCGCGGCAAACTCAGGCACCGGCGGCAGGGTGAGCACCTCTCCGTTGTGGGTGAGTGTGCCAACTGTCAAATCCAACGCCACCTGGTCACCTTCTCCCAGGCGCGCGACCAGGTCGGGCGCAGTGAAGATCGGAATGCCCAGGTTTACGGCGTTGCGGTAGAAGATGCGCGCAAAACTACGCGCAATGATCGCCCCCACGGCACGGCGTTTCAACGCCAAGGGGGCGTACTCGCGCGATGAGCCGCAGCCGAAGTTCTCCTCGGCAACGATCAGGTCGCCGGGTTGGGCGTGCTGGTTGAAGTCCGGGCGTGCCTCGATGAAAGCAGCCGTGGCGACGTCCTCATCCGGGCGCATGTAAGGGGCGTAACGCCCGGGGACGATCTGGTCGGTATCGACGTCCGCTCCGAATTTCCATATGCTTGCCATGTGGTACTCCTTCTCTATAACGTACGCGGATCGCTGATCCGCCCGGTTAGGGCAGTGGCAGCGGCGACTGCCGGAGATGCCAGGTAGATTTGTGAGGTCGGCGCGCCCATGCGACCTTTGAAGTTGCGGTTGCCGGTCGATAGGCAGACGTCATTCTCGCCCAGCGTACCCTGGTGACGGCCCATGCAGGCCCCGCAGCCCGGTGTGGTCAAGATCGCACCCGCTTCGATCAGCGTGCTGATGGTGCCGTCGGCGATGGCGCGTTGCAGTTCACGCTGGGAGACAGGCGTGACCAGCATGCGTACATCACTCGAAACACGCTTCCCGGCCAGCAGGTCGGCGGCGGCGCGTAAGTCTTCGTAGCGCCCGTTAGTACAGGTGCCCAGGAAGACCACGTCGACCGGCGTCCCGGCGTGGGCTGAAATGTTGACGACGTTATCAACGGCGTGCGGGGCAGCGATCTGTGGTTCTAATTCGCTCAGGTCGATGGTCACTGTTTGGCTGTAATTTGCTTCCGGATCGACGAATAACCAGTCGGGCACCTCAAGCCCAACCGCGCCTTGGCCGAAAGGCGGCACGATGCCCGCTTTCGCTCCCAACTCGACCGCCATGCTCGCCAGCGTTTGACGGCCCGGCAATGGCAGCCAGTCCAGGCCGTGGTACTCGACCGCCATGTAGGTCGCCCCGGCAATCGTCAGTTCGCGTTCCAGTTTCAAGGCCAGGTCTTTGGCGTCCACACCCAGCCGGAAGCGCCCGCGCACCTGCACACGTAGCGTCTCCGGTACCTTGAGCCAGGTGCGCCCGGTGGCCCAGATCAGGGCGATGTCCGTTGACCCCATCCCCGAACCGAATGCGCCTACCGCGCCGTAGCTGGTGGAGTGCGAGTCCGAACCGAGTACGATGCGGCCAGGGCGGGCAATCTGCTCTTCGACCAGCACCTGGTGGCAGATGCCGCGCCCCACGTCAAATATACGGATGCCCTCCTCGCGGGCGAAGGCGCGCACTTCATTCTGGCTGTTGGCGGTGCCCACTGTGGCGGCCGGGGCGACGTGATCCATCACCAGTACGACCTGCTCTGGATCGTGCACGTGCTGGCTGCCGAGTTGCTCGCGCATGATGCGGATGATGCTCGGTGAGAGCGAGTCGTGGCCCATGACCACGTCGGGGGTGACGATGACTTGCTCACTTGGGGCGACGGTCCGACCGGCGGCGTGCGAAAGGATTTGTTCCGTTAAAGTTTGTCCCATGATTGATCTCCGGCTACTGGTGGGCGGCGTACAACATGCTGTCGACGTCGTCCAGGGTAAGGGCGTGACTGTCGGCCAGGGTCTTGACCTGACTGGTGACCTGCTTGATCTGTTCGTCTGCCAGCACCAGCCCAAGCTGCTGGGCGCGGTGGCGGATCACGTTCCAACCGGTCAGGCGGTGGGCAACGTGGATGTAGCGCGTCAGCCCAAAATCTTCCGGCCGCAGGATTTCGTAGGTCGAGGGATGATTGAGGATCGCCTTGGCGTGGATGCCGGCCTTGTGGGTGAAAGCCGAGAAACCGGTGATGTAATTATTGAATGGAATATCGACTCCAACCAGATGGGCGATGTGCTGGTCGATCTCGAGCAGGCGCGGCAGGTCGTATTTGGCGACCAGGGCCGGGTCGCTGGCGTACAGGCGCGCCACCAGCCCGCCCAGCGGGGTAATGCCATTACGCTCGCCAATGCCCAGCACACTGGTGTCGATGTGCGTGGCTCCGGCTTCCAGGGCAACAAAGGCGTTGGCAACCGCACAGCCCGAGTCGTTGTGGCCGTGGAACTCTATGTCAGCGCGCACGCGCTGTCGCAGCGCATACACCAATTCGTAGATCTGGCGCGGCGTGCCCACTCCGACCGTATCGGCTACCCCAACGCGGTCGATGCCCATCGCATCCACGGTTTCGTAGACGCGGAACAGGTCTTCGGGGTCACTGCGCAGGCTGTCTTCGGTACTGAAGCGCACCTCGACCCCCTGGGTTTGCAGGTAGGCGATCACCTCTTGGGCCAGATCGATGATCTGATCGATGCTCTTGCCGTGGCCGAATTCGCGCAGGTGCGACGAGGTGCCGATCACCACATCCACGCCGTCTACGCCGGTGTCCACGGCGTGTTTGGCATCGTCCAGGTGGCAGCGCACGTGTGTGAGCGTCTTAGCACGCAGGCCTAGGTCGGCAATGATGCCGCAATCCTGGTGGCTTTGCGGAGAAGCGGCGGGCGAGGTCAACTCGAGGTACTCTACGCCGAAGTCGTCCAGCAGGCGGGCGATTTCCACCTTCTCCTTGGTGGTGAAAAAGGCATTGACGAACTGCTCGCCCTCGCGCAGGGTCGAATCAATGATGGCGAAATTTTCCAGGCTCATCGTCTCCACCCTCCGCCGTCTCGACTTCCCCGATTAGCACGATCTCCAACTTCTTCTTCATGACATTCTCCTTCCAATATTCAAGCGATTGATTAAAAATAAAACAGGCTTACCGGTGATCTGGTAAGCCTGCTCTTCACGGGGTTCCTATGCGTTCAAGGAACAGCAAAACATACCAGATCGATATCCGGTTTGCTTTTCTTGAGCGCTTTTTTCAATTCGACTACAACCAACACGAACATGATTTTCCTCAAAACAATACACCCGCCGAGTCTGGCGGGTGTGTGTAAATCGATTCAGGGATACGACAATAACCAGACTACCGTAAGGTGGGTATCTGTTTCTTGCCTTTTTTGGTTTCAACGATTGTTGTCGTAAACATGCGCATTATTATAGGGAGGTATGCCGAAATGTCAAGCCCCATTTTATGGATAATCAATAGTGTGAAGTTATTCTGCCAATAAGGTGATCGCACCTTGAAAACCGAGACAATAACCATATTCGAGAATGGTCTGATGGATA
>JAFGRA010000368.1 GCA_016935415.1 Anaerolineales bacterium
ACAAGGCTGTGCCGCATTTGCTGCGGCTGGTAGAGCGTGCCGCCTTCCACGGGGTGCGCGATGCCGGTACGGCGGCTACGCCGCGCTCGCTGGGCGGACTGGGGACGTTCATCACCGACAATAGCGTGGACGCTGGGGGCGCGATTGCCAAGGCCGACGTCGATGGGTTGATGGAAGAGATCATCATGGACGGCGGCTACCCCGACCTGCTGGTGATGAACCCGCGTGTGGCGAACGACCTGCGCGGCCTGTTGGACAATTCCAGCTTCGTGCGCGTGACCCAGGACGAAGGCCAACTGGGGATGAACGCCATCGAACGCGTGATGACGCAGTACGGCGAACTGGAACTGGTGATGGACCGCTGGTGCCCGGTGAGTGAGGCTTACATCCTGGAATCAGGCAAGGTGGGCTTCTACACACTGCGCCCGTTCGAAGGCTACCCGCTGGCACGCTCCGGTGACAGCCTGAAGGGCGAAGTAGTGGGTGAGTTTTCGCTGCTGGTCGCCAACGATAAGGCGCACGGCAAGATCACGGGGATCACAACCTAGTTTGAGGTAAACGGGTAAGCTTTCCGGTGGGACGGGCAGGCTGGACAAGACGAAATGATGTGATGCAGCGCTGGCTCGTCCTGCCGGGATTTGCCAATTGCAGATTACAGATGGCAAATTGCAAAGGTGCTGAGGAGCGTGGATGCAGGAGAGCGTGGGAGAGAGCAACAGGGTGCAAGATGCAGGATGCGAGCGTCCGCGAATGCAGGGGAGCTAGGGTGTAGGGGAGCGGGAGAGAGGATGTATTACAAATTACGGCCTACGATTCTCGAATCTCGGTTCTCGTACATCGCTTTTTGCCTGATTACTGATTACCGATCACTGGTCACTATTGCAAACGATCATTAAAGGAATTAAACCATGAGCTTTACTTTGAGCGATTTATTACAAGGTATGTATAGCGGCCTGGGGCAGCTTCAGGTGGGACAGGCCAGCGGTGGAGAAGTGGATGCACTGGTGGATGAGACCCTGGCCGGACAACATGCCGACGACGAATGGAAGGGCGGGACGCTGTTCGTGGCCGCTGCGGACGGTGAAGCGCCCGAAGGTGCCTATGGCCGGGTGGCCGGGTATGAAGGCAGCAGCGGCACCTTCACATTGGGCGAAAGCCTGGGCGCGGCGGTGGCAGCTGGGGATATCTACGGATTGGCCTCCGCCTATTATCCACTGATGACGATGATCGAACTGGCCAACGCGGCTTTGCGCGCCCTGGGGGATATTGCCCTAGTGGATACGGTCGCTCCGGAGGCCGGATCGGTGGCCGGTGAGTATACCGCCGCGTTAGCCTGGAAACGGCGGCGGCCGCTGCGCATCGACGAAGTGAGTGGTAACCAAGTGGTCACGCGCCACGATTGGGAATATATCCCGGCCGCGCCGGGGCAGAACGGTGCGATTGGCTTCGAGAGCGGTTTGACCGCCGGGTGCCAACTGCGGGTGTGGTACGTAGACGTTCACCCGCGCCTGCGTGTGTTCGATGATGTAGTCAGCGAGACGATTGCGCCAGAACTGGCCGTGGCTGCCGGGGTGGTGCGGGCGCTGCAATGGCAGCAAGCGCGCCAGGAAGGTCACGACCCCGGGTTGGCCGCCAAGCTGGAAAGCGCCGATGACACGCTCTTACAGGCTCGCCTGCGGTTCCCAATCTGGATGCCGCGGCGGCGGGCGCGCCTGCTGGCGATCCCGCGGGCTTAAGGGAGTAAGTAGATGACGATAAAAGTCTATCCGGGGGCATCGAACCCGACCCACGAGATCAGTCTGAGCGACGGCGTGCAAACCTGGGGGCTGCGCCTGGACGGCGGCCCAGAAGCGATCAAGGAGACGCCGGTAGTCGGCGCGCTGGGGGCACTCGCCGCGCTGCAATTCAACGGAGCGCAGGCGCGCTTTGCTGATTTCGAGCCGGGCATGGTGCACATCGAGCAGCGTACCTGGCACGGCGGGCGCGACCTGGAAGAACTGGCCGACAGTGAAGGTCTGCCGGTGCGGTTCTACGACAGCTTGAACGCCTGGACAGTGACGCCGGGACGCGTTTTCCCCGCTCCGCAGTGGCGTTTTGGGCGCGGCTTACGGGATGCCAACAAGCACCTGCCGGGCAGCATGAAATGGCATCCGCTTTTTGGCGAGGCCGGGATTATTGCGGTGCCGTTTACACCGCAAGCGAATTACGCCGCCGATCAAGCCTACGTGTGGCTGCGGCGGGTGGGATCGCCGGGCGACCTGGCGCTGGAGCTGCGCGAGAACACCACTAACACGCTGGCCGAATTCGACAGCACGGTGGGCGGCGGCAGCCTGACGGTGGACGCGACCGCGGCTTTGAGCGGGGACTATGGCCTCCAGGTGCAGATCAGCGACACCAACCCGCATTACGGCATTTTGGATGGCATGGATAACCTGGCGGCCATGCACTTCGCTTTTCGTTGCGACATCAGCGCGTTGAGCATGGCAACCGGTGATCTGTTCTACCTGCTCTGGGCGGTTGGTTCCGGACCGGGTAGCATTCCGTTTGGGTTGGGGCTGTATTTCAACGGCAGCGATTACCAGGTGCGCTTACTGTATTACGAAGACGAAGGCGCGGCGTTGGTGTCGAGTTTCCACACAATTAGCCCTGACGCGCACCTGTTCGAGTTGACCTGGGGGGCATCCAGTGGGGCAGGCGACGGCTGGCTGGAACTGCGCATCGACAACGCGCTGGTTGATCAGATCGACGAATTGGATAACGACCAACACGACGTGGACAGCGTGCGCATCGGGGCGGTCTTCGACCTGGACGCGGGCACCAGTGGCACGCTCTTTTTCGATGACCTGCGTTGGGCAGAGCAGCGCGGCGATCCCTGGCAGCAAATGATCGGCTTCGAGGTATATCAGCCGGGCAATCTGCTGCTGGCAGCCACGCTGGAGGCCGCGGCGATCAGTGATGTGGTCAGCGTTTTCCAGCGCATCGCCTGGCCGGGAACGCAGAATCTGAGCGCGGGGACACAATATCACCTGGTGATATCCGGCGCGGCTGACGCCAATACCGGCAAAGCCAACCATTGGGAAGTGGGAGTCGATCAGACCCATTCGGACAGCCTGCTGGCGGACACGGATGGATTGTGGCGTGCAGCCAACCTGCGACTGTATTATCGCATCGTGGATGTGGATATTAAAAGGAAACTGCACCTGTTTACGCTGCGCGGGGCGTTGTATGCTGTGGACGAACGCCGTGATGGAACCGCTTCGCATCTGTATATCAACGGCGCGCGTGGGGTGATCACCAGTTGGAGTGCTGATACCTTGAGTGACAGTAACCAGACCTGGGAAACCGATCAATGGGTGGGGGCGTGGGTGCAGATCGTGGCCGGGACGGGCGCCGGGCAGCAACGCGCCATTACGGCTAACACCGCTACTGAACTGGGTGTAGCGGCCTGGGATATCCCCCCGGATACTTCTTCCGAATACGTGATCTACGCCACCGAGATCTGGCAGGAGATCACTCCAACCAGCGGCGACCAGATCGACGGCGTGGTGCGCGCTGTGGCGGTGGTCAACGGTCAGGCGTTGTTCGCCCAGGGCATGGCGACCAACATCCTGAAAATGCGCTTCAATGCCGGGGCTACGCCGCCTGCCCACGAATTCGACGACGATGGCAGCAACAAAGCCGACCTGCTGTACCCCTTCTATCATCCCAGCGGCGGTGTACAGGTCTGGCGGGCGCTAAACAACGATATGACGATCTCACGGGCTGCCCCGGCCAACTGGGGGACAAATATGTCCTATGCGAGCAGCTTATCGGTAGGCGACGACGGCCATCCGATCACGCATTTGCTGGATTTTGATAATCAATTGTGGGTGTTGAAAGCAGACAGTCTGTGGCTGTTGGTCAAAGATGGTGACGACGATATTTTGCAGCGCCTCAACTTCGGCCTGGATGCTTTGCCGGAGGCTGCCAACGGTGCGGCTGCGGCAGTGTGCGGCCAGGGTTTGTACTTTTCCTGGGGGCACACCTTGGGCAGCTACCTGGATGCTGCATTACAGGACGTCGGCCCGGGGAAGAGCGGAGGGTTGCCTGCCGAGCGGCGTGGTGTGGTCGCCGCGTTGACCTCCGCCGGGATCGATTGGCTGCTGGCAGGGATCGATGCCGGGGCGGCGGGTACGAGTTCTGTATTGCTTTGGAATGGGATGGGCTGGCACGAAGTGCTGCGCGCCTGGGAAACCGGGCAGCGTGTGCAGGGCCTGTATTGGCAGGCCTGTCCGGGGACGCGGCCGCGCCTGTGGGTGAACGTGGGCGGGGAACTCGTTTACCTGGATTTTCCCAAAGACACCAACGACCCTTTGCAGGATGCCGGTTTCCGTTACCAGCATGAAGCGGTGCTGGTAACTGCTGCGATTGACATGGGTGTAACGAACCTATCCAAGTTCTTGAAGGAACTCAGCCTGACCAGCCAGAATCTGACCACCGGGGTAGAGGTGCAGTTGGATTACCAAGTGGACGGAGAGATTGGCTCTGGGCGCTGGACGGCAGCGGGAACTTTTTACCGCGCGCCGCTGGACACGCTGCTCTTGAACCTAGGCGATGTGCGCGCCATCCGGCTGCGTTTGCGGCTGCACACGGACAAGACAACGATCCCGCCGGTGTGCCGGGCAACCGTCCTGGAAGGCTTTGCGCGCACGCCGCTCAAGTACCGTTGGGAACTGCGCGTGCGCCTGGCCGGGCTGCAAGCCGAACGCGGCGGTGGATTGGACGAGTCCCCGGACGCCTTTATGCAGTGGTTGAAAGCCGCGGCGGTTTCCGCCCGACGCGTGCACCTACGTTCGGTGTGGGCGCAGATGGATGATGTCTACGTGGTCGTCGAGCCGCCCAGTTTGCTGCGCCAGGTGAGCAATACGGTCAGCAATTGGTGGGGAGGCACGGCGACGGTGATGCTGAGAGAAGCGTGATCGTGCAAGGAAGCCTGGGCGCGTGGGTGCAAATTACAAATTGCAGGTTGCAAGCATACAGGGCGTAAAAACGGTTCTCGGATCACGGTAAACGCTGTACGCTGCTTTCCCCGATCACTGATTACCGATCACTAATCACTTGAATGGAGTGAACGATGAGCAGTTTCATTTACAACAAAGGTAAGATGGCCTTGCTGGATGGCTCGGTCGACTTGGACGACGACACCATCAAGGTGGCGCTGGTCACAGCTTCGTATACGCCGGATAAGGCCGATGATGAATTCTTCGAAGACGTCACTAACGAGGTCAGCGGGACGGGCTACGCGGCGGGCGGTAAACCGCTGGCGAACATGCAGTTGATCCAGGACGACGCCTATAACCGCGTGATCGTGGATGCTGACGATACCACCTGGCCGCTGGCCGCTTTTACCACGCGGGCGGTGGTGGTCTACAAGGATACCGGTGAGGCGAGTAGTAGCCCGTTGATCGCGTACCTGGATTTCGAGAACGACCGCGTCGCTTCCGGCGAGGACTTCACACTAGAGTGGGGGGTGAATGGGGTGTTCTATTTGGGAGAATGAGCGTGGGTGCTAGGGAGCATGGATGCAGGGGGAAAGTGAAAACTGCAGATGACAAATTAAAAATGCAAGTTGCAAGGTGCAGGATGCGAGTTGCATGTGGCTTCATGAGTCATGAGACGTAAAAGCTTAACCGCAGAGGACGCGGAGATACGCAGAGTTTAAGAAATCTCCGCGATCCTTGGAGAAAGTCTCCGACTTTCTCCTAAGAAAACGCACAGCGTTTTCCATGCGCTCTCTGCGATAAAGAAAAATTTTCGGGTCTTTATGACCTTGTAGTGTGAATAAAGGAAAAGGTATGGCAAATTGGGTAGCAGATTTTCTGGAACGGAATCCGGCAATGGCGGTGCTGCCGGTGGTCAAGCGCGGGCGCTATGGACTGCACCTGCGGGATGGCAACCAGCGCATGGCTTTCGTTACCGGCCAACCGATGCATTATTTCGACCAAAATCAGCGCGAGTGGCGGGCGATCGACACTACATTAAAAGAGCTAGGAAACGGGGAATATGGTATTCTCGGATCGTCCTTGCGCATAGCCAAAGACGGCGCGGTTTCACTGCGGGAGGCGGCCTACAGCCACCAGGTGACGCGCGTCGGGGTGCTGGCGAAAAGCGTGTTCGGTGGATTGGAGGAACTGCCCGCCGGCAAGGTGCAGGGCGACCGGCTGGTACGTGAAAGCGGCCCGTACCGCCTGGAAAGCATCCTGACCGAAAGCGGCCTGCGTGAAGAATTGCATATCCTGGAAAAGCCGCCCAACTTGGCCGGAGCCGCCGATGACTTGCTGGTGCTGGAAGCGAGCATGCCTTCGGGGAGTTTTCCGAATGGCTGGTTGGAAGACCATTCCCGCAAAGGGTATCGCTTCCCGGTCGGGCAGGCCTGGGATGCGGACTTCAACCAGGTCGCCGTCAAACGCTGGGTGGCGCAAACGGGCAACGCACAGCAGGTCTATAGCGGTGTGCCGCTGGGCTGGTTGGATCAGGCGCGCTATCCGGTGGTCATCGACCCGGATTTCAGCGGGGATAGCGGGGATGGGCAGATCGAAGGCGGTAATACCAACTACGCCCTGGCTCGCACAACACCCTCATCGCATAGTACCAGCGGGATCGTGGTCAATACCGGGCAAAGTGCAAGCGGTGGGGTATTCCTGGTTTACCGTGGCTTTTTCAAGTTCAATACCGCCACGATTGGCGGCTCGGCGACGATTTTGCAGGTCAACTTGCAGCTTACTTTTTCCCTGGTGGTCAGTGATCCGGCTTTCAATGTGGATGTAGTGCGCTGCGACTGGTCGGGGCAAGATCCGCTTACCAGCGCAAATCGCACGGCGGCTTACAACAGCGTGATCTCCAGCGTAAAAGACGCCACAATTGCCAACACCGGCAGCGCGACGACGAATACACCCTACCTTTCACCGGGCCTGGACACGGATTACGTCGATCCCAACGGAGCGACCTACTATGCCACGCGCAGCAGCCGGGATTATAGCAGCGTGCCTCCAAATTATTCGGAGCGGGTGTTGATCCACACCCGTGAGGCGTCCACCGTGGCCTACCGCCCACTGCTGATTGTGGTGTATGACCCCGGGCCGACAGCGCGCTTTGTGGTGCCCGCCCCGGGGATCGGGTTGTACGATACGCGCATCAAGCTGCGAGCATGCGCCCGGCGCACAGCGCTGAAAACGAAAGTAAGGAATGATTGATGGCGGCTGAAGCGAGTATCTGGTTGATCGAAAGCCCGGTGACGATGGTCGAGGGCGAGCAGGTGGCCTTCAGCGTGGATTGGTTGGGGGCGGCCAACGTGGCCGAGCCGGACGCGGCGGTCTATAAGAACGGGACAGATATTACTGCCACGGCGATGGGGGCCGGGGACGAACACAGCATCAGCGGCAACGTACTTACCTTAAAGAAACTGACGGCGCGCGCCAATGACGGCGGTGCGCGATACGTGGTGGTGATCGAGGCATTGGTGGATGGCAATGTCGAGCGCCGCAAGTTGTTGGTGCAGGTGGTCAAAGCCAGCGCGGAAGGTTAGGAGAGATGGATTGGGAGGTTGGAATGAGTGGTGAATTAGGTGTGTTGTTCGACGCTATCAATGCTTTGGGGGTAGTTGGGCTGCTGGGATTCATGGTGCTGGCGTTCTACCGCGGCGACTTGATCGCCCGGTCGGTGCTGGATCGCATTTTGGAAGTGTACGAGCAGCGCCTGACTGCTTTGGTGGAAGAGATCCTGGAGAAACTGGAACGGATCGTTCAATAGATGGCAATTCCTCAAAATTCCAATTCCCGCAGCAAGCTGCGGTATGTTTTAGAATTTTGTCCCTGCGGGCACGGAATTGCTTCTATTTTTCTTCTTCCCAAAATCTTTGATTTTTCCAGTCAGGCCCTCGGTGAACTGGTGGGTATTCTGGAAGAAGAAATAAATTGAAAGGAGAGAAACGATGGAACAATTATTGTATTGGCTGGCCGGTGGGGTGGGTGTGCCTTTGATCCAATGGCTTAAGAAGGCTTTTGGCCTGGACGGCATCCCAGCCTTGTGGGTCACGCTGGGAGTGTCGATTGCACTGGCGGTGGCGGCGCTATTCATCACCCGCCAGCTTTCGCTGGACGACTTCACCCCGATGAACTTGCTGGCCGTGTTTGGGCAGGTGGTCGCCGCGGCCACCGTAGCCTATAAACTGTTGGTGCAGGAGGAGGTGCCGGAAAACGCGTAGCGCCTGCTTAAGAAAAAATCCATGATTTTTTCCCGGAAGGGGAATAATCACTTATCCATAAAAGATCGGAAAGCCCCGCAGTGCGTTGCGGGGCTTTTCTTCATGTCCACCTGTTTACTTGTCTCCTAAAAACATTTTGCGACCCGCGGTATGTTCTTATCCGCTAGCTGTATACTACATACTGCCAACTGTATACTGCCTACTTCCACCTCTTTTAATGTACAATGGATGTGTTATGGAAAGAGATCGTAGGACGATTGTCTCGCTCGTGATTGTGGGCGGAATATTGGTTTTTCTAGTGGTAGCGTGCATCGTGTTCTATGGCTGGACGCTGATCGCACCGCGCCTGGGGTTTGGTCCGCCTACTGCAACGGTGCTTTCTCCACCAAACATACTGAATGTTTATACTTTGGCAATGACCGAAACCGCGCGAGCGTACCGTATGCCCACAGCAACCCTGGCGGTGCCCTCGGCAACTACCACTGTGGAAGTGCTGACGGCCTGCGTGAATGTACCGATCTTGAAGGTGCGCTCTGGGCCGGGCGGGGGGTATACGATCACCGGCGAGATTTTTGCAGGCGACTGTTTCCTGGTCGATGGGCGCAGCACAGATAATACCTGGATTCGTATTCGGCCGGTGAGCATGGACGCGGGCGTAGGCCAGGGCTGGGTGACGCTGGCTTCCTTGAGTATCGAAGGGGAGCCACTGCGCCTGCCGGTGCAAGAGGCCGGGCTGGAAGCTGAGTTGTATCGCACACCGACACCTGTTCCCACGATTGACATTGGAGAGGGCTGCCCGCAAGGTTGCACCCAGCCGCGCCCTGGCTGTGAGATCAAGGGCAATATCTCCAGCGCCGACGGGGAGAAAATCTACCACCTGCCCGGCTGGGAAATGTACGCCGATATCGGCATCGACCCGGAGCAGGGGGAACGCTGGTTCTGCACCGAGGAAGAAGCGGTCGCCAACGGCTGGCGGCCCTCACGGCGCTAAATCCTCGTATACCCATTGAAAACAGCAGGCGTCTTTGCCCACAAAGGGAGTCAAAGATTCGGATATGTTACCGTCGGTGGTCAGATAATACGCGGCATTTTGAATCTCAAGCAAGACCGCACTGCCGTCCTTTAACCAAACAGTTCGCAACAATACCCATTCATCTTCGTCATAGTTGATTGTATTTCGTTCGCTGAATTCATTCAAAGTAACGTTATATTGTGCCAGCAGCCAATACGGAGGTGGGGAATCCTTGGGATTGTGCCAGATGAGAAATAGGATTTCTCCATCTGGTTTTTCCCATATGCTTTCTACTCGATCAAAAATACCAAAATTCATTTTTCGGCGGCTGGTTTCAATCAGCCAGTCAGCGCCTGCATTTGGGTGCAAGCTGTAATTGTAGATGATAATTTGCTCGGGAAGCTGCTCGATTCCGAACGTAAATTGCGCTAACCATATTTTATTTTCCTGCGTCAAAAGATAATTGAATTCAGGATCTCCTCTTACGCTGCGTGTGTTGGGAATATAGGTCGTCTTTTTGGTGGTGACTTCCACGACACCATCTATACTCGATTCCCAATGTCGCTCAGTGAATGCCAGGAATTGTTGATCCGAGGACCAGGTGTGGGGGTAATAAAGTTTGAGATTCCATGCATCTTCAATGTCATTGTTGTCCGCAATCAATAATTCAGGGTCTGAACCGGGTTCGTAAAGCCATAAGCCATCCTGGGCGTGATAGGCGACGCGCTGGCCGTCCGGTGCCCAAAGAATTCTTACGCTGCAATACCCTCCATCCTCCTGATGCCGACACCGGCCGATCAATGTTGGCTCGAGAAAATTGTCCAGGTCAATGAAATAGACCTCAGATTCAAAATCACTCAGCTTGAGCGAATAGACTGCGGCGGTTCCATTGGGAGATAAGGCGAATTTATCAAAAGGCGAATCCGGCTGGGGCGCGCCGCGATGCTCTGTAACGAGTGTCTGGTATTGCTGCTGCGATATGTCAATGCTACCTAATTGGAAGTTCCCGCCCTGTTTCGGGTTGTAGGTCGATATGAGCGAAACGAGGATTTTGCCATTCTGGTAATCGAAGTCGATAATCGGCTCGGGTACTGAGATCATGCAGGTGGACGAAACCCCGGCCAGGCACTTGGCGGTAGACGAGTCCGTTTGCCAGCGCCAGATTTCGCCGCGGTTGGTGCGCAACCAATAAAGGTCAGCCAATAAGCGAAAGTCGGCTACGATCGGGGTGGACGTTGGCCGTGCGGTGGCTGTGAAGGTTAGGGTTGAAGTAGGGCGGGGAGGGGGTGTGCTTGTAATTTCGGAGGTGTTGGAAGGTTGCAGGGATGGCGTAACTTCTTCGATACCCACCTGCGTACATGCCCCGAATAGCAACAGGGCCAAAACTAATATTCCCAGCCTGACGATTTGCTTTGCCATGTTTACATGATACAGTTATTTTTAGCCGGGTTCTTAATCGATTAGAGGCAACCAGCCGGTTGCCCCTACAGTTTTTGGTGCTATAGTTTGTAAAGGAAAGGTTTGGCTTCTAGTGCTAATTCAAGATATTGAACACGGCGATGAAGTGTGCCACGCTGCCGATCATTACGAAGCCGTGCCAGATGGCATGGTTGAAGGGTAGCTTCTTCCACACGTAGAAGACCACGCCGGAAGTGTAGGCGATGCCACCAACTAACAGGGCGATCAGGCTGCCTAAAGCCAGGCTGCTGAGCATCGGCTTGATGGCGATTACTACCAGCCAGCCCATCAGGATATACAGCCCCAGGGTGAGTTTTTCGAAGCGGGCGATGAAACCGATCTTCAAGACCAGCCCGGTGATCGTCAAGGCCCAGATCACGCCGAACAGGCTCCAGCCCCAGGCGCCGCGCAAGGTAACCAGCAGGAAGGGGGTGTACGTCCCGGCAATCAGCAGGAAGATGGCGGAGTGGTCGAAGCGTTTGAGCACTTTCTTCCAGGTTGGGTTGGGGATGCTGTGATAAAGCGTGGAGGCTAGGTAGAGCAGGATCAGCGAAGCCCCGAAGATCGAGTAGCTGACGATATGCCAGGCATCGCCGCGTTCGACGGCCTGCATGACCAGCACCACCAGCCCGACGATGCTGAGTACGACGCCAATGCCGTGGGTGATACTGTTGGCGAGTTCTTCTTTGGGGGAATATTGTTTGGAAATGGTTGTGGGGGAGGTGCTCATGGTTGTCCTTTCAGTGTTCCTACTGTTAGAAATTGTAAACCTATTCCCAGAGGAATAGATGAGCGTTGGGTGAAAGAAAAGCGAATTTCCAAAGCTATCTGCATCAGGGGGGGGCAAACCCGCCTCTACGAAAATCATGATGATGGTGTTCTCTTGTTTACGCCTGTTTACCTGTGTACCGGTTATTGTTTTTGCTTCAATAGTGTGAAGTTATTCTGCCAATAAGGTGATCGCACCTTGAAAACCGAGACAATAACCATATTCGAGAATGGTCTGATGGATA
>JAFGRA010000369.1 GCA_016935415.1 Anaerolineales bacterium
ACGGTGATCGTCTCGGCATAGCTTTCTTGCCGGCCGGCCGAACCGGCGGCCTTGCCCATCTCGCCGGAAGCGTGCACCAGGAAATCGACCGGGCCGCTTTGGCCGGTGACGGCTTGCGGAACCACGTTGACCTTGAGGTCGGGGTTGAGGGCGACGTTGGCGCGCAGGCGCTGCTGGTTGGCGGGCAGGGCTTCGAAGGCCCACACCAGGCCTTCGGTACCGACAGCACGTGCCAACCCCAGGCTGATGTAGCCGATGTTGGCGCCTACATCGTAGGCAGTCATGCCCGGTTGCACATGAGCGGTGATGGCGGCGTGCAGTTCGGGTTCGTAAGTGCCCAGCCAATAATCTTTTTCGGCTTGCAGGTTGAGCTGCAACTGCGCCCCGGTCAACATTCCGGCTGCCACGCTAACCGTACTTAGTCCTTCGGGCGCGGCGCGGTTGAGCACGCCGCGCAGCAGGCGCGCCAGCGGGTCGATCTTATACAAGGCTTGCTTGAGTGCATTGGGCAGCAGCCGCGCCGTGCGCGCGGCCAGCGTCAGGATTGGATTGGGCATAGCTATTTTTTACCACAGAATGGGAGAAGCAGGTGCTCAGGCACCGAGGAATGAGTAGACAAGGAGACAGGTAGACATGCAGATAGGTGCGGAGGCTATTGCTTCGATTGGCCTTTTTTTCGGATGTCTGCGATGATGACGACAGCGAGTAACAATGCAGAGAATACCACGTCTGAAATATTGTATTTGTCGAATTCGTAACGGTACTTTCCTGTGTCTGGGGAATTTGGATCGTACATCCATAATTCGCGGTTGCGATTTTCATCTTCGGCGCTAAAGTATAACTGGTCGTTATAGATGGTAAACTCTCCGGGATTTGAGTAGCTCTTGGGATTGATGTCGGCTACTAATTCGGCTTTGTTGATGGTGCTGTCGTAGTGCCAGAGTTCGGAGCCGTATTTGCCATCATCCGTGCTGAAATACAATTGACCGTTGAAAATGATGAAACTGGAAGGATATGAACCAGCGCTGCCAGGGTTGATATCAACCACTAATTCGGCCGTATTGCTGGCGCTGTCATATCGCCAAAGTTCCTGCCCATGGATGCCATCATCTCCGCTGAAATACAACTGTCCATCATAGACGGTCAATTGAATATCTACGCTGAATCCAAAGGGTTCTACGTCGAGAATGAACGTTAATGCTTTGTTTGCAGCGTCGTAGGACCACAGTTGTTGTGCCGTTTCAGTAGCGGCGCTGGCCTGGAAGAATAAGCGGTCAGCGTAGACGGTCAAGTTGTTTGGATATGAATCTCCCTGAAGGTTGATGTCGGCAGCCAATTCGGCGGTACCGGTTGTACTGTTGTAGCGCCATAATTCCCATCCACTTGTGCCGTCATCCGCACCGAAATACAACCGGTTGTCATAAACTGTCAGGTTGGCAGGATACGAATCACCATCAGGGTTGATATCGGCAGCCAGGGTTGTCTTGCCGCTGGCTGCATCGTAGCGCCATAATTCCCGCCCATGTGTGCCATCGTCCGCGCTGAAATATAACAGGTCGTTGTAGACCGTTAAGTCCCATGGTTTTGAATCTCCATTTGGATTTATGCCGTCGATCCACGACAGGGCATCGGTAGCACTATCGAAGTGCCAGAGTTGATTCCCGTGAGTGCCGTCATCGGCCTCGAAATATAGTTGTCCGGCGTACACAGTCAGGAATAAGGGGTCTGAACTCCCATCCGGGTTGATGTCGGCTACGAGGGTAGTGGTGCCTTTGGCAGCATCATACTGCCATAGTTCCCAATGGTGGGCGCGATCGGCTGCATTGAAATAGAGCTTTCCGGCGTAAACCGTCAGAAAGGTGGGGTCCGCACTGGATTCTGCTTCAATATCCGCTACCATTACAGCCGGGTTGGGGCCTAACCTGGCTGTTGTGAATAGTTCAATGATGGAAATTCCTAATGCTGCTGCTAAAAGCAAGTATTTCAGATAGGAAATCAGGCGCATCCAATTCCTCCTGGTGCGTGGGCGAGAACAGCAATTTATCTACATTATATAAAAAGCGGGCAAGAAAGCAAACACCAATTTATTATTCCCTGGTCGATTACACCGTATAATAGATATAGTAAGATGCGTTTTGTCGGATTATCGGAACTACATAGGTTGGGATGGAATGAGTTGTTGGCTGCGCCTTGGAAGCCCTTCCGAGAGGATGCATGATGAGCAATGATCTGGTCAACCAGATAGTGGTATCTGGAATCGAAGCCCTGTTGGTTGCTGTGCTGCTGTTGAGCCTGTTCCGGCTGCGGGCGCGTTTGGGGCTTTCCCTGCTGTACGTCACTTTGGGGGTTTTTCAGCCCATCCAGATGTTGCTGGCTTCATCGATCTATATTCAATTCCAACTGGGGTGGGTGGTCAGCCCAGGGTCGGCGATCTTGTTCACGGCCAGTCTGTTCACGATTTTGCTGGTTTACATCCGCGAGGATGCCCTGGAAGCCCGCAAAGTAATTTACGGTATTCTGGTTGCGAACCTGACCATGACCTTGCTTCTGTTTGGATTTGGCATCCAGTTGGGGTTCTCCAACACGCTTAATTTCCTGAATTTGCCGCGCGAGATTTTTAACCAGGGGGCGCGGGTGATGTTGACGGGCACGATCACGCTCTTCTGCGACGTGCTCCTGGTGATCTTCGTGTACGAGGCCTTGCGGCGCTTTATCCCAAAATCGGCTTTCCTGCGTATCTACCTCACTATGGCGGTCATTCTCACCTTCGATACGCTGCTCTTCATCCCTGGAATATTTTATGGACAGGGAGATTTCAGCACGTTGATCTATTCGGGGATCGTGGGCAAAGCGGGGATGGCAATTTTCTATGCTGCCGCCCTGACCATTTACCTGCGCTACATAGAACCGGCCGAGCGCCTGGATGCCGTCGTTGGGCAGCCTTTCCAGGACATCTTCTATGCGCTGACTTATCGCGAGAAGTATGAAATTGAACGCATGCGCACAGAGGCGGTCGTGCGCGAAAGCGAGAAGAAGCTGCGTGACATCATCGCTCAGTCGGCGGATGGCATCGTGATTACCGATGATAACGGCACGATCACGATTTGGAACCGCAGTCTTGAGAAGATCACCAATTTAGCGAGCGGGGAAATGATCGGCAAGCCGATCTGGGACGCCCATTATCAACTACTTCCTGAAAGTCAACGTACGCCGGAACGCTACCGCCAATTCGAAGAAGATTTACGCGCCTACCTTGCGACTGGTGAAGCGCCCTGGGTGGAAACACTGATCGAGCGTGAGATTGAACATCCTGATGAACCCCAGCCGTGTGTGCAGGAGCGCATATTCCCGATCAAGACCAACCGGGGTTACATGTTGGGCAGCATCATCCGTGATGTCACCGAGGAGAAGCGGGCCGAAGAGGTCTTGCAGCAATACACCTACCAACTGGAAACACTCAATAAGGTTTCTGCGGCGCTGACCTCTTCTCTGTCGATTGAAGCGGTGCTCAAATTGATCCTCGAACAGGCCCAAATCGTGCTGCCCTTTGACTGTGCCACGATTTTCCTGAAAGAAGCAGGTGGGTTGCGCGTGGTCGTGGATTGGGGTTTTGCAACCTCTGCGGTTGGAAAAGTATTTCCTGAAAACAATCCATTATTCAGCGAAATCGAAACCAGTGGGGAGCCACTGGTGCTCGACCTGCCGCTGGATGACCCGCGTTTCGAAAACTGGGGCGCGAGTGAGGATATTCGCACCTGGATGGGGGTACCCTTGTTGGTGCGCGATATGTTGATCGGCATCATGACGCTGGATAGTGAACGGCCCCAGGCCTATACCCTGGAGCAAATCCCGCTGGTGAAATCCTTCGCGGCCCATGCCGCCCAGGCGATCGACAATGCCCGGCAGTTCAGCGATGCCCAACGCCGCCTGGAACGGCTCTCTTCCTTGCAGCACATCGACCTGGCGATCACCAGTTATATGGATTTGCCTGTGACCCTGGAGATTGTACTGGGACACGTCTTGCAGCAATTGGATGTGTCTGCGGCTGCAATTTTGCTGTGCCGACCGGATACGCACATGCTGGAGTTCATTGCCGGACAAGGCTTTCGTACCCAGGCGCTGAAATTCACCAAGATTCCGCTGGGGAAGGGCTTTGCCGGGATCGCGGCGTTGGAACGACGCGTGGTACACATCGCCGATGCCGGGCAGATCGAGACCAGGTTCTCGGATTCGCGCGAATTTCACAAGGAGCAAATCGCCGCTTATCTTGGCGTGCCCTTGATCTCGAAAGGGAATATCATCGGTGTGCTTGAAATCTACAACCGCCAGCCGCTCGACCCGGAAGGGGAGTGGATGGATTTCCTGGATACGTTGGCCGGACAGGCGGCGATTGCGATCGACAATATCAGCCTCTTCAATGACCTGCAAAGAACCAATCTGGAATTGATGCAGGCCTATGATGCCACCATTGAAGGCTGGGCGCACGCGTTGGAGATGCGCGATATGGAAACTGTGGGTCACTCCCGGCGGGTGGTCGACCTGACCCTGGAGCTGGCGCGCAAATTGGGGATCGAGAAAGCGCAGTTGATCAACGTGCGGCGCGGGGCACTGCTGCACGACATCGGCAAGATGGGCATTCCCGATGCGATCCTGCAAAAGCCGGGCAAGCTCACCGAGGAAGAATGGGTGATCATGCGCCAGCACCCAGTCTACGCTTTCGAGTGGCTCTCCTCGATTGATTACCTGCGCGCGGCGTTGGATATCCCCTACCGCCATCACGAGAAGTGGGACGGCAGCGGCTACCCGAACGGCTTGAAAGGGGAGGAAATCCCCCTGGCGGCGCGCATCTTTGCCATCATCGACGTGTGGGATGCCTTGAGTTCCGACCGCCCATACCGCAAGGCCTGGCCGCCAGATAAAATTATGACCTACCTTCAGGAACAGACCGGAAAGCACTTCGACCCGCGCGTGGTGGATGCCTTCATGGAAATTATGGGGGAGGAACAAGGCACCGAGTAATGGGGCACTTAGGGTGTTATACAGGGAAATAGGTAGACAGAGGAATAGAGATAAAGTGTCTCAAAATATTACGATTTGTAATCGTTTGGCTCATCAAGTATGGTCCAGAATTCTATATTGTGCCCAGGATAGGAGCTGGTTGATGAAACTCTCTAAGACCATGAGAAAACTCGGCTGGTGGACATTCGCGCTCATTTGGATTCCCTTCTTGAGCTTGATTAGCCTCCCTCCTGGCGATCATGCCTGGCCAGAGCTACCCCTGTTCACCCGTTATTGCCTTGGAGTCAGCGGTGTACTCGGTGTCACGTCGACCCTTCTCCTGGTCGGGGCACCTATCGTCAGCGCCATTCACAATCAAACCATTCTTATCAATGGCTTACCGGCTCAGGCCACCATTCTCAAGATGTCCGATACAGGTACCACGATCAACGATGACCCGGTAGTCCGGCTGTTGTTGGAAGTCCAGCCGCCCGATCGGTCACCCTTCCAGGCCGAAACCGAGCGCCTGATCTCTCGTCTGGAGATTTCCCAATTCCAGCGCGGCACTGTCGTACAGGTGAAGTATGATCCTGACACTCGGGCTGTGGCGCTACTTGATGACGCTGACTTTTAAGTGACGGGCAAGCATTGTCGGGAAGATGGAGCAGGGACACTAAGTGACCAGGCACCGAGGCGTTTAGGTGCTGGGAACGGAATGCAGTGGGTTATTGGCTTATCCGGTTTCTTATTCGCCTATATAGCAGAAAATTGATACTGGTTACTAAGGTGAGGATTACCACTTTCCAAACATCATACTCGTTGAAATGCAGACGGTATTTACCATCGTTCGGAGAATTTGGATCGTACATCCACAATTCGTCTCCGTGGATGC
>JAFGRA010000370.1 GCA_016935415.1 Anaerolineales bacterium
ATTTACCGGAGATTGTAATGTCCAGGTGGGCTCATTTTTGAAGTTAATTTTCTCGACCGGTGGGCTCCAATTTAAAATTAAAAAACAAATTTGCCGAAGAAGGGTTGATTAATAATCAATAATGTATGTTACAATGAATTGAATTTCTTGTTATATGAGAGGGGAGGTATTTATGCAATTCAAAAAGTACTCAATTGTGTTTGTGATTGTTGCCCTAGTCTTTGCCTTCGCAGCTCTGGGCGGTTTGTGGAGTCAGTCTTCGGCTCAGACCACGATCCCGACCGAGCCGACGCCAACGCCCCGGCCGGGCGTTGGCCGGCCGGATGAGCCCGGCGATAAACCCGACTACTGTGTTCGCGGACCGCTAAAGCCGGGCGAGGAGTTGGATCTTTATCTGCCGATCGATAAAAGTATGCCCAAGCTTGTGTGGGCCGGCGTTGACACGTCTGGCAGCGCTGTGTGCGAGCAGGCTGTAGAGCAGTTGTGCAAGATCCCAGTCAACCAACTGCCTCACCGCGAGCAGTTGTACTTCTACCGGATGGGCATGGAAGCTAGCCAGTTCATCAAGGGTCGCCTAGATGACACAGCGGCTTGTGCACCCCGCCAGGTGTATTTCGAACTGACCCGCTATGAGCGCTTCATGCTGGATAATTATCCCGAGCAGGTTGGTATTTTCCACTATGACCCTGAAACGAAAACCTGGACAGAGGTGTCATCTACTCTGGACGAGGAACTCGGTAATTATGGGCGCCTGGTGGGCGACTCCGATGCTTGGGGCTTTTACGCCCTGGGCTGGCCGTCCGGAAAATAAGCATTCTTCTTAGAATGGCTGAAGCCCCCTGAAAGCCATTCGGGCGGTCTCTCTTCAAGGAGGCCGCCCTTAATTTTTTGAGCGGGTTAGTCCCGGCACCGGAAAGCACAAATAAGAAAATGCGGAGCCAAAATCCTGGCTCCGCATTCATATTTAATGGTCCAATCTTCTAATCTTCACCGCTGATTAGGGATAGGTGTTGTTCCAGAACCAGTTGAAGGCGTAGTACCCGCTGGTGGGGGATTTCAGGCGCACGGCGATGCGCGGCTGGCCTTTCATGGCATCTGGAATGGTTAATGTGTACGTCAGCACGCCTCCGGCGCCGGAGTCCACGCTGCCAATCTTGATTCCATTGATCCCAGCCGTGCCGTAGAAGTTCATGTACACGTCAAAGGTGTCGTTGGCTGGGAAGTTGTTGGTTACAATGGTGACCGAGGTGTCCTTCTGCACGGCCTGGATGAAGAACGTCGGAATGACAAATGGGGGCAGTGTAGTGCCAGGCGTGCCGGGTGCAATCGTTGCGGCCGGAGTCGGTGCGGCGGGGCCGGCAATCGTAGAGAAGTTCCAGAACCAGTTATAGGCGTAGTAACCGGTGGAATAAGAAACCAGGCGAATGGCGATGCGTTGCAAGCCTTTGAGAGAATCGGGGATTTTGAAGGTCCACCTTAACTCTCCGCCCGCCCCGGAATTCACTGTATCTACCTGCAGCCCGGCAATCCCCAGGGTTCCGTAATAGTTCATTAGAACTGCAAACTCGACATTCTTGGGGAAATTTACCGTGCGGATGGTCACCGTATCATCGCGGATGACATCTACGATGAAGATGAGCGGGATCGGACCCGTGTAAACCGGCGGTCGGAATGGGACGCCGGTGGCGGTTGCCGTCGGGTCGGGGGTATGGGTTGGTTCACTGGTCGGAATGGTGACCTGCGGCAACCCGGCGCTCTGCCCGGGCGACCAGCTTCCGGCAAATGCTGCCAGCACCGCCAGGATGGTCACCAGGGCAACAAAGGTCTTGACTTGCTTTACATTCATGCTGCACCTCACTGGAATTGGATGATCACGGGACACAGGACGTATCAATTGGGAGACTCTTAGTATAATTCAAAAACGCAGTACCAACACCAGTAAGGGCCATCGAATTATCGGGATCGTACAGACTCCCGCCAAATGTATAGCGGTGGTCCGCTAAAGAATACCAGAACCAGCGCTGAACCAGTAGGTTCTTATCGCTAGGCATGCCTGTATTGACATCCGTGGCGGTGCGCATGAAGTTGAAAGTGCCGATCATGAAATTTGCGGTTGTGGCATCGGAAACGTTGGCATAATCACAGGTTGGGTCATAGGCTGTGCAGCCAGGTTTGTCTACGGGCGGGAGAAGGCTGCCGTATTCTGTGACCCACAGGGCCTTGTTTTGCTCTCCTTTAGCCTTCATCCAGGCGCGCAAGGCCCGGATGCGCTGTTCGAAAATGACGGTTGAGTAAGTGTCGGCGAGATTGGTGATTGCAATATGATCGGCGTAGTCGCTTTCAAAACCTGGGGGAACACCGGTTCCCCACTCGCCGGGTTTCTCATTTAGAATGAAGTTGTGAGTGGTCCAAATGTCGATCAGGGCAGATGCCTGTTGCTGTGACCCTGCTCGCACTTTTAAGTAATTCCATGCTTTATCAAGGTAGCGCAGGCGGATGGGGGTGGGTTGGACCAAAGATCCAAAGCCAATCTTGGCTTTTGTGTCGGTCTGGCGAATGAGGATAGCGACTTGATAGAAGCGCTCGGCGTACACTTCGGCGTGTAGGTTGTCCTGTTGGTTGCCGCCCTGATCGTAGTAGGTCGTGTCAGGCTCGTTTCCAACGATCCAATAGTCGTTAGGATTGGCTCGCACAGTGCCTTCGACAGATGCTAACGTGCTCGCAAAACGAGCCGCATCTCCTCCGACTGGGATCACATGGATGAACTCAACACCGCCAGGGAGATTGTATTTATTCGTGGGACTCCAATCTAGGAATGCTCCTACGCGTAAGTTTTTAAGCATGCTTGGATCGATGACGACATCGGGAAGCGGGCGGTAGGTGACCCCGAACCGGCAAAGCGTATCTGCGCCGCGCATGATCAATGGCAGGTAGGTGGTGTAATCGTACCCTGGCGGCGGGTCGGCTGCAGCCACAGGTGCGGGGGCTGAAATGGAGAAGGCCATGATAGATAACATAAGTATTGAGATGAACCGCTTGATGACCATGATAATTGCTCCATAATTGTCTGATGGGAAACGGAAAGGTCTTGCACATGGCCAAGGAGACAACGGTTTGTAAGAACCTAGGCTACAAGATTGATGCCAGACCGCCCTATTCTTGTTGAGTTCTCTATTATTTGCTGTGGATTAATTGCGAATCTGTCTTTTGGCAAACTAAACCACAACCATATTATAACGAATATAGCGTGTGTGTTAATTACAAAACAGTTAAAAGTAGGCTTTTTGAGTCTACAATCAGATTACAGAAGTGAAGAGATGGATTATGAAACTTAAGTTGACACCTCAACACAGCATGTGTGACAGCATTCGTAAAAAAATAGCGCCCGGAGTTACTCGGGCGCTGTTTGAGTCTAGTCAACTTCTTCGGTGTGGGTTTTCTTTCTCTTTTTCCCACCGTTTTCGGTGTAGTAGGAACTGTAATGGTAGTAATTCTTGTAGTAGTAGTAACGGCTCTTTTTGGCATCGACATCATTGAGGACGAGCCCCAAGATGCGGGCATTCACCTTGCGAAGCTGCTCCACCGTCTGGATCACTGCCGTTTGGCGGGTGAAGCCTGGCTTGATGACCACGACCACGCCATCTACCTCTGAGGAGAGCACAGCGGCATCGGTGACCGAGAGCACCGGGGGCGTGTCGATGATGATCACGTCCGATTCCTGGGTAATGCCGTCTAGAATATCCTTCATCCGGTAGGAACCCAAAAGTTCGGAAGGGTTGGGCGGGGTCTTCCCACTGGTCAGAATTTTCAAGCCTTCGGTGGTGGTCTTTTGGGCGTAACCATTGAGATCCAGGAAGGGTTTGACGAACAGGTCGCTCAAGCCGGTGGTATTCGTCAACGACAGTGCTTCGTGTACGCGAGGGCGGCGCATGTCGGCGTCGATCAGGGTCACGATGCGACCGCTTTGGGCAAGCACGATGGCCAGGTTGGCGGATACAGTGGTCTTCCCATCTTGCGGGGTGGGGCTGGTAACCATGATGGTGCGGTGGGCTTGATCCACGCCGGTATACTGCACGTTGGTGCGCAAGGTGCGGAAAGCCTCGGATGCTGGTGATCTTGGAGAGGATTGCGTGATGGGCAATGCAGTCTGATCATGGCGAATGATCGTGGCCAGCAGGGGGACGCCGGTCTGATTCGAAAGGGCCTCTGGGTCTTTGACGGTGTCGTCGAGCAATTCAACAGCGAAGATAACACCAATTGCCAGCATTAGGCCGACCATCGCGGCCAATAGTGTGTTGCGCAAAATCTGCGGGCGGACAGCGATAAGCATAGGTTCGGCTGGTTCGACAATCATGAAGCTAACCGCAGTCTGCGCCTCGGCC
Source organism: Anaerolineales bacterium (assembly GCA_016935415.1). Lineage (GTDB taxonomy): Bacteria > Chloroflexota > Anaerolineae > Anaerolineales > UBA11579 > JAFGRA01. The sequence goes on from JAFGRA010000370.1 coordinate 4,383, forward strand.
AGGCGGATTTGCTCGAAGCTGGCTAAGACATTAGCGTAAATTTGGCTGTATTGGGTCAGGCGAGTTTCGATTTGCTCGATTTCTGTCCGGTTGATTTGCCGGGCTTGGGCTTCCAGTTCGCTCAAGGTAGCCGGTTCAGCCGTTGGATCCTTTTTCTGCGCATCGGTTTGCTGGTTCTGAAGAAGCGCGATATTCTCCTGAATGATAGCATCCAGCGCCTGAGTATTGGCGTCGATTTGCTGTTCCAAATAATTCAGCTGGTTTTGAAGGTTCTCTTTGGAGGAAAGATAGCGGGATGATTGTAGTCCCAGGATTTTTTCTGAGAAGACGTTGATTGTTTCGTTAGCGATATTCGCGGCACGGTAGGGATCGCTGTCTTCAACCGTTAATGTCAGCAATTGAGTATTGGTGACTGAACGGACGCTCAAAGCGCCAGAGCTGACCGACTCTATTCCCAAATTGGCCGCCACCTCATCCAGCACCGGCTGCTTGACCATCATTTCGGCGTAGGTCTGGGTGAGGCGGTCACTGGTCAGGTAGATCGCTGTAGAGTCGGCAGTTGTCCGAGATGAGGCTTCATTGATCAGCACTGTAGCTTGTGCTTGGTAGATAGGCGTCTGCATTCGGCTGTAGATATAAGCGCCTGCTCCAGCGAGGATCGCAACCAACGCGATCAGCCAGGCCCACTGCCAGATGAGCCATAGGTACTGTTTTATATCGGTTGAAGCAGAATTAGAATTGGAAGCGGAAAAGTCAAATTCATCCATATAGTAATCAGGTCCCCGCGGCGAAGTATACCAGACTTTGGAATTTCCCGGCGAAATTCATCGCTCGGTAGTTGTGTTGCAGTTTCGTTATAAGCTGCAAGAAACGTGCTCCATTGGCGGGAGATTAAGGTATAATCTCCGTAGCTACATGGGGTAGAACGATCTATCATCCAGCAATTGTTGTCAAAAACGTAATAATTATTGCGCATCAAGAGGGTGGTTATTTCTATTGACCGACTTAAGGGGGTTGGCATGGAAAACAGTTACGTGAGCCGCATTCATTTTCGCACAGAAAAACAAAGCCCATTTGTCGTCTGGATGGATCGATTCCTGAGACGAACCATTGATATCCTGGTTTCTTTCTTTGGAATCATGTTTTTAAGCCCTGTTCTGGGGTTTGTGGCAATTCTCATTCGCATGGATTCACCCGGGCCGACCTTCTATCGCGGCCCCCGGTTAGGGCGAGGTGGAAAACCGTTTGGCATCCTCAAGTTTCGCACGATGTACGCCGATCCGGCCAGTTTTGCCGGGGCGCGGGTGACTGCTGCGGGAGACTCGCGCATCACGCCGTTTGGCAAGTGGCTGCGGGATACCAAGGTGAACGAGCTGCCGCAGTTATGGAACGTGCTCATCGGTGAGATGAGCCTGGTCGGTCCTCGTCCAGAGGACCCCGAGTTGGCGGCGGATTGGCCGGAGGATGTAAAGACAGAGTTGTTGGCTGTTCGGCCTGGCATCACCAGCCCGGCGTCTGTTTTCTACCGTGATGAAGAGCAGATGCTGGTCGGGGATAATGTGATGCAGGATTACCTGTATACAATTTTACCGTCTAAGCTACGCCTGGACCTGATGTATCTGCGTGGACGCACCATCCTGACCGATATGGATGTGATTCTGTGGACAGCGTTGGTGCTGCTGCCACAGCTGCGCAAACAATCCGTTCCCCAGCATTTGTTGATGTGGGGGCCATTGTCGCGTTTTGTGACCAACCATTTCAACTGGTTCCTGGTAGATTTTTTCGTGGTAATGCTCTGTTATGGCGGTGCGGCGACACTGTGGCGCTTGACACGACCATTGAATATCGGCTTCTCGACGGCATTTCTTACAGTATTAGCAATTTCTGCGCTCTTTAGTTTGATCAATGGGCTGCTTGGCGTAAACCGGATTGGCTGGTCCAAAGCCCCGGCGAATAGCGCCATGGATTTGCTGGCCTCCGCTGCTTTTGCCACGGTCGTCGTCCTGGCTGTAGACCGCATCCTTTTCCCTCCTGAGACCATGCCCTTCAATCTGATGGTTACCGGAAGCCTCTTATCGGCGGTGGGTTTTATCGTCGTGCGTTACCGGGAGCGGTTGATCACTGGGGTGGCTTCGCGCTGGTTGGGCAGCCGGGTGGCGCTCCAGCGTGTGGGAGAGCGCGTCCTGGTGGTGGGTGGTGGCGACCTGGGTGAATTTGTAGTCTGGCTGTTCAAGCGCGGCGATTTTGCCAAGGCTTTTTCGGTGGTGGGCGTGGTGGATGATGACCCTCGCAAGGTGGGCATGGCGGTGGACCGCAGCCCGATCCTGGGCACCAGTGAAAATTTGCCGGAACTGATCAAGAAGTTTGATATTGGCGTGATTGCTTTTGCGATCTCGAAAATCGACGAAGCCGACCGGGAGCGGATCATCGAAGTGTGCAGCCAGACAAAGGCTCGCCTGATCCTGTTCCCGAATGTGCTGGAGAATTTGCAGACCTTTGTAAAATCAGACCACCGTTTGATCAATCAAGATATGCAGACTCGCAAAAAGCGCTTGCACGGCGAAGCGTTGGATGCGTGGTATGATGAGCTCAATTCTTTAATCGCAGAGGGGAAGACCCTGCGCGCGCAGGAGTTGCTGAAGGAAATACGCGAGCAGTTCAGGCCCCCGGAGGTGTAGGTTGTCTGAATGGAATAATGAATTGGTGCTGGTGACCGGAGCAGGGGGCTTTATTGCCAGCCATTTGGTGGAAACACTGGTGAAAGAAGGCGCCCGAGTGCGGGCGTTTGTGCGCTATAACTCGCGCGGTGACCCGGGGCTGCTCAACCTGCTGGATGAGGATGTCAAAGCACAGGTGGAGGTTGTGGCGGGAGACCTGCGCGACCCCGATGCGGTGCAGTCTGCTGTGCGGGGAATGAGCACCGTGTTTCACCTCGGCGCTTTGATTGCCATTCCTTACTCCTATCTGCACCCGGTGGAAGTCGTGGAGACCAACGTAATCGGTACCCTGAACGTGCTTATGGCTGCCCGCGCGCACGGCGTCGAGCGACTCGTGCACACTTCCACCAGTGAGGTGTACGGCACGGCGCGGCGGGTTCCGATGGATGAGACCCACCCGCTGCAGGGGCAGTCGCCTTACTCGGCCAGCAAGATCGGGGCGGACAAATTAGCTGAGAGCTTTTATTGCACCTACAGCCTGCCGGTGGTAACTGTGCGGCCTTTCAACACTTACGGCCCGCGCCAATCGGCACGGGCTGTCATTCCGACCATTATCAGCCAGGCCTTGAGTCGCGACGAGATCCGCCTGGGCAGCCTGGACACAAAACGCGATTTCACCTACGTTTCAGATACCGTCAACGGCTTCCTGTGCGCCGCAAAGACTCCAGGGGTAGAGGGGGAAGTGTTTAACCTGGGCACGGGCAGCGAGGTGAGCGTGGGTGAACTAGCCGAGCGTGTTCTGCGCATCCTCGGTAAAGACCTCCCAATCGTTCAGGAAGACCAGCGCAAGCGCCCGGAAAAATCCGAGGTTATGCGCCTGCTGTCGGATAACACCCGCGCGCGAGAACACCTGGGCTGGCAGCCGCTGGTGGGATTGGATGAGGGCCTGGGGCAGGTGATTGATTGGATCCGCGCACACCCGGGGTTCTTCAGCCCTGGCCAATACCAACGATAAGGGGACAATATGAAAGCAGTGATCCTGGCCGGAGGGAAAGGTACCCGTCTGGCACCCTACACGCGAGTCTTCCCCAAGCCCATGCTGCCCATCGGGGACAAAACCATTCTCGAGATATTGCTGCTGCAACTGAAGCGTGCTGGAGTCGATGAGGTTGTCCTGACGGTCGGGCACCTGGCCGGACTGATGCGGGCCTTCTTTGCCGACGGCAGCCAGTACGGGTTGAAGATTGGTTATGGTTACGAGCCACATCCCTTGGGCACGGCTGGACCCTTAGCGCAGGTGGGCGGGCTGGATGAGACCTTCATTGTTACCAATGGGGATGTGCTGACCACGTTGGATATCGCCGATTTGCTCCGCTATCACCGGGAGCACGGCGCAGTCGCGACCATCGCCTCGCACCGCCGACAGGTGCATATTGACCTGGGAGTTATTGAAACCTGCACTGACCACATGGTCTGTGATTATGTTGAAAAACCAACCATCGACTACCTGGTCAGCATGGGTATCTATGTGTTTGAGCCGCAAGTACTGTCCTATATCCCCAAGGGCGAATATCTGGACTTTCCGGTGCTGGTGAAGAAGCTGCTGGCAGATGAAAAGGCGGTGGCTGCGTATCCCTTTGAGGGGTACTGGCAAGACCTGGGCAGGCCGGACGATTACGAGCAGGCGGTTGAGGATTTTGATCATATGCGCAAGCAGTTTTTACCGGAGGAAGATTAAATGGACTGGATTGTGCCGTTGGCCGATTTGGAATACAACGAAGAAGAAAACCGGGCCGTCCTGGATGTGCTGCACAGCCGCTGGTTGACGATGGGCGCGGTCACACAGGCTTTTGAAGCCGAGTTTGCCGCCCTTTCCGGCGCAAAGCACGCTCTGACCGTCTCGAACGCCACCCAAGCCCTGCACCTGGCCTGCCTGGCAGTGGGAATTGGACCGGGCGATGAAGTCATCACCCCGTCGCTGTCCTTTGTGGCCACCTCCAACGCGGTCCTGTACTGCGGGGCCGATGTGCGCCTGGCCGATATCCATGGAGAGGAAGATTTCACCATCGACCCAAGCGAGATTGGGCGATTGGCCACTCCGCGCACCAAGGCCGTGATCGTGATGCACTACGCCGGATACCCCTGCGACATGCAGGCCATCCTGGCGGAGGCTCGCAAGCACAACCTGAGAGTGATCGAGGACGTGGCCCATGCCCCCGGCGGGAAGCTGGACGGGCAAGGGCTGGGAACGATTGGCGAGATAGGCTGTTTCAGCTTTTTCTCCAACAAGAACCTCTCTACCGGGGAAGGGGGCATGCTGCTGACCGGGGATGATAACCTGGCGGCCCGCTTGAAGCTAATGCGTTCACACGGCATGACCACTTTGACCTACGATCGCCACCGCGGACATGCGTATAGTTATGACGTCGTTGATTTGGGCTACAACTACCGCATCGATGAGATCCGTTCGGCGCTGGGCAGAGTCCAGCTGGCCAAACTCCCCGGAAACAACGCTCTACGCAAGCAGTGGACGGAGTTGTACCAAAAGCTCCTGGCGGGGAGTGGAGTCTCATTGCCGTTCCTGAATCCGCGCGGCGAGCCTTCTTACCATATCTTCCCAATGCTTCTCCCAGAAGGCATAGAGCGCAAAGGGTTTATTGATCGGATGCGCGAGAAGAAGATCCAGACCAGCATTCATTACCCGCCCACGCACCTGTTTACCTATTACCGGCAGCGCTATGGTGCCATTTCACTGCCGCGCACCGAAGCGGTGGCTGCCCGAGAAGTGACTCTGCCGCTGTATCCGAGCATGGGACAGGAAAAAGTGGAATACGTGGCTGCGGCAGTACGGGAGTGCTTGGAGCAGGGATGATCCGGCAGAGGGCGGCACGCCTGGAGGATTTTGAGGTCTGGTTGCTGACATTGTTAGCCATTCCTGTTGTGCTGCTGGTGCACGGCTGCTTTGATGCGGTCATCTGGGGCACGCGCCCGGCGATCCAGTGGGTGGTGTGTGGTGTGCTGGCGGCTGCGGCGCTGCGTTTGCCCCCTGCCATAGCGGAGGAGCCTGCCCAATGAGCGCCTCAAACGTGAGTGAGTTTCCGAAAGTGGTCGCGCAGAACAACCTGGCGCAACCTGTGGCGCAATGGATCAAGCGCATCTTGGATGTCACCATAGCTGCGTTGGGGCTGCTATTTCTGGCGCCTTTGCTGGGGCTGCTGGCGGTCGCGATCCGCATAGACTCCAGTGGGCCTGCCTTTTACTGGCATCCCCGGATTGGGCAGGGTGGCAAGACTTTCAAGATGCTCAAGTTCCGCACCATGCGCATCGATGCCCA
>JAFGRA010000371.1 GCA_016935415.1 Anaerolineales bacterium
TTATCACCAATTGCATTCTGATGCACCCAATCATCAGTTGAGTATTGCTGAGTTTTCTCTATGAGCAACTAGCACCATTAGTTACTAAAAAAATAAAAATCATGAATAAGAAAATTTCATAGCCATCTTTAAATCTATTCAACAAATTTGCTGTATACTTTAGGTGTAATTCTTTGTATGGGATTCTTTTAGGTTGGAAATAGAAATGATTGACTTCTGGATCGATTTAGTTTTAGCAATTTTAGTGACAATAGCAACAGTTCTGGCAGACTGGATTGCTAATAGGTTAATAGCATCAACTCGTAGATTATCAGCAATCAAAGCTGTTATTGAAGAATCAATTTCAGAAGGAATTAAAATTGAGGAGATTAAGAAGGAGGTAGAGAGATTTTATACAGCTCAGGAAGCTTATCTAATGTGGGGAAGTGATCTTGCTTCTATTGCTTTCGCTTTAGACTTGGCAATATTGGGCATATGGATTTCGAACCCCAACCTTTTTCCATTTTTCTCCCGTTAAACACACCAACTACAACTCGGGAAATTCCTGTTTGGCTAATTATATTGTTTGTACACTTCCTTCTTTTGCTGCTCTCGATTGTTCTAAAGCAACTGCATAGCGATTATATTGAATCGATCCCAATAACTCAAACAATTCGATTGTTTAATAAGGGATGGATAAAACATAATAGGTATCTACTGATTGGAAATACGCTTGGCTTTATAAGCCTTCTTTCGTCTTTTGTAATTGCTACAAATTCAATATAATATGTATTCTTTGACAGTTGGAAACCTACTAACAATAATTGTTTTTGGAACTCTGATCGGCATATTGTTTAGTCTGATTGCGGAGGCTTTTTTTAGATTGACTCAAAAGATGAAAGGAACATCGATAAAAGTTGGATCATCAGAAATAAATTTTACAAATAACCCTGATGAAACATCTAAAGAAATCCTCAGTAAAATTGCGGATATTCAAGAGAATCCAAGAGTCTTTTTATCATATTCTTACGCGGATTCTGAGTTTGCAAAAAAGCTTTCGCGCGATCTTAAATCTCATGGCGTTGATGTTTGGTTAGCGGAAGAAAGAATCAAAATTGGGGATTTGATTTCGAAAAAAATAGATGAAGCTATATCAACTAGTCAATGGATAATCGTAATTATGTCCGATCAGTCTGTTAATTCTGAGGCAGTGACCACAGAGTTAAAGCTCGCACTTATGGAAGAAAATCGACGTGAGCGCGTTTTAGTTCTGCCTGTTTTATATCAGGGTAACATGATTCCATTAACTCTAGAAAACAGGGCTTTTGCAGATTTTCGAAATGACTATGAAGCAGGTTTTGAAAAATTATTATCACGAATAAAACCCGTTTCTATTACTAAAGATACTGAGTATGTAGAATAGGATTGTGAATCGGAATAATTCAATTTGTTAGTAAAGATAGCCATAAACCTTCACTGGGTTATCCTTCTTTTTTTCTGGCTTCCTTCATCACTCTCCAACTTCATCTGCGCCTACATCGGCATTACTTCTTGGACGCGAATCTCCATCAATGTCGGTGGTAACTTCGGCGAGCGGCGCGGCCTGGTCGATGGCGGCGGCAGCCCTGGTGGTTAGGTGCAAGTCGCCGTTGGCCGGGTCGATGAACCAATTCAAGTGAGCGTTGGTGACGTCGCTGCTGCTGGTGCCCTGGGCATCGTCGCGGTCGGTGTAAATATCCAGGTTGGTTAGGTTGTTGGCAAACGTTCCGCTGGTGTCGGAAAAGCGTGCTTCCATGCCCCAGGTCAGGCCGTCCACGGGGTTCATCAGCAGCACAGTATTATGCGCCACTAACCAGTCGGTGGCGTGCACCATCTCTATAACCACATCGTGGGGCATGCTGGCATAGATGAAGTTGTTGCGCACGATCCCGCCGGAGTGGTCGCCGACGTCACCACCGGCATTTCCGAAGGCGATGCCCTGGTAGCAGTCGATCAGCACGTTGCGTTCGACGATTGTGTCCGTGGATCCATTCCAGAACAAGATCGTTGGCACAGGATCGTTGCTTGGGGTACGGATGCGCTCCCAGCGGTTATCGCGCACGATCCAATTATGGGCATCGTGGGCGCTGATCCCGTTGGTGTAGTCATCCGGGGCGGCGGTTGTATATTCCAGGTGTGAGCAGGCCAGCAGACCGTCATCGCTGCCGTCGCCAACTGGGTTGACCTTCACGAGTTGGTCGCCAATATCGACAATGTGCAGATTGTAAAGCACCGGTCGGTCGCTGCCTTGGACGGCGACGCCATGATCGACTGCATTGCGAATGGTCAGGTCGGCAATGGTGACGTCATCAGCTTCGACCATCACACCAAAGTAACCATCCTGCATGCCGCCAAAGTCCAAAATGACATCGTCTCGCGCCCCGCTGGCGCCGCGCAGACTGATGCCGGCATTGACGATGTAAACGAAATCTTGCATATTATACGTTCCCGGCTCGACCAAGATAGTAGTGCCGGGAGCGGCGTTTTGAGCCTGGTCGCGCAACTCGGCTTCGGAGGCGACGCTGACGCTTGGCCTATCCGAAAAAGGAAGCGGAGGGCAACTTTTGCCCTCCGTGGTTGTGGTTTCGCTGGTTGTGTCTGTTTCTGCCGTGCTATCTTCCGGCGGAATTGCGGATGAAGCTGGGCTGGCTGTGACCTGGAAGACGTGGATCACGGATTTATATTCGTCGGCCAGGCGTTCGATCACGTAGAGCAGGCCGTTGGCGCGGTCGAAGGCAATCGCTCCAATCAGGTCACGTTTGTATTCGCCGTGGTTTAGTTCTGGCGCGTACAGGTAGGGGGTGAGATCGAGGGTGGCGTAGGGCTGCGGCTCGTAAGTCTCCATTTGCCCCAGCGCCACGGCGGCCAGATCGTTGGGATCGAAGAAGATCAGTTGTCCCTGGTAATCCTCGGCCCAATAGCCGCGGTTATCGTTCGGCCATTCGGGCACGTCTGGGCAGGTGGGTGGATCTTGTTCGGCACAGTCGTAATCCCAGATTACACCATTAGAAAAACCGTACCACGAATCGCCTAATGCTTTCGTCCCGGCGAAAACCACGGCGGCATTATCCCCGGCGGTCAGCCAAGCCGCGCCCCACCAATGATCGGATTCTTGGTAGCCATTCATCTGGCTGGTTTCGTCGAAGGCGATTTCCAGGCCGTCCGGCAGTTGTGTGCCGTAGAGCAGCAGCGGGGTGATGTAGGTCAATGTCGCATTAGGAGCGGGAGGATTGCCCTCGCTCCAGGGAGCGTAGGCAAATAGCGCCGGGCCGCCACCACTCCACACGCCTTCGCGGAAGCGTCCGGCTGCCAGGTACATGCCGGGGGTATAGCTATCCGCCCATGCTGCGGGGATTTCGAGCAAGTAATCACTGGTAGCGTAATTCGTATAGCCGTTGAATACCCACGCTCCGGCTGCCTCGGGGTTGGAGAGGTCAAGTTCGCTCCAGCCGAAAGCGGGATCGAATTCCTGGAAATGCTGGCCGAAAACGAAATGCAATTTGTCCGAATCCTGGTCACCCTGGGCGGGAAGGTATTCCAGCCCCAGGCGAGGGACGTCCATGGCTTCGGTGTCGAAGATGCCGCCAGAAATGTCGGCGAAAGGCTGTAAAGTGGTAGCTGTGTTCAGGTCGTCCAGGTTGCGCGAGTCAATCGGTGTCGGGATGCTGATCTCGGAAACATATAAAGACTGGTCATGCCCGGCGCTGAACAGCGATCCTGGAAAACCATCGGCTATCCCATCCGAGTCACCCTGGGGGTAATAGGTTAGGGCATGACCACTGTAATCCCACATGCCTTCTTCGGTGTCGGGCAGGCGGAAAGCGCCCAGATACTCCAGATCTTCCGGCCCAAGCGTTCCGGTGGGAATGATCTCAGTTTGTGGTTGGGAATCTTCAGTTGGTGGCTGCGCTTCTGTCTCGGCGGGGATAGTCTCATCTGATTCACTGGGTGGCGCTTCCGCTTCTTCTTCTCCACCGTCCCCCGGCAGGTTACAGGCCAGCATTGCCAGGATGAGGGCCAGTGTAATCCATTGTAGTGTAGAGACCGCCTTGGGGGTTCTCTTTTGGAAAATGTTTTTCATTTTCCACCTCCTCTATTCGTAAGTCCTAAATGGCTATGCCTGGTTGAACTCTTTTTTCAGGATAGCATAAATCAGGATGTCTTGAAAAGCCCCTTCAACAAATTCAGCTTGCCGCAACAAACCTTCGCTTTGGAACCTTTGCTTTTCGAGAAAGCGGGCCGAACGCGTGTTTGCTGCCCAAACCTCGGCCGCGATACGGTTCAAACCCAACGTAGAAAAGCCAAAATCCAGGATCGTATTCAATGCTGCACCCATAATGCCCTGTCCCCAGTAGGCGCGCGCCAGTTCGTAACCGATCTCGGCGCGGTAGTGGTCGGGCTGCCAGCGGTGAAGCCCGCAAGTACCGATTAGCTTACCGGCATCCGGCCCGCTTTTTGGGGTGATTGCCCAGCGAATACCGGATTGGGTCTGGTAGGGCAAGTGGAAAAGTGGCAGCAGGCCCTCGACTTCATCCATGGAATATAAGGGTTGCACACCTAGATAACGAGTGACTTCGGCGTCGGACAAAATAACAAAAAGCGCCGTGCTATCCTGGGGTTGGATCTGCCGCAGGAGCAGGCGCTCGGTTTCGAGGATGGGGAACTGGTCGAAGATCGACACGTCAGATACGGTCGGGTTCGGGGATTTCGAGCACGTCCCCCACTTTGAAAGCACCGACCGGGGGAAGTCGGTTGAATTGGGTGATCACATCCCATTTGAGCGGGTTGCCGTAATATTTCAAGGCGATCAGGCCCAGGTCTTCGCCATCGGCGACGGTATGTTTGACAATCTCTGTGCCCCAATCGCCCAAGGCGGTGAGATAGGCGGCTGCAACCTGGTTGTTAGGGATGTCGGGCTGTTCGATGTTGTGGTAGGCAGCCCAGGCCCGAATACGGCGTACATGGTCCGGGTTGGGCTGGGTGATGTCCAGGACGGGGGGGACACCATCGTCGGGTAAATCATCGTCGGGAATTTCGACTGGCTGGGTCAGCGGTTCGGGGATGAGCAATTTGTCTCCGGCGTGGATCACATCAACCGGCGTGAGTCCGTTGAAATACATAATCACGTTCCATTTCATCGGATCGTCATAATAGCGCAAAGCAATCAGTCCGGGGGTGTCCCCGGCGGTAACTTGATGCTCCACAACGCGCTCGCCCCAAGCGCCCATCGCTTCGATGTAAGCATTGGCGACTGCCGGGCTGGTGATGGCGGGTTGGGGCAGGCCGTTGGCTTCAGCCCAGGCTTTGATGCGCCGGGCCATGTCGGGATCGAGTTGGAAGGGTGGTGGGACGGGTTCGTCGTCCGGGCCGTTGTACTGCTCGGTGGATAAGGTCAGCGAGCACAGGATGCCGGAAAAGTCCTTGTTGCCGTCGATGTGGTTGCTGCCCCAGGCTTTCAGGAACTGGTTGTAGGTCCAGGCCTTGCGGAAACCCTCACTGCGGCGTGAACCCCACCATAAGGGATCGTTGACATAGATGTGGTCATCGTCATAAGCAACCACAACCACGAAATGCGGGCCGGTGAAGGATGTGTTTTGAGTAGAAACGCCGGGGTTGACCTCGACGAAAGAGCCGTAATGCACCAGTGCGATCATAGTTTTGCCCTGGTTAACCATCTGTTTGAGCTTGGTCAGATTCCAGGCGTAAAAATGGTTGAAAGGAATGCCGTAGGATCTGGAAGCATTCATCAACTGGGTCACGCTGACGTATGCATTAGGCTTGGCCCCCGTACGCTTGTAAACGGCATTGGTGGTGACGTTATGCCCAAAGGCGTTCAGCACCATTGCCAGCGCAGTTGGCCCGCAGTCGTTGCGGTTATCGTCGGCATCGGCGTCTACTTGAGATTTATAGGGGATGGAAGGAATGATACGGCCCATGAAATGCTCCTGGGGGAAATTCGGAGGTTTATACTGCGAATATACCCGCAGAATGATGGATTGTCAATTTGAAACTGGTGAGGAAAAATGGCCGCGGTGGCTTAGGGCGCGGTTTGCGTTGCGGTAGGTTCGAGCGTCATGGTTGGGGATGGCGATGGTGTGATCGTCGGCGTGGCGTTTGGATCGGTGGTGGCAGTGGGTTGCGGGGTAGGTGTTTGGGGGCCTTCACTCGTGTAGATCACATCAACAACTTCTCCCAGGATACCCAATAATCCCAGATCAGTTTGGTTGTAAGTTACTTGAATGGCGGCGCCATCGCCGGTAAGTACCTCGATGTGTTCCTCGGCGACATAAGAGAAAGCACTGCCCGGTACGACGCGCTGGTCGAGCTGCACTTCGCCATCGACGGTCACTTTCAGGTAGGCGCGGTGCTGGACGATCACGTTGACCTGTACATTGCCGGTGGTTTTGCCGAACGGAACCTCTTCGTTCAATCCTGCTACGTCACCATCTGCCGGGATGTCTTCTCCGGGATTGATTTCCGCGGTTGCCTCGGGCGTGGCTGTGGGGGTCGTGGTGGGCACCAGGCGCTGAGCGACGGAGGGTGGCGCGGTCGGCTCGACTTCTTCGCTGGCGCGCAAGGCCATCACGCGGCCAAATGCCCAGATGCCGAACAGGATGGCAGCAACGGCGACGAAGAACACCAATAGCACGTCAGGCGACAGCAAACTGCGCAGCCACACCGGCATAGCTGGGGCAGCAGCACGGGGCTGTGTATCAGGGCGTGGTTCACTGGGACGAGCATCGCTTGCCCGGCGTTCGGGCTGCCTAGCTTCCAGACGCGCCTGCAAGCCGTCAGCATAGCGTAGCATAATGCGGTCGGGGTGCAGGTCGAGAAAGGTGGTGTAATTGCTCAACATGCCGCGCGCCTGCACCGGTGAGGGGAATTGTTCCATTTGCCCGGCTTCGAGCAAGCTGAGATAGTGTTTGTGGATGTGGGTGTGTTGTTCGACGTCTTCGAGTGAAAGCCCCAGCAGTTCGCGCCGTTCCTGCAATTGCGCGCCGATCTCGCTGAAAATGGCGTTGGCTTCAAGGTTTTTGTCAGGTCTTGGGGCGGGTTGAACGGGTTGCGTGTCGGTGGAGATTTCTGCATCCATGTCCGTGGAAGCTTGGCGTTCCGGGGTTAGCGAAAGCGTCTTCTCATCCAGGCCGAGAAAATCGGCATAAGCGCGTAAGAAACCGCGCACCTGGGCAGCCGAAGCCATTGAACTGAAGTCACCGGCTTCCAACGCTTGCAAGTGATGCGCGCGAATGAAAGTGGCCTCAGAGGCTTCTTTCAGGGTAATGCCCTTATTTTCGCGGGTTTCGCGTAAGGTATTGCCGATATCTTCAAGCATAGAGAAATACATATAAAGACAGCCTGCAGGCGGACGTCCACCGGCAGGCTGCTGTGATGCAACGGATATTTTCAGCCCCGGCGAAGGGCTAACAACCGCATTTAGGCGGCCTCTTCGCTTTCTTCTTCAGATTCTTCAGGGGTTTCTACTTCTGCTTCAACCTCAGCTTCGGCTTCTACTTCTACTTCCACTTCTGCTTCTACGTCCGTGCCAAGGTCAGCTTCTTCCAAAGCGGCTTCGATTTCTGCTTCGGTTTCAGCGCCTGCTTCGGAAATGGCTTCTTCTTCGGCCTCGATCTGAGCCAATGGAGAAGCATCGGCGGCGATCTCTTCTGGAGCCATCATGTAGTTTTCCGGCGCTTCGCCCTCGCGATAGATGACGACATCGACTTCGGGGATGACGTCAATGGTCAAGCGGACATTTACGGAGTGCATACCAAGCTGGCGCAGGGGTTGGGAATGGATCTGTTTCTTGTCGATCTCCAGACCAAGTTTTTCGCTCAAGTCTTCGGCGATCATGGCAGTGGTGATCGAGCCATAAAGCTTGCCGGTTTCACCAGCGCGCGCCGGGAAGAGCAACTTTAGGCCTACCATTTGTTCGGCAACACCGCTCATCTCATTGTTCAAGACGGCGCGGCGCTTATCGGCTTCCACGCGGATGCTTTCCGCTTGCTGGATGGCTCCAACTGTAGCCAGAACAGCCAGTCCCTGGGGGATTAAATAATTGCGGCCATAGCCATTGGCGACTTTCTTGACGTCTCCGGCTCGGCCTAGGTTGTAAACATCTTCCAAAAGCATTACTTTCATTTGTACTTACCTCAAGCCCTTAGATTTATTCTGATTTTGCAAAACATAGCAGCATAATCAGGCCCGGGCGAAGGGTACAACGCACCGGGCAGGAGAAATTCTACCAGATGGAGGGTATAGCGTCAACGCTGTAAACCCGCGGGTTTTGTTAAAGTAAAGGAGGGCTTTATGCCCTCCCAAACAAGAAGCTTTGTGTATGGAATTTTTCCCCTGAATTGATGATGGTCAGGGTGTTGGTGTGGCTGAAGCAGGTAGTGGAGCCTCTGTCGGTGAGCTTGTGACTGTGCTCGTCGCGGGTGCCGCTGTTGGTGTAATGGTCTCAGTAATGGTGGGGGTTTTGGTGGGTACAGAGGAGGTCGCCGTGACGAGCAGGCTCTGCCTGATCCAGCCGTCTACCTCGTTCTCTAGATCCAAGACATGTACCCAGATGGCGCCGTTAATCACAACCGGTTCGTCTGGTAGGATTTCCACCAGCCAACCGTTCACCATCGAATAGAAAGCGTTACCGCCTGGTGAGTCGCGCAGCACTGCGCCGGTAAATTCACCCTGCACCTGGACGCGCGCCTCGATGGGCGTGGTCGTAGGGGTACGCGTTTCGGTTGGCGTCAGCGTTTCGGTTGGCGGCACGGGCGTGAGCGTGGGCGTATGCGTGTCGGTGGGTGGGATTGGTGAGGGCGTTAACGTAATGGTGGGGGATAAGGTCAGCGATGGCGTGATCGTGGCAGTGGGTAAAGCAACTTGACCACCAACTACTGCACCTGCGCCGCCAAAGCCAATCACCAGCAAGATGACGACCAGCAGCAAAGCGCCGCTGAGCGAATAGCCAAACAAGGTGTAGGGACGGAAGCCCATCACGGCCAGTGTACCTACGCCGATCAGTGTTGCCCAGGAAAGGTGAATGAGGAAGAGCACCAAACCGTTGATCCACAGGTGGGGTACACCGCTGCCCAAACCAAAACCGGCGGCAGACAGGGGTACGTAAAAGCCGTAAGCAAGGATCACACTAGGGATAGAAGCAAAGCGATCTTTGGCAAGCGTGCTGGCGGTCAGGATGGCGGCCACCCCGATCACCAGGAAAGGCGGCCAGGTCAGTTGGGTGTGCAGATGGGCTTGCAATAACTCCATGGGCAACCAGATGCGAGCGGCAACGCCGGTAAGCGCGCCGACCAAGAGCACCAGGAAGCACGCTACCAAAAGCCCACCCAGGCTGCGAAAGAATGTTTTTGACGACCCAATCACGGCCCCGAGCGAGATGCCTATTGCTGGAGCCATCAGCGGAGCAAGTACGGCCCCCAGTATTAAGACATACGGCGAGTCGATCAGCAGGCCAAAGCCTAGAATCGCGGCAGAGAACAAGGAAAACAGGAAAAAGTCAAAAGAAGGCGCTGAGCGGTGGACAACATCTTCCAGGTAGCTGGCGCGTTCATCTTCACTCAGGCTTTGCAGCAAGCGTCGTCGTGCCCTCCGGCGGCGAGCGCGGGCGGTTTGTTCAGAATCTTCAGGGGTATCGCTTGGTGGGATTTCCATCATCATATTTTATATTCAAGTCCGTTAGTATCTTCCGTAATTATACAGTAATAGTAAAATAAGGGTTAATTCTAACACCCTGGAGATGTTTGTGTTGCGTATACCCCGTTCGTACTATCCAATTTGTTTGCTGCTTTTCGTTGGCCTGTTGCTTGTGGGATGTGGGGCAGAAAGTCCGGCCGTGACACCGCCATTGGAAGAACCCGCCATCATAACCGTGCCTACGGATACCGTCGCGCCTGTGCCAACCACGGCGCCGCGCGCCTTGATCTTGTTGGCAAGCGCCAATACCGATGCGGGCTTGCGAGCCGAAGCGCAGGCTTTGCTCAATGCATTGGCACAGGCCAACGGGTTGGTCTTTAGCGAGCGCGAAGGCCTGACGGAAGTTGATTTTCCCACTAATAATTCTTTGGTCGTCGCTTTGCCGCCTGACCCTGGCCTTCCAGGTTTAGTCAATACCTTGCCCGGCGTGCAGTTCATTGCAGTGGGGATTCCTGGATTAGGCGCGGCCCCTAACCTAGCAACGATTGGGGTGCAGGGCAGCCAGCCCGATTACCAGGGCTTCATTGCCGGTTATCTGGCGGCATTGATCACTGATGAGTGGCGGGTTGGCGTACTTTCGGTTAGCGGCACGGAGGATGGATTGGCGGCGCGTACAGGATTTCTGACCGGCGCGGTGTACTATTGTGGCTTGTGCAATCCGGCTTATCCACCGTTCAACGATTACCCGCTCTATGCCGAGGCGGCTGCTGGCTCTGATACAGCGGTCTGGCAAGGAACGGCCGATCTGCTGATCCAGCAAGAAGTTGAAACGGTCTTCGTCACTCCGGGAGTTGGTGATACAACGTTGCTGGAATATCTGGCCCAGTCTGGTGTTGCCATCATCGGTACGGGGGTGCCGCCGGAAAACGTGCAGGCTAGTTGGGTAGCCAGCATTCAACCCGACTATGGGGTCGTGCTGGAAGAGATCGCCGGGAGAGCGATGTCCGAATTCGTTAGTGGCGATTATCCGACAGGATACCGGATGACAAACATCAATTCTGAGCGCTTTTCTCCAGGCCGGCAGGCGAATTTAGATCGGATGCTGGTCGACCTTTTCGAGGGGTTGATCGACACCAGCCTGGAATGACCGAAAATGGATTTTTTAGGTTGTATGGACGATTTTATTAATGTAATCTTAAAATTTTCGGAACGCTTGCTATCTTGTTAGGTTAATGTTAGACTAAATTAAGAAAATGCTTTAGGGGGCATATGCCCCGTAGGTCTATCTGATGTTCACGCCTTATCAGATAGATTGGTAAATCCACTATTTTTATACTTTCGGAGGATAAGAAATATGACCAAAAAACTGTATTCGCTCTTGGTTCTATTGATCCTGGCCGCCCTGGTACTGAGCGCCTGTGGTGGTGGAGCAGAACCCACTGAAGAGCCCATGGAAGAACCCATGGAAGAGCCCGTGGAAGAAACAGCAACCATCAAAGCCTGTCAGGTAACCGATGTTGGCGGTATTGACGACAAATCCTTCAATGCCACAGCCTGGAAGGGCTTCACGGATGCCGAAGATGAATTTGGTGTTGAGGTCCAATATCTTGAATCTCAACAACAGACCGACTATGAAGTCAACATCAATGCTTTCCTCGAAGAGGAATGCGATCTGATCGTCTCTGTTGGTTTCTTGCTCGGTGACGCCACGGCTGCAGCTGCTGAAGCTAATCCGGATCAGGCATTTGCGATTGTCGATGTCGACTACCTGGAGTTCCCGAACCTGCGCGGCAGCGGCTTCAACATCAATGAAGCTACCTTCCTGGCTGGTTATCTGGCTGCAGGCATGACTGAGACTGGCGTTGTCGGCACCTACGGTGGTCTGAATATTCCGCCGGTTACCATCTTCATGGATGGTTTCGTGTTGGGTGTTGAAGAATACAATGCAGCCCACGGCACCAGCGTTGAGGTGCTTGGTTGGGACGTCGCTACCCAAGATGGTCTGTTCACCGGTAACTTCGAAAGCACCGATGACGGCCGCACGATGGGCGAAACCCTGCTGGACGAAGGCGCTGACATCATCATGCCGGTTGCTGGCCCCGTTGGTGCTGGTACCCTGGCAGCTATGGAAGAGCGCGGCTCTGGCTTGTTGATCGGTGTTGACACCGATTGGTCCGCTCCTTACGCATACCCGGAACAGGCTGACTACATTCTGGCCAGCGCTTTGAAGGGTATGGATGGCTTCGTGACCGACACGATTGAAATGGTCATGGATGGCACCTTCGAAGGTGAAATCTACACCGGTACGTTGGATAATGGCGGCGTTGGCTTGGCCTATGGTGCTAACTGGGATGCCCAAATCCCCGCTGACCTGAAAGCCGAGATCGATGACCTCAAAGCTGGCATTATCGCTGGCGATGTTATGACCCTGCCAGAAGCTGGTGGTGAAGAAGCTGCTC
Organism: Anaerolineales bacterium; assembly: GCA_016935415.1. Taxonomy (GTDB): domain Bacteria; phylum Chloroflexota; class Anaerolineae; order Anaerolineales; family UBA11579; genus JAFGRA01. The sequence continues at coordinate 12,126 of JAFGRA010000371.1, forward strand.
CTGAAGCTGAATTTACGACACCTGCTGGCACCGAAGAAGACCCGATCCTGTGGGCGGTTGTCCCCTCTGGCGAAACCGACCGCGTGGTCACCGGCTTTGAAGATCTGGCTGCTTTGATCTACGATGAAACCGGCCTGGTTATTCAGCCCTTCGTCGCCACCGAGTATGCTGGTGTGATCGAAGCTGCATGTGCAATACCCCCCAAAGCTCACATGACCTCCCTGGCAACCTTTGCTTACGTCCTGGCTGCCGACAATGGTTGTGTAGGATCTGAGTTGGTTGCGGTACGCTATGGCAGCCCGGTCTACAACGGACAGATTTACGTGCGCGCGGACAGCGGCATTACCGAGTTGGCCGATCTGGCCGGCAAGACCTTCTGCCGCCCTGACCCGCTCAGCACCAGTGGCTGGATCATCCCCTCGATCACCCTGAAGGCTGCCGGCGTTGATCCCGACACAGACCTGGCTCAGATTGTGGATGCTGGTTCCCATGATGCCGCAGTTGCTGGTGTGTACAATGGCGATTGCGATGCTGGCGCTTCCTTCGTGGATGCCCGCACCGCGATCGAAGAAGATTACCCGGACGTTATGGATGTGATTACGGTGATTGAAATTTCCGCCGATATCCCCAACGACGGTGTACAATTCGTGACTGGCTTTGATCCTGAAGTCAAGCAGCAGATCGTTGACGCTTTGCTGGCGATCGCCGAGACCGAAGAAGGTCAGGCCGCTCTGGATACCGCCTATTCCTGGACGGCTCTGGAAGCGCACGATGACACCTTCTACGATCCCTTCCGTCAGGTGTTGGATGCTGCCGGTATCTCCCCTGAAGACCTTCAGTAGTTTCTAGTTTTTCGGGAAAGTTACACCAATCAGTGGAGGGACTTGTGTCCCTCCACTGTCTTTTAATTACATCCAATGCGCTGAAAATGAATGATTGTCTAGGGCTTTGGGTTGCGCAAATGACCACTTATTAGGCATAATGGGGGGAGTTGTCTCGTGATTTTATGTTAGAATTTCATTTATGTAATTTATCATCTCCGTCTCTTTGAGGTGTCTATGGAGCCTGTCTTAGAACTGCGCGGCATTACCAAGAGTTTCCCCGGTGTTTTAGCGAACGATCACATTGATTTGACCTTGAATAAAGGTGAAATTCATGCTTTGTTAGGGGAGAATGGGGCCGGGAAATCAACCCTGATGAATATTTTATATGGGTTGTATGAACCCGATGAGGGTGAGGTCTTTGTAAAGGGGAAGAAGCTCGAAGTAGATTCTCCCAGCGATGCAATCGCGGCCGGGATTGGCATGGTGCACCAACATTTTATGTTGGTGCCGGTTTTTACGGTGACCGAGAATGTGATGCTTGGTCATGAAGATACGGTTGCCGGTGGCTTTCTTGATCGCCGCGCTACCGAAGAGAAAATCCGCCAGATTTCCAAGCAATATGGCCTGGAGGTTGACCCCAATGCTTTGGTTGGCGATTTGCCGGTAGGCGTGCAGCAGCGGGTGGAGATCATCAAACTACTATATCGTGAAGCGGACATCCTGATTTTGGATGAGCCGACCGCGGTACTTACCCCGCAAGAAGTAGATGAATTATTTTCGATTATGAAGTCCCTGGTCGAAAAAGGGAAGTCGATCATTTTTATCACCCATAAACTCAGGGAAGTGCTGGAATTTGCGGACCGGATCACGGTCATTCGCCTGGGGAAGGTGGTTGGGGCAACTTCCCCTGCAGAGGCTGACCAGCGTTCTTTGGCCTCGATGATGGTAGGGCGCGACGTAGACCTGCACGTGAAAAAAGAACCAGCGAAGCCGGGTGAAGTGGTCTTGCAGGTAAACGACTTGAAAGTGTTGGATGACCGTGATCAAATGACGGTGAACGGGGTAACTTTCGATGTCCGTGCCGGTGAAATCCTGGGGGTGGCCGGTGTACAGGGGAATGGGCAAACCGAATTGGTGGAAGTGCTTACCGGGTTGCGAGACAGTGTTGAGGGCAAGATTACGCTGCTTGACCATGATATTACTGGCGCATCGCCGCGTGAGATCACGGAATTGGGCACGGCGCATATTCCCGAAGATCGCCAACGTGACGGCCTAGTGTTGTCTTACCCAATTGCCGATAACCTGGTGCTCAATACCTATTACCGTGCCCCTTTCTCCAAAGGCGTTGTCTTACAGGAAAAAGTGATCGCTGAGCAGGCGCATGAACTGATCGAAGATTTCGATGTGCGTACGCCGAGCGCGTTCACGACCGCCGGATCGCTTTCTGGCGGCAATCAACAAAAGGTGATCGTGGCGCGGGAATTTTCCCGCCCAATCAAATTATTGATCGCATCGCAGCCGACGCGCGGTTTGGATGTGGGATCGATTGAGTACATTCATGGGCAGGTTGTTCGAAAACGCGATGATGGCACTGCGGTATTGTTGGTTTCGACGGAATTGGATGAGGTCATGGAGTTGTCTGACCGTATCGCTGTGATGTACCGCGGGAAGATCGTAGCCGTGCTGCCTGCAGCAGAAACCACCAAAGAGCAGATTGGTTTGCTGATGGCAGGCGTTACTTCAGAAGAAACACAGGAACAAATTGAGGCATAAGTCTATGGCTGATGAGGAAAAAGTTCACGAGGAAGCACAAACCGAGAAAAAACGCGATTTCGGCAAGACGTTCCTGGAAGAGGTGCGCAAGAGTTCTCTGACGGTAACTTTTCTGGCGATCGTTACGGGTTTGCTTCTAGGCGGCTTGTTAGCGGCCTTGACGACAGAAGGTGTTTACACGATCAGCCCGGGTGACTTCGTTGTGGTTACGGCTGAACACGGTCCAAACGATGAAATTATTGCGGTTGAGCTGGATCGCATCCATCCTTCTGAAGATACTTTGAATGGCGAACTGAACTTTTCAGGTGAGGTCAAGCGGACTTCGGAAACCCAAATCGAGGTTGATGGCGAATTTGTCCCCGTTCAGCAGTGGCGGATTGGTAATAGCAGTGTAATCGTTACTGATGAGACAATCAAGAAAATTTCGTTTGGCCAGCGGATAAGTTCCGGCCTGAACGCAGCCTGGAATACTTATGTGGCATTGTTCACCGGTTCCATCGGTGACCCGAGTAAAATGATCGCGGCGATCCAATCCGGTGATTCGCAAGAGATCCGCCGGGCTTTCAACCCCTTCTTCGAGAGCTTAGTGCAATCTACGCCGTATATTTTTGCCGGTCTGGCCGTGGCACTGGGTTTCCGCGTGGGGTTGTTCAATATTGGTGCTGAGGGACAATTGTTCATCGGTGCGATCACGGCTGTGGTGGCTGGTATCTATCTCAAAGGGTTGCCAGCAATTATCCATATTCCGGTGTCGTTGTTGGCTGGGGCGGCTGGAGGTGCGATCTGGGGCTTTATCCCCGGATTCCTGAAAGCCAAAACCGGTGGCCATGAAGTTATCAATACGATCATGATGAACTACATCGCTTTCCGCTTGAGCGATTATCTGTTGAATAACTTGCTCAAGGACCCGGAAGGATTCAACCCGATTTCGCCGCCGATTGAAGCGAGCGCCCGGCTGCCGCGTTTCTTTGGCGACCCGATCCGTTTCCATCTTGGTTTTTTTATCGCGCTGGGTGTAGCCGCGTTGGTGTATTGGTTGCTCTTCAAGACCAAATGGGGCTTCGATCTGCGTACAGTGGGGGCAAACCCCCATGCTGCTAAATACGCCGGCATGAATATTGTTTCCAGTACGATCATCGCGATGTCGCTGTCGGGTGCGTTGGCGGGGTTGGCTGGGACGAACGAAGTACTAGGTGTAAACTATAACCTGGCGCTGGCTTTCTCGTCCGGTTATGGTTTCGATAGCATCGCACTGGCCTTACTGGGCAAGAGTCACCCGTTGGGTGTGGTGTTGGCTTCTTTGCTGTTTGGTTTCCTGCGGAATGGCGCAGTGCAGATGCAGTTACGGGCAGGGATCCCTATCGACATCATTTCGGTCATTCAGGCCTTTATTCTAGCCTTTATCGCTGCTCCGGCTATTATTCGTACCATCTATCGCTTGAAGACCCCCGATCAAGATGTAGATGCTGTCCGCTTGAGCGGTTGGGGAGGGAAATAATCTATGGCAACTACAGAAACAACATACACACGCGTAAATTATATTTCCCCAACTCGCCGCCGGGTGATGGGCATTGTTTTCCTGGTGATTGCGGCTGCAATCTGGTTGATCTTCGCCCGCGATGTGGAAACCGGCGTGCTGACCTCGTTTAATATGACCCCGGGTGGGTCTGACGTGGAAGTTGGAGACTGGGTTTTTTCGACCCCGGTAGCGCTGAATTTGCTGGCGGCGGTAAGCGCGGCGTTAGGCACATACCAACTGGCGCGTGGTTTCGGCCGCCGCACCAACTTGATGCTCGGATTGGTGGCGGGTTTCTTTATCTTTAGCTTCCTGACTTGGGCAGCGGCGGGTCAATCCTTGAATTTAGCCGGTCTCTTGCGCAGTACCCTACTCAAGGCGGTACCACTGACTCTGGGCGCGCTTTCCGGTGTCTTGTGTGAA
>JAFGRA010000372.1 GCA_016935415.1 Anaerolineales bacterium
CGCGCCCCCCATGGCCCTGCCGCAAATGAAACTCTTCGGCGTCGACCTGATGGCCTTGAAATCCGGGGGCTTGAAGAAAGCCAAGGGCAACACGCTCAAGGGTGTGGCTGCCAGCCCCGGCCGCGTCACCGCCCCGGCCTGCGTGCTGCACGGCCCGCAGGATTTCAACAAGATGGTGACCGGCGATGTGCTGGTGGCATCCCTGACCACCCCGGCCTGGACTCCCCTGTTCGCCCGTGCCGCCGCGGTGGTTACCGATATCGGCGGCCCGCTCAGCCACGGCTCGATCGTGGCGCGCGAATACGGCATCCCGGCGGTACTGGGCACTGGCGCTGCCACTGCCCGCATCCGTCACGGGCAGGCGATCACCGTGGATGGAGATACGGGGACGGTGAGTTGGACTGCCGATGGGAAGGGGTGAGTGCATTTCGGTATAAATGGGGTCAAGCGAACAGCACTGTGCATTAATCGGAACAATTCACTGGTTGCTTGCCTGAATTGCAAGCCCATCCTGAGGAGCTAGGATGGGCTTGCGCTCACGTTGTAGATCTATCGCTGTAGATTTCGCCCTACAACCGTGCTTTTCGACCGGTTTAGATTTTACTGTGAAAACACAGCATAGATCATGTTCGATCAACTCGGAAATTCTGGTGATTAACCGCTATGGTCCGTTGCGCCAGCACTTCGCCCGCGCCATCGCAGATATCTGTAGCGAATCCTCGTATCGCTACCAAGAAAGCTTATCGATCAACTCGGGGATAACCTGGAACACATCCCCTACCAGTCCGTAGTCCGCGGCCTTAAAGATAGGTGCGTTAGGGTCGGTGTTAACTGCCACGATGATGCGTGAGTTCTTCATACCGGCCAAATGTTGAATCGCCCCGCTGATCCCGAAAGCGAGATAGAGCTCTGGTGCGACCACTTTCCCAGTAAGGCCGATCTGAATCTCGCTGGGAGCGCCCCCAACATTGACCAGAGCTCGGGATGCTCCGGCGGCAGCGCCTAGTGTGTCTGCCAAACCACCAACGAGTTGTTCAAAGTTTTCGGCCGTCTTGAAAGCGTAGCCACCGGAAACAATCACACGTGCATCGGTGGGATCCGGACGATCGCCACTCCTGGCGACCAAGCCCAGGTGGGACCCTCTAACCCTTATTTCCATACCTGCCAGGTCGACTGTTGTGACAGGAAACGGTTCCGGATACTCGGATGCGGCAGGGTACGCTGAACCTCGGACTGTGACAACCCCGGGGTATTTACAGAGCGCAACGGTTGCCGTCACCCTACCAGCATAAAGCGAACGCTTGAAGAGAAGTTCCCCGTCGTTAATTTGATGCTGGATCACATTGCCAACCATGGTGCCGCCCAGCAAACCGGCAGCACGCCCTACCACATCATGAGCCCAACTGCCTGAAGCTGCCACCACAATATCGACTCTTGAATCCTTGGCTACACTGGCTATCACCACGGCAAAACGATCCGCCAGCGGTTCGCTCAGAATTTCATGATCGGCGTATAAAACTGGGGCAAACCGTGAGGCGTGCGCAACTGCGGCATCGATCTGGTGCCCCAACAAGAGCACCTGGACAAATTGCGCATCCCCGGCAATCTGCCGGGCGAACTCAATAGCTGAAAGGCTCGAGCGATCGACCTGGTGACCGTTGTGAGTAGCGATAACGAGTATATTCATGCCTGGCTCATCATTCATGAATCTTGGCAACGAATTGCAAAATATGCACCAATTCGTCCACGCTGTCCACAAAGACACAGTCTCGCTTCGATCCCTCCAGTTTCAGATTCAGGGTCTTAACCGTGGGTTGCAGATCGTTGCTCAAATCGTTTGGAAACACACGTTCGATGGGCATTGAGCGTGCCTTCATCTGTCCCCGAAAGGAAGCGTAGCGCGGCTCATTCAAACGTAAGCCACAGGTCACAACGGTGGGTAGAGGTAGTGTGATTGTTTCAATCCCCTGATCGGTCTCGCGGCCAACCTGTACATCATTACCCAGAACTGTGATCTGTGACGCAAAAGTGGCCTGGGGCCAGTCCAGGAGGGCGGCGAGAAATGGCCCGGTCATATCAGCATCATCCTCCGCCATCCGTTCTCCCACCAGCACAATCCTCGGGCACTCCGCCCCCACAATCTTCTGAAGAAGCACAGCAGAATTCCAGTGATCAATTTGGGAATCGGTGTTCGCCAACAGCGCCCGGTCTGCACCCATGGCCAGAGCGGTGCGGAGCTGGGTTTCCAGCTCATCAGTGCCAACCGCCACACACAAGACCTCGCCTGGCCCGATTTTTTCCCGCATCCGCAGGGCTTCCTCCAACGCCACCGCATCAAAAGGATTAATATCGTAGCGGAGATCAGTACCATCCACATTACCATCGGATGAAATCTGGATTTTTTGATCTATATCCGGCACCCGCCTGATGTAGACAAGTATCTTCATAGGTTGTACCTTATCTCAGTCGAAGAGGTTAGCGAGGTTTTTCTTGATGCAGTCCCCAATATACAGCGCCAACGCCTGAATCGTTGAGCACGGATTCACTGCCGCAGAAGTAACGAAGATGCTCCCATCTACGATGAACAGGTTTTTTACATCATGACATCGCCCCCAGGCATTCACCACCGACCGCTCCGGGTCGTTTCCCATGCGCGCCGTTCCCATCAGGTGCCATCCGGCTTTCCGCCAGACCTCACCGCCAGGAAAAACGATTTCGCGCGCACCCGCAGCCAGCAGCACCTCCCGCGCCCTGGCCTCCCCATGAGCGAACATCCGTTTGGTGTTCTCATCCAAGGTGTAGCTAATCTTTGGAGCCGGTATCCCATTGCTGTCCGTAAGCTCCGGGTCCAATGTGACCTGATTTTCCTCCCGCGGCAGGTCTTCGGTGACCACCGTCAGGCCTGCTAAGAACGGATACAACTCGTCCATCTCCCTGCGGTGTTCTGCTCCCCAAGGGATCAGATGGTCGGTGGCATATCCGCCCAGGGCATAGGTCATCGGTGTTGTAGACCGGCCACTATGAAGGCCGTAGCCTCTGACAAAATCCCGTGAAGGATCCGTCTCGTAGAACTCCTGGCTTAGAATGCTGCAAGCCATCGGTCCCTTGAAGCCCTCCATGGGTTCGTCGAATAGCCCTACAACCCCTGAGAGGGGGTGGAACATGAGATTCTTGCCTAACAACCCGCTGCTGTTGGCGATCCCGTTGGGAAAACGACCCGATTTGGAGTTGAGCATCAATCGAGGGGTCCCGACACCGTTGCACGCCAGGATCACGATTTCGGCCTTTTGCTGGTGCAGGTTGCCATCTTCGTCGTAATATAGCACCCCGTCAGCTAACCCATCGTTCCCGAGAGTCACTTCCCGAACCCGGCAGCGCGTCTTCAGCCGAATCCCACGCCGTTCAAGCCTCGGCCAGTAAGTAATATCAACACTCGCCTTGGCGCCAACTGTGCAACCCAAGTCACAGACCCCGGCATTGACGCATTTTTGGCGGCCTTCGTAGTCCCGGCTGAGGATGGCGGCGTCCGACGGCCACCAATGCCAGCCTAACGCATTGAAGCCACGGGCCAGCGTTTGCCCCAATTTCCCTATTGGCAGGGGTGGCAGGGGTGGTTCATACGGAGGATAGGCTGGATTGCCAGCAAGTCCAGAGACCCCCATGATCCGATCGTTGATATTGTAAAATGGTTCTAATGTTTGATAATCGATTGGCCAGTCATCAGCCACGCCATCCAGGGTTCTGACTCGAAAATCCGAAGGGTGGAAGCGCGGCCAGTGACCCAGATAATTGATCGTCGCACCGCCAACAGCATTGAAGTTGACCGGTGTGATAGGGGAATCGCCAGCATTGATGGGATAGTCTTCTGGAAGGTTGCGGACGTTGGGATCGCAACTGAAGTTGCCATAGCGGTACAGTTCGTAGTC
>JAFGRA010000373.1 GCA_016935415.1 Anaerolineales bacterium
TGCACCCACAACCTGGATGAGGCCGACCGTCTATGTGACCGCGTTGCGGTCTTCAAGGCCCGTCTTTTGGCGCTGGATACCCCCGCCGCGCTGCGTCGCCAACTTTATGGCCGTATGATGGTTTTTCACCTGGCGCAGGCCGAGGCGCGTTTTGCCCAGGCGATTGACGATTTGGCGTTCGTGCAGAAGGCCGAATTGGTCGAGAGTAAGCTGGTGGTTACGCTGGATGAGCCTGAGGTATATAACCCGCAGATCATCAAAAAGCTGGTCGAGTTGGGCGCTGAGATCCAGTTCGTCGGCGAACTGCGCCGCAGCCTGGAAGATGTTTACCTGCGCCTGGTGCGCAATCCGGAAGAGGTCGAAAATGAGTAAAGTCTGGGTGATCGTTCGTAAGGAATGGTCGGAAGTTTTTAAGAATAAAATGGTTTTGTTCGCGGTGGCCTTCCTGCCGCTGCTGTTCACCGCTATGCCGCTGGGTATTCTGGCAACCATGCGTGGAAGCGGTGATGTCAGTGCCATGAGCGGCGTTAGTGAGCTGCCGTCGGAATTCAGCCAGCTGTGCACCGGGCTGCAAGGCGCGGAGTGCATGCAGTATTTCCTGGTCTCGCAATTTATGATGCTGTTTATGATGATTCCGGTCATTATCCCGGTCACGATTGCCTCTTACAGCATCGTTGGCGAGAAATCGACGCGTACGCTGGAACCGCTGCTGGCCACACCGGTTACCACACTCGAGCTGCTGGGTGGTAAGGCGCTGGCCGCGGCCCTTCCGGCGGTGGGCGCAACTTGGCTCAGCTTCTTGATCTTTGCGATCGGGACACGCGTCCTGGTGGATAGCCCCGCGATCCTGGCGCGCCTGTTTGCGCCATTGTGGCTGCTGGCGATCTTCCTGGTTGGGCCTCTGCTGGCGATTGCCGGGGTGAGTGTGGCCGTGATGGTTTCCTCACGGGTCAACGACCCGCGCGTCGCCGAGCAGGTTTCGGCCTTGGTCATGATCCCGTTGATTGCTATGTTGTTAGGGCAGTCCTTCGGTTTGATCTATATTGACGAGACGCTGATCATTTGGATCGCTTTAGCAATGTTTGTGATCGATGCCGGTTTGCTGTATTTTTCCGTCCAGCTATTCCAGCGTGAGACGATCCTGACGCGTTGGAAGTAATCGTATGTGGTAGGATGTGACTCAATGAAGAAAAACGTCGTAATTTCGATCTGTATGGCACTTGTTTTGGCGCTCATCCTGGCTGCGCCGGTTTTGGCGCAGGATGGTGAAGGTGGCCTGACGCTCAAGTTGAACCGTGACTTTGGGTATGGCGGACTCGATGGCAAGATCCAGGGCACGTTCTCGATGCGCGTCAGCGGCCCGGACACACTGGCGCGCGTGGTCTACTTTATCGACGACCAGCAGATCGGCGAGGTAACCGGGACACCGTTTAACCTCCAGTTCAATACCGGTAATTTCGATCCGGGTTGGCACACGTTGATTGCCACGGGCTATCTGACTGACGGGAGCGAACTGACTTCCAATCAGGTGCGGGCTTACTTCATTACCGCTGAGGAGGCTGGACAAAACACATTGGGTCTTGTGCTCCCGATTCTCGGGATCGTGTTGGCGGTCAGTGTGATCGGGATTCTGGTGCCGCTGCTGACTGGCAGGCAGGATAAAGTGCGGCCGGTTGGGGAGTACGGCGCGGCTGGTGGCGCGGTTTGTAAGGCTTGTGGCTTGCCCTTCTCGCGGCACTACTTTGCGCCTAATCTGGTGGTGGGGAAATTGGAGCGCTGCCCACACTGCGGTAAATGGCAGATCGCGGCACGCGCATATGGTTCCTCTCTTGTATCGGCCGAAGAGCGTTTGCGTGCCGACCGCGAGGAAGGTGTGATGCAAGTGGACGAGAGCGAAGAAGACGATCTGAAGCGCATGTTGGACGACTCGCGTTTCGATGATTAGATAATGAAGTCGATGAACTTGAGTGCGCAAAATGTAGCTAAAAAATACCGCTTGAGTTTGAAAGGTGCTCTGCGCCTTTCCGCTTATTGGCTGCGTTGGGATGAGAATGACGTTTTAATTCTGGTCGTCCCTTTATTGCTGCAGCATATCCTCAAAGTGTTGTTCAGCTATCTGCGCGTATCCGCCGAAGGGCTGGAGTTGTGTTATGCGGCTGAATGTCAGGTAATGACTTCCTGGCAGAATATTGAACGTCTGGGAAAAAGTGATTTTCAGGGAGAGTATTTTTCTAGCGATGCTTTGATCTTGAAGAAACCAGTTATGGCTGTGCCAGAAAACAAACTTGCTCGCCTGATCGCGAGAAAAGCAATGGAAGTGATCGTGGTTGGTGATTTTAAGGGCTGGCCGGATGGGGAATTGGCACAAAGCATCCGGCAATACGCCCCGCATATTTTCGAATAGGAGGCGGACGAAGAAATATGATATATAAAATATATTGCAATAAATATTTTTATGCATAGTATTATGCTTTATGTCTATTGAGTTCCTCTTTGCTTGCGCACGGCCAGCTCTAGTGGACAAACGCCTCATTTCAAGCTAAACTAATATTGTTATGGCAACCTCCGGCAACAACACTGAAAAAGTTTTGCGTGAGCGCGTGCGGCAATTGGCGCGCTTGGTCGAGATCAGCCTGACGCTCAATTCAACCCTGGACCCCAAACGCCTGCTGCAATACATCATCGACTCGGCTGCCGAGTTGCTCGACTGCGAAGCCGCCTCGGTCATGCTATATGACGAGAACAAGGGCGAACTACGCTTTGCCGCTTCTTCTGGTTCTGACCCCGAGCAGCTTGCGACTATCCCTGTCCCGCTTGATAACAGCATTGCCGGAACGATCTTTAGGGAGAACAAGCCGCTGGTGATTAACGACCTGGCTGCGCATCCTTTCCACTTCAAGCAGGTTGCCGAAGAAGTGGAACTCAAAGAGCGCTCGCTGATGGGCGTGCCGATGGCGATCAAGGACCAGGTCACCGGGGTATTGGAGGGCATCAACAAGCGCAACGGCGATTTCACCGAAGATGATGTGCATTTGCTCTCGGTGGTTGCTTCTCAGGCTGCGGTGGCGATCAACAATGCCCAACTGCTCGAATCGCTGCAAGCCGCCGTGGCGGAACTCAGCCGCATGGATGAGATCAAGAGCGATTTCATCTCGATTGCTTCCCACGAACTGCGCACCCCGCTTGGGTTAGTGCTGGGCTATGCCGAACTGCTCAAGCAGGACGCCAGCGGCGAAGCCTCCGACATGGCGAACCGGGTACTCAACTCGGCCATGCGTATGCGCTCGATCATCGAAGATATGACCAATATGAGCATGCTGCAAATGGGCGAGTTCGATTTGATCCTCAATGTGGTTCCCATCCAGGAGATCATCCAGGCGGCCTACAAGAAAGAACAGGCCAATGCCGAGATCAAAGGGCATACGGTCGTGTTCGATTTCCCCGATAAAAATATCCCCGTCAAAGCCGACACCCAGAAGCTGGAACGTGTCTTCATCAACCTAATCAATAACGCTGTGCGCTTTACCCCTGATGGCGGCCTGATCACGATTACGGTCACGCCCAAGTCCAAAGAGGTGCAGATCGACATCCAGGATAACGGCGTAGGCATCCCGGAAGAGTTCCTCGAAAAAATCTTCCAGGGTTTCTTCCAGGTCGAAGACCACATGACCCGCACCTACGGCGGGATGGGCATTGGCCTGAACATCGCACGCGGCATCCTGCAACTGCACGAAGGCCGTGTTTGGGCCGAGAGCGCTGGGGCAGACCAGGGCGCGAAAATCAGCGTGGTGCTGCCTAGGGCTTAGTTGGATAGTTGGGTGGTTAGGTAGTTGGATAGTTTGGTAGTAGAATAGTCAGGTGGGGTTTTCTGCAATTTGTCATTTGTAATTTTGTAAATTGTAGCACCCTCCACTTCCTAATTCATTTACACTAACCCGCGCGCTTGTTTCCAGTTTTCGAAAAATTCTTCTACTGTATCCAGGTATGCGTCCAGGCCGTGGACTTTCTGAGCAAAGTGATCGTTGAGCAGGTTGATCTGATCGCAGGCGTCCGTCCAGGCCTTGACCGGATTGCTGGCCGCAGGTAGATGGCGGGCGGCGCGGGTCCAGGTGCGCAGCAGCGGCCAGACGGCAGTCTCCGGGTTTTCACTTTCCAGCATGGCCTGGTAGGCGCGCAGGTGGTAGGCTTTGCGGTTGGGATGCAAGTGTGGGGGCACTTCCGGCATGCCGCCAACGGCTTTGTAAGCCGCTTCCCAACCCGGCAGCCAGGCGGCTATCTCATTTTTGGAAATATTCACCGTCCCTAATAGCCCCAACAACCCCACGTGCAGACCGGGATTGCCCATTGCTTCGGCCCGCGCCGGGAATTCCAGCAGGAAACGGCGCTCGGTCAGCGGTGGGCCGTTCAGGCAGGCCACCGCGTTGGCGATGCATTCCAGGGCGTGCAGGTATTCGGCCACCAACTCCGGCCCGGATTCGGGAATCTGGTTGTGATAGCGCAGCCAGGTCTGGCGTGCTTCGGTCAGCAGTGGTTCGGCGCGCTCAATCACGTTCTCCGGCGTGCCGAACAAGCCGCGCACGCTGGCTTGCACGAAGTCGATGAAATGGTCGGGATCGTGGATGGATTGGCAGTCGTAGATCGTGTTGCCCAGCCAGGGATCGGAACGCAGGGTGCGCGGGGGGCGGTACAGGCTCTGCGGATGGTATTCGATATCCAGGGTGACTTCGTCCGTCAGGCGGGTGATCTCGCGGCGGCGGTTGCCCCCGGCGTAGATGAATACCAGATCGATGTCGGTTGTGCCGCCGAGCAGGGGATCTTCACGCAGGATCGAGCCGTGCAGATATGCTGCTATGATGCTGGGGTTTTCCCGCACCAGCTTTTCCACCGTGTCTTGGGCGATGTTGAGCAGCATCTCTTTTGTGATCCGCATGGCTTCTCCTTGTCCAGTCGGCGTTCAGTCCGCCGCGTCCAGGGGTAGTTCGGATTGGTAAGGCAGCATGCCCAGTGTGCCTCGGATACGGTTCTCGATCAGCTTGAGGTCTTCTTCGCGGGCGACGAAATCGAGCTCGTTCGAATCGATGGTGAGTAATTTTGGCCCCAGCAAGTAATCGGTGAAAAATTTATTATAAGCATCGTTGAGCATTTCGATATAGCCCACTTCCATGTTGCGCTCGTATGTGCGGTCGCGCATAGCGATGCGCTGCATGAGCACAGTGGTATCCGCTTTTAGATACACAACCAGGTCGGGCAGCACGATCTTCTCGGCCAGGGCCTCATGTACCTTGTAATACATGCCCAGTTCATCGCCTTCCAGGTTGATGCGGGCGAACAAAGCATCCTTGGCGAACGTGTAATCGGTGATCAAACTGCCGCCGTTCTTAACGATTTCTGGGATCTCGCGGCGTTGCTGGTGGTAGCGGCTGAGCAGGAAGAAGATCTGCGTTTGGAATGCGTAACGCATTCTATCGCCGTAGAAATCGGCCAGAAAGGGGTTTTCTTCAAAGACTTCGAGCTGCAATTCGGTGTCCAGGCGTTTTTGCAGCAGGCGCGCCAGGGTGGTTTTCCCGACGCCGATCACACCTTCTATTGATATGTACATGCTTGTCCTGTGGTCGTTCCAGAGGTTCTATTGCGCCTACTTCAAAGACCATACTTGCAGAAGTGTGGCTGATTAAAGCATACCACGATTGGCGAAGGATGCAAGTTTGCCCGGGTTGTTTGGTTGAATCAATGATTATGCTTTTGGGCGACGATTACTCTGTCCCGGCCTGCTTTCTTGGCTTGCAAGAGCGCCGCGTCGGCGGTTTCTAAAACCACCTGCATGCTGGAACCGTGTTCGGGGAAACTGGCAACGCCCATCGAAGCCGTGACCGTGCCCAAGGCTTCACGCCGGTATTGGATGCGTAAATGCTTTATGCCCTCACGCAGTTTTTCAGCCACGTCGGTTGCAGCTTCCAATGTCGACTCGGTCAGGATCAGCAGAAATTCCTCACCCCCATAGCGACAGGCGATGTCTTCCGAGCGCACGTTGGTTTGCAGGTATAGACCGATCTCCTGAAGCAGGGCATCACCGGCATGGTGCCCGAAAGTGTCGTTGAAATGCTTGAAGCGATCCAGGTCGATCATGATGATGCCCAGGGAACGATCGTGCCGGATCGCCCGGCGAATTTCGCGTTCCAGAGTTTCTTCCATATAGCGGCGGTTGAACATGCCGGTTAGTGGATCACGGATCGATTGCTGGTGCAGGGACTCACGCATTTTCAGGTTTGCCAGACGCAGGCCAAAGCGTTCAGCCACTTCTTTGGCGAAGCGTTCTTCTTTTTTGATGTCCCTATCTGCGATGGTTTGCAGGTGCAGCACGCCCAGCATTTCGCCTTGCGCCATGATCGGTACACAAAGATAGGGATGCAGTTCATCCGAGTCACTCAGTTCGAGGTGGTCGCAGTAAAGCAGATCGCCGGAGTGGGCGATAATATGCGGTAGGCCGCGGCGGATACCCCAACAGTCTTCGGGTGGGAAGACCAATTTGTTTTCCAGCCAATTGGCATCGGCTTTTTTCCAGCCCCATGAGGCGGTAGACTCCAACATATTGCGGGATTCGCTCAAGATGAAAAGATGGCCGGCGTTTTCCGGGAACATGCTTTTGGCAAAATGGCCGAACACGCGGTAAGCGTCACCCACCACCTGGCAGCTTTCCAGCATGTTACTCATTTCGTTGACTAGGTTACTCTGTTGGTTGCGCAATTCTAGTTCGTGCACCCATTGATTGAGTTTCTCATTTGCCAGTTGTAAGGCTGCTTCAGTACGCTTGCGTTCACTAATATCCCGGTCGATTCCCAGCAGCATTTCGCGCTCGTTGAGGGTGATGATCGTGGTAGAAACCTCGATCGGGAAGATCGTACCGTCTTTGTGCAAATGATGGGTTTCGTATTTCAATACGCCCGCGGCGCGCACCCGTTTCTGGTAACGCTTGTGCGTCTCCAGCGCAGTTTCGCCGTCCCCGGAATCCATATCGAAAAGGCTGATCGGCTGCCCGACCATTTCATCACGCGCATATCCATTCATGTAACAGGCTACTTGATTGCAATCGATGATGATTGCAGTTTCAACGTCGATCAGCATGATCGCGTCCGGGGAGTATTCAAAGACGGCGCGGAATTTTTCTTCGCTGTCTTCCCAGGCGCGCTTCATTTTTTCGAGTGCCTTTTCAGTATCTTCTTTGAATAACTGATCTGCTGTAATGTCCCGCAAGCTGATCAGTTGCAATTTTTGGGTGTCGATTTCCAGGGGAGAAGCCTGCATTTCGATAATATTCAGGCCGGTTTCCGTGCGCATTTCCAGATTGGTTGTGCCATTGGGCGTGAACTGATAACCAAATGCTTCCCCATAGGAGGCTTGCAATGGTTCAACCAATAATTGCGCGGCAAGAGGATTGGCATATAAGATTTTTCCCACCTGATCCAGTATGACCACGCCATTTGGGAAAGCGTGTAAGATTTGTTGGAAAGTTTCTTCTTTCCAACCTGTAGAGGTTGTGCTTTCCATAAGATTCTCTCGATTTGATTATACCTTTTTCAGCGTATGGATTCATTACACATAGTTTACAGAATCGTTTGCCTGAATTGTGCAGACAACTGCCCTGGTTTGCTTGTCCCAATTGGAGAATCCGCTAAGATTATGGGTGTAAGTTTGATTCCAGAGAATCTTGGGCAAAAGGCGGAGAGTTTGTTATAGTTAACCATATATCTTGAGGAGAAACCATGCCCGGAATTACTTTTGAAGAGTTGGCTCGTCAACTGCAAAACCATTTCGATCAAGGCAGCTATGCTGAAGGCCTGGACCAGGTGGCCCAATTGATGGACGACTATCCTGACCACCAGGCTGCCCTGAAATATTTCCAGATGGGGCTGGCTGCCCGCCTGGGACGAACGGAGTTGGTCAATCAGGTGCTGGAAAATGCCCTGAAAACGGGCATCTGGTATTCGGGGGAGTTTTTGCAGCACAGCCCGTGGCTGGAGAATATGCACGGCGAACCCGAATTCGAGCGGCTGGTGGAGATTTCGGTGCAAATGGCGCAGCTCGACCCCAAGAGTCATTTGCCATTGATCGCCATTCATGCCCAGGGGCAATGTGGGGCGGAAGATGATCCCTGCCCGCTGCTGTTGTTCCTGCATGGCAATGATGATACCGCTCAGCGCAACGTGCCCCATTGGCGGAGCGCCGCCGAACAAGGCTGGGTGGTGGTCTTTCCGCAATCCAAACAATCTTTCTGGACGGAAGGCTACGCCTGGTATGACCACGAAAGCGCCGCCGAACAGATCCAGGAACATCTCACCAAGCTGGTACGGGGCTACAACCTCGACCCGGAGCGCATTGTGCTGGCCGGTTTCTCGATGGGCGCCGATGTGGCCTTATGGCTGGCGCTTAGCGGGCGCATGAAGGCGCGTGGTTTTATCCTGCTGGGGCCGGGTGGGCCGTTGGTCGATAACCCCCGGGAGTGGGACGCACTGCTGGGAATCCCGGCTAATCCCAATTTGCGCGGGGCGATCATCATGGGGGAGGCCGACCGCAGCATTGTGCAGGAAAACGTCGAGACGCTGGCTCAACGCCTCAACGATCACGGTATTGCCTGTAATCTGGAAACTCATCCCGACCTGGCGCACGAATACCCCGTAGATTTTGCAGATAGCTTGCAAAAATCGCTTGACTTTATTTTTGAAGTATAAGAAATACAACAAGTATTTTTTGGTGTCAATCAATTCTTAAGTTGATTGTGTTTATATTTAATCAGTACTACTTTCTAAGGTCTTGACATTTTCTAATCAGTCTCTAAAATAAAGTATGTAGGGGGAAGTCCTCTACTAGAAATGATAAAAAATTGGCCTTTGTTGTGGAGGAAAACATGCCCTGGAATGAAAATTTAGAAGGTGCGTCTTATGAAATCGCTGCATGTGATGATCCGATTCTTAGAGTTGTAGCAGGCCCTGGGACAGGCAAAACATATGCGTTAATGAGAAGAGTGGCTAGGCTATTGGAAAATGGAATTGATCCTAGACGAGTACTTCTTGTCACATTTACACGAATGGCAGCGAAAGATTTGCAGAGAGAAATAGAAGCTCTAGATGTAGGCAATGCTAACCAGATTAAAAAAGGCACGCTACATTCTTTTTGTTTTTCTATATTAAACGATGCAAATGTTTTAGAACTAACTGGGCGAACGCCTAGAATGCTCTTGGATTTTGAAAAAAGATTTCTCCTTGAAGATTTAGGTCTTGGTGATTTTGGGAATTTTCATGATCGTCGTCGAATGTTATTAGCGTTTGAAGCTGCTTGGGCTACTGAACAATATCAGATTCCAGGATGGCCTAACAGTGAAATTGAACAAGAGTTTCAAAACCATCTCTTAAGTTGGTTACGCTTTCATGATGCTATGCTTGTGGGTGAACTTATACCGCTTACATTAGATTTTTTGCAAAACAATCCAGCTAATCCCTACTTATCAAGTTTTGACCATGTATTAATTGATGAATACCAAGATTTGAATCGCGCAGAACAAAGCTTATTAGTACTAACTTTGCACTTTAAGAATTAGATAAAGCCAATTGGCCGCAGATCTGCTCAAGGGAGCCGCCATTTCTGACCTGCTCAA
>JAFGRA010000374.1 GCA_016935415.1 Anaerolineales bacterium
CAGGATATCGGCTCCGGCTGCGGCAAAGCGCTCCGCTTGGATCAGGGCACGCTCGACCGGGCCATCATCCTGATAAAGTCCATCGCCAGAAAAGCTGTCCGGCGTGATATTGAGGATGCCCATTACGTACGTGCGCGTGCCCCATTCAAATGTTTTCCCGTGGATTGTCAGTCTCTCATTCATTTTCATTTCCTACAATAAATGCAGTTTACAAACGCAGTTTACAAATTCCGCACGACATCATTTAGTACGTCTGGTACGGAGTAGCCCAATAACATGATGAACCCGGCCAGAGCCGCCGGGATCAGGATCATCACAATCGCCATCGCCGCGATCACAGCCAAAACAGTCTCGAATGAAACCCCGGTCTCCGGATCACCGACGTTGAAAAGCTCCTGGTTGATAAAAAAGTAGTAGATGAAACCACCGTTCGCCACCACGCTGACCATGGCGCTGATCAGCGCAGAAGCCACGATCATCTTATCCCCCAGGAATAAACTACCGACAGCCAACAAGACACTGTTCACCAGTGCAAAGGATTGTCCCACAATCACGACCCACCACGCCCAACGCGTCATCAGCCAGATGCCAAGCCCCATTATGATCGGGAAGAGCGCCATGAACCCTATACCCAAGCCAAGGATGGTCCCCATCCCAGGAAGTTCCAGCTCGCTTGATGATGCCGAAAAGATGACCCCAAACGCGAACGCCGCCAACAAGGTCGACAAGCCATTAAAAAAGAGCAGCAGCGCATAGATCGTCAGGCAGCCGGGGCGTTGGCGTTCTACCGGACCGGCCGCCTTAGTCTTGAACTCGATTTGGTTATCGGGTTGGGTAGTTTGCGGGTCGCCTTGATCGAACAAATCAATCTCCTCAATTATATTTTAATCGCGCCTACGCAAGCTCAATCATCAACCAGTATCGGTCTTCAACAACAGCGCTATCCCAGACTGCCGGTGTTGCGTTCATCCGCCAGGATGCCGAACCCTTCCAGCAATTCCCGGATGCTCTTTACACCCAACGGGAAGCGATTAGAGCGCACGTACGGCCCATGCTGCACAGCCTCCCACACCAGGTCAGCAACGTCGTAAGCCGCCCGCGGCCGGCCAATCCGGGCTGCATTTTGGGCACATTCTTTTAGCAGTTTGCCGTCATCTGCCAGCCAATGGCTCAAGGTTTCCAAAATATTCAGCGGTTTCTTGATATACGCCCCGGCCCCCTTCTCGACCACATACTCCTGGTTGCCGGTCTCCTGGCCGGGGATCGCCTCGATCAACATCAGCGGCAGCCCGGAGGCCAGCGCTTCCGTAACTGTCAGCCCACCCGGCTTGGAAACCATGAAATCGGCAGCGTGCATCAGTTCCGGCATATTCTCGACAAAATCAAACACTTTCGCTGGGTAGTGCCAGTCAATATTTTTCAAATCAGCATACAAGCTGTCGCTGCCCCCGGCGGAGACCAGGAACTGCAAGGGAAAGCCGCTGTGATTCAACGGTTCGAGATATTTGGGCAAGGTAGCAATGCGGTTACTGCCTACAGCCAGCACCGTAACTCGATCGGGGTCCAAGCCGAGTTTTGTTCGCAGCGCTTTTTTATCCTGTTTTTTGGCGAAATGAGTCCGTACCGGAATACCGGTGATCTTGACGGTTTCCGGAGACAGACCATACCCAATTGCCAGATTGGCGGCGCGTGCCGTTGGCACCAGGCAGAAATCCGCCGCTCGATGGTACCAGGTGAAATGGATCGTCACCAGATCGGTGACCACCGTGATCAACGGTGTGTAATGATTCTTGAGCGTCAGGTATGCCCCCAACGGTGCCTGAAAGAAGGGAAAGGTGGTTACAATCACGTCCGGTCGGTACATCTTATATACCCGCCGAACCGCTTCGTACAGCAGCACGGTCAATGAGTTTTCGAAGATGCTGCCGCGCAGCGGGCCATCGGTGGCCTCGTATCCCAATTTATAGATTCCGGGCCAATCGCGCACAACCTTATCATAGTCATCCTGGGTGCGGCGCAAGAAAACCGGAACGTGTTTATCGTCGAATACGTTTACGATTTCGGTCTCACAACTCTCACCGTATTTTTCATCCACGGCTTCCTTGATCGCCTTAGCGGCATACAGGTGGCCGAATCCAGCTTCTACAGTAAGCAGAAGAACCTTCTTTTTATCCAAGGCTCGATACTCCCTTTATCAAAACAATGAAAACAAATCCCAATTCCAGGCTATAGGCCAAGAATAATATTGGAAAACACATTTCCGATCGCCGGGCCAAGCAAGGCCAAGATGACGATCACGCATAATGGGATCAACACACAAATTGCAAGCAACACCAATAGCACCCCGATCACGATTCCAACGGTCTTGCCTGTATTATCAGGGGGCACATCCCCTTCTGCGTAATACTCTCCTTCAATAGCCACTTCAGCCTCCTCATCCAACACTTTCGCGGATACAAATTCTGTTTGTATTATATCCAAAAAAAGATCGCCTAAGTGTAAAAGCTTTGTAATCTTCAACGCCCCCGTTATTCCCCTATCCCAATCCAAAATCTATACTATGTTCACTTTTTCTTCACAACTCCTTCATAACCTCTGACTAAACTAATGAGCATAAAGTTACAAATTCACGTAAATCAATCCATATATCGGTATAAACAAGGAGTTTTAGCATGTTGAAGAAAATCATTCTCGGAGCAATATTGGTTACTGTAATTGGTGCCGGGGGAACAGCCCTGGCCTATGGCGTTACCACGCAAGATACCGAAGCGGCCGACGACGTCCCCGCCCCGCTCGCCAACGAGCAGGCGGTCGACAATGCTCAAGTTGGGCAGCAAGCCGCACAGAACCGTGCTGGTGAACCGGCGGTTGCCGCCCAGGAAATGATGGGTGAACCCTGGCAAGCGGAAGGCACCATCACCGAAATCGACGATTACGGCTTTCAATTCGCCATGCAGAACGGCGAAACCGTCTACATCGAATTAGGCCCGCCGGACTACTGGCAAAACCAGGGCGTCGAACTGCAAGCCGGGCAAGCGGTCAGTGTCGATGGCACCATCAACGAAGGCATGATCCACGCTAACCAGGTGGCCCTGGCTAATGGGCAAATTTTAGTGGTACGCAGCGAAACCGGCCAACCGTTGTGGAGTGGTGGTGCAGCCAATGGTCAAGGCCAAAACGCCGGACAGGCCGATGGCGACCACACCCCCGATCCGCAGGCGCAGATCGATGAATGGTTCACCATTAACGGTACATTGATGTCCTTCCAGGGCGGCAACATGACCATGGCGACCACCGATGGCGAGATCATCACCTTCAAGACCGGCCAGCCGCGCTTCTTTGCCGAACAAGGCGTGACTTTCAATATTGGTGACGAGATCGTAGTTGTCGGTTTCTACGAAGGCGCTGAATTCATGGCCGGAGATATCACCCAGGTTGCCACCGGACTGCGCGTTATGCTGCGCGACCCAAACGGCCGCCCGCTGTGGGCCGGCCCCGGGAACAGCAACGGTAACGGCGGTAATGGCAACGGAAACGGAAATAGCGGCGGTCAGGGCGGCAACAGCCACGGTGGCGGCAACCGCTAAACAGCAACCATTCGATTGGATTTAGAGGTAGAGAGATTACGATGACTGAACAAACCACTCCCCAGGCAGAAAAGCCACCCTTGCTGACCCGCATCCAACAATCCGTCCAGCGCAGCCCGCTCTTCCCCGGTGATGACCGCGAACGCATGAAGATGGTGATGAACAGCCTGATCCTGCACATCCATCCTTCCAAGGTTTCCAAACCGGCGCTCAAGTTCAACTACACGTTTGGGTTGGGTGGACTACTGATCTTGCTGATGACGGTATTGTCGGTCACCGGCGTGCTGCTGCTCTTCGTCTATACCCCTTCCCCAGATGCAGCTTACGACAGCATGATCGCCCTGCAAACCGAAATCTATTTCGGCAACCTGATCCGCAACCTGCACCACTGGTCGGGCAACCTGATGGTGATTGTCGGCTTGCTGCACCTGCTGCGTGTGTTCTACACCGCCGGGTTCACCCGCCCGCGCGAATTCAACTGGGTGATGGGCGTTTCCCTGCTGCTGCTGATCGTGGCCGCAAACTTCACCGGCTATCTGCTGCCCTGGGACCAACTGGCCTATTGGGCCGTAACTGTGGGTACCAGCCTGCTGGATTACATCCCCCTGGTCGGCGAACCGCTGACGCGTTTGCTGCTGGGCGGCCCGGAAGTCGGCGCAGCCACATTGACCAATTTCTACGGTATGCATATCGCCCTGATCCCGCTGGCGATCTTCGCCATCGTCTCCTTCCACATCTGGCGCGTGCGCAAGGACACCATCACCGTGCCACGCAAGTTCAATGAAGAAGCCGACAAAGAGAAAGTTACCACCGTTCCCCACCTGGTCAGTATCGAACTGGTATTCGCCTTAGTATGGCTGGCGCTGCTGATCGCCTGGTCGGCCTTCGTCAATGCCCCGCTCGAAGAGGCAGCCAACCCGGCCCACAGTCCCAACCCGGCCAAGGCCGCCTGGTACTTCATGGGCTTCCAGGAACTGCTGCTGCATTTCCACTCCGTTTTCGGGGCCATCGTCATCCCCGGCCTGGGTTTGCTCGGCCTGGCACTTATACCCTACCTCGATCAGGATATGGACTCGATTGGCGTGTGGTTCCACTCGATCTGGGGGCGCGTGCTGACCGGCCTAAGTTTTGTGCTCGGTGTGGTCGCCACCTTTGGTTTCGTCTGGCTGGATGAAGTCTGGCTCGATTTTCCGGGCTGGCTGCCCTTCCTGCCCAGCATTATCAACAATGGCTGGGTGCCGCTGGCTTTCATTCTGCTCATCCTGTACGGTTATTACGAACTGCTCAAGGCTTTTGGCAGCAAGACCTGCGAAGCTCGCCAGGCGCTCTTTACCTTCTTACTGTCCTCTTTCGTCACCCTCACCCTGATCGGCATTTTCTTGCGCGGCGAGGGCATGGCGTTGATCTTCCCCTGGAGTTAGCAGCATGGCTGAAAATAAATTATCTCGCAAAGAATTCATGAACCTGGCCTGGGTAGCCGCCGGCGCACTGGCTACCACCGAACTCTCCCTGGCCGGGCTGCGCTTCCTCTCCCCCCGCACGGTGGAAGGCGAGTTTGGCGGCACCTTCAATTTGGGTGCCTACGACCAATACCCGCTCGGGAGCGTGACCCCGGTCGAAGCCGGGCGCTTCTACCTGGTGCGCCCGCCGGAAGACGGCTTCCTGGCGATCTATCGCCGCTGCACGCACCTGGGCTGCGCCGTACCTTACGACCCCGCCAGCGGTCAGTTCGTCTGCCCGTGTCACGGCTCGGGGTTCACCATGGAAGGTGACGTGCTCAACCAGCCCGCGCCACGCCCCCTGGACTTATTCAGCTTATCGATCAACGCCGATGGTGAGATTGTCGTCGACACCAGTTCGCCGATCGAACGCGACCACCCCAGCCCGGAACATATCGTCCACGCCTAACGGATACACGTAGAGGTATTTATCATGACCACACCTATGAAATGGATCGGCTTGCTGGCTACATTAGTCATCGTCGTTATCCTGCCGTTTTATATGCTCAATGAACCCACCCAGCAGGAAGACCTGCTCAAAGATTACTACACCGCTGCCATCCTGACCTCCACGGACATCTACGCCGAGAACTGCGCCGTCTGTCATGGTGCCGCCGGAGAAGGCATCGCCGATAACCCGCCGCTGAACAGCGACGCCGTGCGCATGATGTCGGAAAGCGATCTGACCAAGGTAATTACCCGCGGCAGGGACGGCACACTGATGGCTGGTTGGGCAATGGAAGAAGGCGGCATTTTCACCAATCCCCAGGTAGCCGACCTGGTGACCTTCATCCAGCAAGCCAACTGGGATTACGTGGCCTACCGCGTCGATGAATTAGGGTTAACCCCGCCCGAAGTCACCCAGATGGAAGTCTCCGAAGATATGCTCATCAGCCTGGCCGCCTTGCCGGGTGGCGAAACGCTCAGCACCGGTCTGGTGGTCTACGCCGAAAACTGCGCCGCCTGCCACGGTTCCAACGGGGCCGGTACGGTGATCGCCCCGGCCATCGACTCGGCCGACCTGCGCGCTACCCCCTTGGAAGAAACCATCCAACTGGTCAACACGGGCGTGCCGGGCACGCTGATGGCAAGCTGGGAGAACATGTTAGTGCCGGAGGAGATCAGCGCCGTCGTCGACCTGATCTACCGTTGGCCGGAGATGGTGCAATCCGGTGTGGAGTTTCCCGAAGTGGAAGTCATGACCATCGCCTCTTCGCCTGAAATGATCGCTGCCGGGCAGCAGCTTTTCAACGTGGCCTGTAAATCCTGCCACGGCATGGATGGCTACGGCACCCCGATGGCCCCGGCACTCAACAACCAGCTTTTCCTCTCCGAAACACCCGACGCCGCCATCTACCAGATCATCGCCGGGGGCATCTCTGACACGCTCATGCCCGCCTGGGGCAGCCGCCTTTCCGATCAGGAAATCCAATCACTGGTCGCCTTCCTGCGCAGCATGGAGACCACCGCCCCGGCCATCCTGCCACCGATCTTGAGTGAATAGAACCTGGGGACACCCCTAGTATCGTAAGTTTGATACCATACCAAATTAGTATTTGTAGGGGCGGGCCTTGTGCCCGCCCGCCCAAATCCCCGCGATTATCGAATATAATAAGTCGAAACCACTTTGGCGGAACGCTGTACGCCATGAAAGCCCGGAGGAGGAAGGGCGGTCATGACTACCCTGGTCGGTAAGACACTCGCAAATCGATATCGCCTGGACGAATTCATCGGGCGCGGCGGCATGGCCGACGTCTATAAAGCCTGGGACAGCCACCGCAACACCTACCTGGCCGTCAAAGTGCTGCAAGCAGACCTGGCCCTGGACAAAGTATTCATGCGCCGCTTCGAGCGCGAGGGGCAGCTACTGGCGCACCTACAGCATCCCAACATCGTGCGCTATTACGGCCTGGAACGTGCCGACAACCTGGCCTTCCTGCTGCTGGATTACGTCGACGGCGTCAGCCTGAAACAGTTAATCGGTGAAAGTCTGGGACCGCTCCCCGGTAACCGGGCGCGCAGCGTCTTCCAGGCGGTGTGTGTGGCCTTGCAGTTCGCCCACAACGAAGGCCTGGTACACTGCGACATCAAGCCCGCCAACATCCTGATCGACACCAAAGGTCGCGTGCTGCTCAGCGATTTCGGCATCGCCCGCCTCTCCAGCGACCCTACTTCCACGCTGGCCGGTTCTGGTTCCCCGGCCTACATGGCCCCCGAACAGATCAACCAGCAGAACGCTCTCCCGCAAACCGACATTTACGCCCTGGGCGTCGTGCTCTACGAAATGCTGACTGCCGGGGAACGTCCCTTCACCGGCGAACGCGCCCAGATCACCGGCAGCACGGTGCAGAAAGTCACCTGGGAACACCTCAATCTGCCGCCCATTCCGCCCACCACCTTCAACCCCGACATCCCTCCCGCGCTGGAAAACGTGGTCATGCGCTGCCTGCAGAAAGACCCCACCCGGCGCTACGCCAGCGCGCTCGATTTCCTGAATGCCCTGATCGCCGCCCTGCCGTCCAAGACCGTGCGCCGCACCATCCAGGAAGACGATCTGCCCACCTACGATTACCTGGACAATGCCGCGCATTCTACCGAAACTGCCGCAGAAACCACCCAGCAGGGCGTCCCCGCCTGGGCCAAAATCGTTGGCGGCGTCATTGGCGTTGGTATCGTCGGCGTGCTCTGTATTGGCGCGCTCTTCCTGGGATACAACTACCTCTCTTCGAATGCGGCGACGTCTACACCGGTCGCGCAGCAACCGCTGCCCACCACCACAGTTTCGCCATCGCCAACGTCCACTCCCCAAGAGCCTGACGAAACCATTCTCCCCACCGCAACCCCTAACCTATTGCCAGTCACACCCACCCCGGATACACGTCTGTACAACCCGCTGCCCGACTGCTCACCCTCCCGCCTGTACATCGGCGATTCGGCCTTTGTCGCGTTGAGCGGCGGGCGTAACGCCATCCGCAGCGAACCCGATACCCACCCCAGCGATAACATCGAAGGTTACGCCTATCAGGGCGAAGCCTTACAAATCACCGCCGGGCCGGTGTGCAATTACGGCTGGGTCTTGTGGGAAGTGCGCAGCCCGAACGGCATCGTGGGCTGGACGCCGGAAACAGACGGCGAAACCTTCTGGCTCGATCCCATTGAAACCACCCAGGCCTGCCCCGGCGCGCCCGTTTCCCGGCTGGCCATTGGCGGGCTGGCCTATGTAGCTCAAGAACCGCCGGTCGCCAACACTGTGCGTTCCGAGCCGCATAAAAGTGCCGCCGACATCGGCCAGATCGAACCCGGCGAACGCGTCCAAATCCTGGATGGGCCGCAGTGTGCCGACGACCTGACCTGGTGGCAGGTGCAATCCATGCGCACCAGCCTGACCGGTTGGACGGTCGAAGGCGACTTCGATAGTTACTGGCTGATCCCCGAACCCGCAAACCCCCAATAAGGCAGACCCCAACATGCAAACCATCGACTTCAACACCCCCTGGCAGATCGTCGTCCCCGAAGCCCCCAACGCCATCACCC
The DNA here is from genome assembly GCA_016935415.1 of Anaerolineales bacterium. Classification (GTDB taxonomy): domain Bacteria; phylum Chloroflexota; class Anaerolineae; order Anaerolineales; family UBA11579; genus JAFGRA01. The sequence continues at coordinate 8,621 of JAFGRA010000374.1, forward strand.
AACTGGCTGCCCAGGAACTCTCCCAAACCATGCAAAAGATCACCGGAGTCGCTTTCCCGGTCGTGGAAGTGGCCGATGTAACCGCCGACTCGGTCTTCATCCTGGGGCACGGCAGCGGCAAGAATGATGGCTTCCGCTGGGCATATGCCGACGGCAAGGTCGAAATTCACGGCCAGAACCGGCGCGGCCTGCTCTATGGCGTATATGCTTTTCTAGAAGCTTTGGGCTGCCGTTGGGTCGCCCCCGGCGCAGAGGGGGAACGGCTGCCACAAGGTAATATGTTTGCCGTGCCATCTGAACCGGTCACCGAGACCCCTACGCTGCCCGGACGCTGCCTGATCCTCGGCCATTACGCCTTCCTGCAGGAAGCCGAAGCCTGGATCGTGTGGGCCGCTCGTAACCGCCTCAACACGCTCTTCCTGCACACCATCCAGGAACCGCTCGCCTTCGGGGCCGCCCCCGAAAGCCAGTACCAGGAGAAAAAGGCCGCCATCGTCGAACTAACCCGCCAGCGCGAAATGGTGATCGAGCACGGCGGGCACGGCCTGGCCGACCTGCTGCCGCGCGAGTTTTTCGGGCAAATGCCAGATGCCTTCCGCATGAAGGATGGCGAACGCACCGCCGACCATAACTTCTGCCCCAGCAATGCCGCGGGCCTGGAAATCGTCAAAAAGAACGCCGCTGCGCATTTCCAGGCGCGGCCGGAGGTGGATGTCTTTCACGTCTGGGCCGACGACATCCCCGGCGGCGGCTGGTGCACCTGTCCCCAATGCCGGCAGTACTCTCCTTCTGAACAAGCCCTAATCGCAACCAACGCCGTGGCCGAAGCGCTGGCCGAGGTCAACCCGGACGCTCAACTCAGTTTCCTGGCCTATCACGACACCGAAGCTGTCCCCGCCAAAGTCACCCCCCGCCCTAACGTGTGCATGTTATGGGCGCCGCGCATGCGCTGCTACGCCCACAGCACGGATGATCCCGATTGTGATGTGAACGTGCCGCGTTACAACCAAACCTTCCAGGCGCAAGTCGCCCACTTCGAGCAGGCTGGGGCCGCCCCGGCGCGCGTCTTCGAATATTACCTGGACGCCATTTTGTTCAAGGCCGTGCTGCCGCCCTTCCCCAAATTGATCCAGAAAGATTTGCGTTTTTACAAAGCTGCCGGAGCACACACCGTACAAGCCCTGATGACCGGCTACTTCCCCTGGGTCAACCCACAGATCGACGCCTGGTTGTTTGCCCGCCTGACCTGGAACACCGATTTGGATACCGGTGCCTTGGTGACCGATTTCTGCCGCGCCACCTTCGGCACGGATACCGAAGACCTGCCTGCTTATTACCACGCCCTGGAAGCCGCCTTCGCCCTGGCACTGGAACTGCATCCCGAACAGATTAAACTCGATTTCGACCTGACCGACATCTGGAACAATCCACCCACCGACATGGGTGACCCGTTCTACGCACCCAAAGAAGTACTGGCCGAAAGAGCGCAGCGCAACACTCAAATCCTGGAACTGCTCGAAAGCGCCCACCAACACCTGCAAGCCACCCAGGAGAGTGCCAATCCCGAAGCCTGGAACGCTGAAGCCGCCGCCTTCCAACTCTACGCCGCCTGGTTGCGCTTCGACTTCAACCGCCTGCAACTCTATGCCGCTCTCGCTAATGGCACACCCAACCTTGAAGCCAAAACCTATCTCGAGCAGGCCGAAAAAGCGTTGGCCGACGCTCTGGCCTGGGGAGATGCCTATATCGCCGACGCCCGCTTCCGCACCAATTTCCGCATGCCGATGCGCGCCATGTGGGGGCTGCGCCTGGCCTACCTGCGCGCCGAATATTTCACCCCCAAAGCGCTGGGCTGGCTGGTGAAACTGCGTGCCCTGGCACAGATCATCCCGCTATACCTGCGCCTGCGCAACATTTACGAGTGATGCAATCTATGCCTGCCATTCGCTTTTACAAATTCGTTAATTTACACCAATTGACATTCATTCCCTTTCGGGTATAATACCCCGTACGAGGTCTTGGGGGTTCGTCTAGTGGTAGGACAGCGGTCTCTGGAACCGTAAGCCAAGGTTCGAATCCTTGACCCCCAGCCTGAAAGCCCCTCACTATCGTGAGGGGTTATTTTTTTACCCCCGGCTCTGTTGCCAGCACGCCGATTATCGGATATATTCATATTGCAACCCAACTCAGGATGAGAACCATTGGGGAAACCATCCTCCACCACCGGATCAAGAAAGCAATTAGATCGGAAAAGGAGAGGCAGAATGGCACGTGCAACCGGTATCGATGTATCCGCATATCAAGGAAAAATGGATTGGGATAAAGCCAAATCGAAAGGCATCCGCTTTGCGGCTTGCCGGGCGACGGTTGGCGACTACTACGTCGACCCCTATTTCCCGCGCAACTGGCGCGGAATGCAGCGCGTCGGGCTGTGGCGCACCGCCTATCATGTGGTGCGTCCCAATGTCAACGCTGTCGCCCAGATGAACAACTTCTTCAATACCGTCGGCTCCGACAAACCCGATCTCCCCTGGGTGCTGGATTGCGAGGTGCATTTCGAAAAACGCAAGGTCATGGGGGTATTCCGGATGACCAAAACCTACACACCTCAGGAGATCAATTCACGCACCCTGCAATGCGCCAACATCATCGAACAGCGCACTGGCCGCAAACCGATCATCTATACAAATTACAACCATGTGGTCAATTACATGAAGTCCCCCGGTTTCCTGGCAAATTACGAACTCTGGATTGCCAGCTATCCGAGTGACTACAGCCAGCCGCTGCAAAAACCGACCATGCCGCCGGTCTGGGACAAATGGCTGATCTGGCAGTTCGAGGCCGACGGCAACGGCAAAGGCGCTGAATACGGTGCCCAGAGCCTGGCGATCGATATCGACCGCTTCAACGGCACCGCTGACGAGATGCAGGCTTATTTCAAAATTCAGGGCGGGCAGCAACCCGGACCACTCCCTCCGGCCACTGTAGCCACCTGGCCGGATGATGATCTGCCCCGCTATCACGAAACCATCTTCCATGCCTTCGATTGGATCACCTTCCCAGATAGCAAATACGGCCGCCTGGTCAAGGTCAAACCCACCAGCAGCGACACCTCCTACGTCACCGTCAGCTACCGGCCGCAGTTGCCCAGCGCCGGGCGTTACCTGGTTGAGGCCTTTATCCCCTCCATCAACGCCAACGCCCGCCAGGCCACCTATATCGTCGAACACTACGTAAACGGTGCAAGTACCGGCCAGCAAATCACCATCGACCAGTCCGCCTTCCACAACCAGTGGGTGCCGTTGGGCGAATTCGAACTCGACCCGGCGCGGGAAGACGATGGCCGCGTCGACGTGACCGACTTCAGCCCCGAGCAGCCCCCGCAGTTGATCGCCTTCTCCGGCATCCGCTGGCGCAAGTTGGACTAAATATCAAATAAACGATGTGTAGGTGCCCAGCATGCTGGGCACTTTCTTTTTTACCGCAGAGGTCGCCGAGAGGCACAGAGAAAAGAATAACAACTTTCGCAGGAACAGGTTTGAAACCTGTCCCTACTTTTTCAACGTGCGATTGCTTTTCCCTCACCCGAGCAACTAACTAACATGGAGCACACCCAGAATCTTTAGACGAATTTGTCATAGGCTCTTCACAATCACATTCCCCCTCCCGATCAATCGGATCACCGTGTATCCCTTTGCGATATTTAGTCTTTAACCAATCAATAAATTCTTGAACTAAATCATCATCAAACTCTTTTTTATAACCCCGTTTAAATATCAGCTTTTGAAATTGTTTCGGAATTTCGATCGCCTCTTTCCCAAAGTAATAGAAATTCTCGGAGATGAGCACGTTTTGTCCACCGGTGTCTTTCTCCAGATGCGCCGAACCATGGAAAGGCGATGGTAATTGCGTCCACTCTCCATCCACTTTTTCATAAACATTGTCCCCACACCGTTCTTTCCACGAACCATTCATAATGGGTTTCTTGTATTTAAAATTTGGGTTCTTCGCATAATCTTGAAGCGATAATACCTTAGTTATTTCCATCGCATAAACCAACCTATCTCCCCCGACCGTTGCTACAGAGCCTGATCCCATCACCCAATCACCTTCTTGGGCATAAAGGCGAATTTTTGGTTTACAGGTTGCCAGCGTGCAAAACTTCCCAAACGGATTTGGCGCAAAACCAGAATCAAACTTGACTGTGTATGAATAGAGTTTCATCTTTTTTCCCTTCTGCTTGAAAGCAAACACCTAAGAACAAATCCCAATCTTTTATCATGATACAGTAAATCGCACGCTTATTCAAATCCCAAAAATCTATTTTCTCTTTGTGACTTTGTGACTCGGTGGTTTATTTTTTAATCTGCAAAGAAATACAAAGCAAAAAATATTCGTGTTATTCGCACCATTCGTGCTATTCGTGTTTCCCTTTTACATCTCCGAAGTAAAGAACTCCCATCAAAACCTCTCACGTCTCCAAATTCACACCTAAAAACAATCCGCTTTCTCGTATAATAGACAGATGGACTTATCGGCAAAGATCCGTCTGCTTGGGGATACGCTCGGCGAGGTGATTCGCGCCCAGGAATCATCGGAGCTTTTCGATCTCGAAGAGCGCATCCGCCTGAACGCCAAAGACCGGCGTACCGGCGTGTCCGGCGCGGGACGCGATCTCACCGTCACTGTGGCCGGGTTAACCGTAGCCCAGGCACACGCTGTGGGTTCGGCCTTCTCCCTGTACTTCGACCTCATCAACTTAGCCGAGGAAAGCCACCGCGTCGCCGTGCTGCGCGAACGCCGCGCCCGGCGTCACCCCGAACCGATCCGCGAGTCGATTGGCCGCGCTGTAGGGGAACTGAAAGCGCGCGGTGTCACCCGTGAGCAGATGGCCGAAATCCTGAACAACCTGCACATCGAACTGGTGCTCACCGCCCACCCCACCCAGGCAAAACGCCGTACCATCCTCTCCAAAGAAAGCCGCATCACCAACATCCTGCGCGCCCTCGGCCAATACAATCTGGTGCCTAGCGAGCGCGAAGCCTATGAAGATAATCTGCGCGCCGAGATCACCACCTTCTGGATGACCAGCCAGGCGCGCACCGCCCGCCCGCAAGTCACCGACGAGATCCGCACCGGCCTGTTCTTCATCAGCGAAATTTTCTGGGAGGCGCTTCCGGACACGTACGAAGACCTAGACCGGGCGCTGGAAACCCATTACCCCGGCCTGACCATCAGCCACCCCTGGTTGACGTTAGCCTCCTGGGTCGGAGGCGACCGCGACGGCAACCCCAACGTCACCCACGAGGTCACCGCCGAGGCGCTGCGTTTGCACCGCGGTATGGCCCTGGAAAGACACCGCACCTCGCTGACCGATCTTGCCCGCCGCCTGAGCTTCAATACCCGCAACCTGCCCCTGCCGCAAGCACTGCTCGACTGGTTTGAGGAACGCCGCCCCTTCCCGCCACACATCGCTTACCTTGAAAAGCGCTACCAGACCGAACTCTTCCGCCTGGCGCTTTCCTTGCTGGCCGCCGACCTGGCCGACGCCGCCCGCATGACGGACATGAAGGAGCGCTTGCTTTCTACAGACGCCCATATTGCTCGCGTGCAGTTGGCCGATTTCGTAACTTTATTACAAGCCATGCTGGAAGCCATCCCCGATTCCGTGGCCCAAACCCAGCCCAAACGCGTCTGCCGCCAATTCCAGATCTTTGGATTGCACGGCGCCTGCCTGGATGTACGTGAAGAATCCTCCCGCCTGACCGCCACGCTGGCCGAAATCCTGCGCGCCATCAACGTTTATCCCAACTTTGAAGCGATGTCGGAAGCGGAAAAGATCGCTGCCCTCAATCAAATTTTCGACAACCACCTGCCGGTGCTCTCCACCCACCCTGGCGTGACCCAAGAAACCTCCGAGACCTGGGCGGTCTTCCAATTGATCAACCGCACGCGCGAAATCTACGGCCGGGAACTGCTCGGCCCCTTCATCATCTCGATGACGCGCGGTGCCTCCGATCTGCTCACCGTGCTGCTGCTGGCGCGCTGGGCCGGGTGCGCCGAATGCATGCCCATCGTCCCGCTCTTCGAGACCGCCGCCGATCTGGAATCCGCCCCGCGCATTCTGGCCGAACTCTTCGAACACAAACAATACCGCGAGCACCTGCGCAGCAACCAGGACGAACAGATCGTGATGATCGGCTATTCCGACAGCAACAAGGACGCCGGTTACCTGACCGCCAATTGGGCTTTGTATACTGCCCAGGAAGCAATTGCGAGCACCTGCAAAGAATACGGCATCAAACTCACGCTCTTCCACGGGCGCGGCGGCACGATTGCGCGCGGCGGCGGCCCTACCAACCGCGCCATCCAGGCCCAACCGCCCGGCACTGTCAACGCCCGTTTCCGGGTCACCGAGCAAGGCGAAACCATCACCTCGCGCTATGCCAACCCGGCTGTGGCGCACCGTAACCTGGAACAGCAAGTCAGTGCCGTGCTGCTCGCCTCCGCCCCCCAGCAAAACGGTGTGAAATTGTCCACCACATGGACCGACTCTATGATCCAGATGTCGCAGGTTGCCCAAGAAGTGTATCGTGATCTGGTCTACGGTTCCCCCAAATTCCTGACCTACTGGAAAGAAGCCACTCCCCTGGACGAGATCACTCGCCTGCGTATCGGCTCGCGTCCGGCTTCGCGCAAGCCCGGTCTCAAGGAAGTCGTCAAAATCCGTGCTATCCCCTGGGTGTTTTCCTGGATGCAAAGCCGTTTCAACCTGCCGGGCTGGTACGGCCTGGGCAGCGGCCTGCACGCCGAACCCTCCATCGACAAACTCCAGGAGATGTATCAGGAGTGGCCGTTCTTCAAGGTCATGCTGGACAACACGGAAATGTCGCTGCTGAAAGCCGACCTGGAAATTGCCGCCTTGTATTCTGACCTGGTGCAGGATCAGGTGCTGGCGCACACCATCTTCCAGCGCATCCAGGAAGAATATTTGCGTACGCGCGAGATTGTGCTGCGCATCACCGGCAACCAGCACCTGATGGACAGCGAGCCGATCATCCAGCGTTCGATCCACCTGCGCAACCCTTACGTCGATCCGCTCAATTACATCCAGGTGGAAATGTTGCAGCGTATCCGCCGCCTGCCCGACCAGGAAAGCGACGCCGCCAAAGAAATTCGCGACGTGATCGTGCTCACCATCAACGGCATCGCCTCCGGCCTGCGCAACACAGGGTAACACGATACCGGTCATTGGTAAAATATTTTCACCACAGAGGCGCGAAGACGCAAAGGTTAAACACGAATTCCACAAATAATGCGTATATCACGAATCCAGCAGCGTTGGCCTTATTACCATGTACACGCGTAGGGGCGCAGGGCAAACTACGGTTGCAAAGCTGCGCCCCATATTTAGATCAACTGCTTGGTTTTTCTCGGCGCACCTCTGCGCTCTCTGCGGTTAAATTTTTTTCATCACAGAGGCGCGGAGACACAGAAGTTAAAAACACGAATGCCGCGAATCATATAAAAATATTCGCGGCATTCGTTTTATTCGTGCTATTCGTATTCTGATGGTTCCGTTTCTATCGTAGTCTGGCAGCTAAAGCCGCGGCAACAGTCTTCTACATCAAACTCACCCGCTCCCCACGCTTCGCAGATTCGTACAAAGCCAATATCGTCTCGACGTGACTGTGGGTTTGCTCCAGGCTCACGTTGGTCGTCTGCCCATCCAGGATGGCGGCGTGCATATTCTCCACCTGCCCCAGATACAATTCCTTTTGCGGCACAGCCAACGCTTCCACCTCGCCCTCATCCGGGGCGAACAGCACCTGCCCGTCCTCGATCACCGTGAACGGGCGCGTCACCAGCAAACGCCCCTTGGTGCCCAAAATCTCGAAGCGCGTGTGGAAGGGCGATTGGAACGAACACGAGATTTGCGCCAGGCGGTCGCCGGAATAATGTAGTTGTCCGATGAAGGTC
>JAFGRA010000375.1 GCA_016935415.1 Anaerolineales bacterium
CGCCGAAGCCTCTTTCGGCCTCGATAAGATGGTAGATGCGTATTTAGAAGTATTGCTAGGTTAAATCATTTTACACCGCAGAGAAAAACAGACAACACGAATGACACGAATGCTATTAAAAATTCGTGTCATTCATTTTATTTGTGCTATTCGTGTTTACTTAATCGCTCCCAATCCAAAGCAACGTCATTGCAATACTTTCAATCTGGTATTGCATCGCTATGCCTCCAACAGGCTTGTTAGAATGATTGCGTAGCGTAGTGAATTTTATAATTAGTCGTGTAGGTTTTGGTAACTGACCATTTGTATAAGTTATATTTCAACAACTCTAAACGGTCAGTTCCTCCAGTAAATGCTCTTGTAGATAATTTTCTTTCACACAACTTCGGCATTTACTTATAAAAGATTACGGGTAGTTCGCGGTTGAGGCCGTTGAGCAGAGTAGTGACAAGGTTACTGAGGCGTCCGCTCACCGGAGAGAAAATCAAAGATTTTCTCCCATAAGCGATGGAGAACCAAAGGTTCTACAGCATCGCCCTTACAAGATCGCCACTGCGCGCCAGAAAACAAGCTTACATTTCAGGAGCAAAGCATGAAACTCTTGGTCTTAGGTGGAACGGTATTCGTGGGGCGACATATCGTTGAAACAGCCCTGGTGCAGGAACACCAGGTTACCATGTTCAATCGCGGGGAATCCAATGCAGAGCTTTTCCCAGACGTGGAAAAACTAACCGGCGACCGCGACGGCGGTCTCGATGCGCTGGCAGCACAGGTCGAGCAAGGCCGCAAATGGGACGCTGTGATCGACACCTGCGGCTACATCCCCCGCATCGTCAAACAATCGGTCGAACTGCTCAAGGATGCCACCGAGCATTACACCTTTATTTCCACCGTTTCCGTCTATGCTGATTTCAGCGTGGTCGGTATCATGGAAGACGACCCGCTCGCCCGCCTGGAAACCGAGACCGAAGAGATCACCGGCGAGACCTACGGCGCGCTGAAGGCGCTGTGCGAATGGGAAGTGCAGCAGGCTTTCCCCGGCAAGGCCCTGATCGTACGCCCTGGCCTGATCGTCGGCCCACACGACCCCACCGACCGCTTCACCTACTGGCCGCGTCGCGTTGCCCAGGGCGGCGAAGTGCTTGCCCCCGGCAAACCGCACGCTCCCGTGCAGATCATCGACGCCCGTGACCTGGCCGAATGGACGCTGCGCATGGTCACCACCAATCGCAACGGCATCTACAACGCCGTCGGCCCGGAATACCCACTCACCATGCAGGAAGTGCTCGATACCAGCCGCCGGGTGAGCGGCAGCCTGGCGCGCTTTACCTGGATGCGTCCCGAATACCTGCTGGACCAGGGCGTAGAGCCGTGGACGGATTTACCCCTTTGGCTACACGGCGAGGAATATGCCGGGATGGACAGTGTAGACAACAGCAAAGCCATCGCCGCCGGGCTGAAATTCCGCTCGTTAGAGCAGACCATTGGCGACACGCTCGGCTGGGACGACACGCGCCCCGAAGACCTGGAACGGCGGGCCGGGATCAGCCGCGAGCGCGAGGAAGAACTGCTGCAGGCCTGGCATAAGAGCGCCAAGTTCAACGGCGAGCGCAAGTCCGAGCCGCGCAGTGAGGAAAGGCGCAGATAGGAGCAGGGGACCTTTTGGGAATGGGGGAAAGGATGCTGCAAGATGCAGGCGTCTCTACGAGCCGCGGATGCAAATTGCAGATAGCAAATTAGAATCTGCACCAGAACTGATTGAACACGAATAGGTCAAATGACACGAACATTTTGAAATTCGTGCTATTCGTTTTATTCGCGTCATTCGTGTTTTGAATAATGGAAAACCGAATCACTGAGACACTGTAAAGAAATGAAGCACTGAAAGAAGTTGAACCATGGAAAGTTTTATTTCGTGATACAAGATGTAAATTACAGATACAGAGTCTCTTGATTTCATGATAAGATTCCGGCTAGGAGGTACCTGATGCACAAAGAGATCGGCTTGATCTCGACATTCCTTTTCTTATTAGCAGCCTGCGGGACGGCCACGCCACAAGCACTGCCCACTGCCACCAGCATCGCTAGTACAATTGCCCCCATCAATACCCTTTCCCCTACGCCTATCCCTTCAATAACCCCAACAATATATACCCCACCCCCAACACCCACTCCTGTGCCTACAAACGCGGCAAATCCAGATTTTGTGCGCGACAATACCCCCGTCCCTCAACCGGTCGAGATCATTTCCCCTGACAACGTAGACAAAATTGTTGAACTGGCGCGTTGGGGGAATGGCTTCATTTATACGTTGAGGCTTTCAAAAGATGGTTCAAGAGTAGCCGTGGCGACTTCGCAGGGTGTCTTCTTTTACGAAACCGGGAACTATACTTTGAGCGGGGTGACGTGGTTCGACCTAGACGACGGCGAATACGCCTTTTCCCCTTCCACTAAACAGCTTGCCAGGGGTGGTGGGGGTGAAGTGACGATTTACGATTCGGAAACCGGTGAGGTACTGCAAACCATTCCGGCATTCGAACACGAGTTTATAGCCCTGGCATACTCTCCAAACGGCGCTTTGTTATTTACATCCGGTGGAGATATCAATCAGCCAGACGCCACGAAGGTCTGGGATACGAGCAATTGGGCCTTGCTCGAATTTTTTCCTCTCAATGCCAGAGCAATCACATTTTCGAGCGATGGGAGCACGGCCGCCGCGGTAGGCCTCAATAATGAAATTACCGCCTGGAAGGTCGGGAGGTATGAAAATAGTATCCAATTCAAACTGCCGGATCTATTCGGCGAGTATGCAGAATTCAGCAGTGTTGGACTATCCTCCGATGGTGAAGTGGTCGTTGCTGGAACAGGTAATTACATGGGATTATATGGTTGGGACTTCAGCAGTGGAGAATTGATCTTTGGAATTGACGTTGATGCTGTGTTCTTCAGTATCGGTGGAGGCAAACTTACAAAACCCATGGAGTTCTCTGAAGGGCCTGGGCCATTTACAGTGCCAGCCGTAGCGTTCATCTCAGAAGAAGAAGTTGCCATCACAACCGGTTTAGGCAAATTGCTGGTGTGGAATATAAAAACCGAAAAGTTGGTGCAGGATGTTTCTGTTGGGAAGCCAGGACTGGCCTATCTGACCGGAGCAGAGCATTTGCTCGCATGGGGAGAAAGTGCTTTTGAGGTTATTCAAGTCAGCGATCTGCGTATAGTTCATTGGGTTGGCGATTTTTCTCACTCACCAGTCGTCTATAAAAATTATTTTTCCGAGGATCCATATACCAGGATGAATTTTTCACCCGGTGGCCACCTGCTTCTCTATGGTAGCGATATATATGATCTGAATGCTGGAAAAATGATACTGACCAGCCCGATGGAGATGCTTTTGCGTTTTGCAGAAGATGGAAATAGTGTGATCGCTTATTCAAGATCTGACCGTGCGATCACCTATACTAGCTTGAGCGATGGCAAGACAATTCAAGTTATTCCTATTACGGAACCTCCTGGCGAAGAATTCTGGACGGTAGATAGTATTGATAACATAATCCTCTCGCCCCAAGAAGATTTGATGGCGACGTTTGATGAGCGCGTGCGCATATGGGACTTGGGAAGCGGCGCGTTCATTGAGCCTATTGACGAATATGCTGAATTCTTGAAATTTTCACCCAGAGGCAAATATCTGGCGATCAGTTCAGGGGTAGGGAGGACAGCCATTTATGCGACCGAGAACTGGGAGCCGGTATTACAATATGACAATTTTGTGTATGGATTTGCATTTTCCAAAGACGAAGAATTATTAGCGATTGGCAATAGAAAAGAGATTTTTGTCTGGGAGATCGACAGCCAGGAGATCGTGTTCCAGACACAAGGAAACATCGATTGGGGACTTGATACGCTGGCTTTCTCACCAGATGCCCGGTTGCTGGCCTCCGTTTCTTGGAGCGGGATCACGCTTTGGGATGTGCAAACCGCTGCCCCATTTTTGCAATTACATGGTCATACGAATACTGTAAATAATATTGCCTTTTCACCCGACGGCAGATATCTGGTGTCCGGTTCTCAAGATGGCACCGTGCGACTTTGGGGGATAAAAAGGGAATAAGAAATTACAAATATTCGTGCTATTCGTTTTATTCGCGTCACTTGTGTTTTAGCTTTTTCTCTCCGCGCCTCTGGAAAACGCCTTGCGTTTTCTTAAGGGAAAATCAGGATTTTCTCCAGCGTTTCTGCGGTAAAAAAATCCCAAAAGAGCCTCCTCACACCTACCCGAATTTCCAGGTAACCACCTACCCGAACGAGCGATGCGCAATACATCGCTTTTTTCTATACTAGAGACAAGTAATCAGGCACCTAGTCGCCGAGTAACCAGGGAACATATCGAAGCTTCCCTGGTTGCCTGAGTAACGGGTTACTGATCACTAATTACATTGCTTGTTCATCGTTAATAAGAAATCAATATAAATCTGCTACTATACAAAAAGGAGAATCTATTTCATGAGTAACGAAAACACATTAGCCGAATTATCGGCAGCCATGGCCGACGCCGTGGAAAAGGCCGGAGCCGCCACGGTACTGGTGAACGCCCGCCACCGCTTCCCGGCCACCGGCATCGCTTTTGCCACCGACCTGATCCTGACCGCCGACCACGTGGTCGAGCGCGACGAGGACATCAGCGTGATCCTGCCGGACGGCAGCGAGCTTGAAGCCGAAGTCGCCGGACGCGACCCCGGCAGCGACCTGGCCGTGCTGCGCCTGGCAGAAGCCAAAGCCACCCCCGCCACCAAAGCAGACGCCGAAGCGCGCGTCGGGCAGTTGGCACTGGCCGTCGGCCGCCCAACCACAGAAGGCGTGCAGGCCAGCCTGGGCATCGTCAGCGCCATCGGGCGCGCCGCCCGCACGCGCCGCGGTGGCTTGCTGGAAAGCCACATCCGCACCGACGCCATCCCCTACCCGGGTTTCTCCGGCGGGCCGCTGATCGACGCCGAGGGTAAAGTACTAGGCATCAACACTTCCGGCCTGGGGCACGGCGCATCGCTGGCGATCCCGGCCGAACTGGCTTGGAAGGTCGCCACAGCGCTGGCCGAGCATGGTTCGGTCAAGCGCGGCTACCTGGGCCTGCGCTCCCAACCGGTCGAAGTACCGGAAGGCGCACTCGACCGTGAACAAGATACCGGTTTACTGGTAGTCGGCATCGAAGACGACAGCCCCGCCAAGACCGGCGGCCTGCTGGTCGGTGACATCCTGGTCGGTTTCGAAGGCCAGCACATCAACGACCACGACGAACTGCTCAGCTACCTGACCGGCGAGATCGTCGGCAATGCCGCCGAAGTCGAAGTGATCCGCGGTGGCAAGCGTACCACCGTCCAGGTGACCGTGGCCGAGCGCCAGGAACCGGTATTTGAAGAACACGGCCATCATCACGGTCACCACGCTGGGCGCGAAATGCGCAGCAAGCTGCGTTCTGCCCGGCGGAGACACCGCTAATGGACGGAATTGCTCTGCAATTCTTAAGCGATGGAGAACCAGAGGTTCTCCATCGCCCCGGCAGCTATCGACACAAAGCACATCACCGTCGTGGGCTGCGCGGCCGCCGAGTCTGGCATCCTCGCCGGGCCATGCTGCGAGCCGAGTGGCGGGGAGCGATCCGCCGCCAGCGCCGCCGCACCGGTCACGTCAAACGCGGGTTGCTGCTGTGACTTTGACATTCAACGGACAGTTGACCGGGCAGTTTGCTGATCTGGTTGAAGGTGTCCGCCAGGGATTGGTAATCGTCCAGGCCCGTCGTTTCGGTGGCGGGGCCGGGATCATCTGGCGGGCAGACGGCCTGATCCTGACCAACAACCACGTGCTCGGCCGCCAAACGCCAATCGTCATCCTGGCCGATGACACGCAGTATGAGGCCGAGATTCTGGGGCACGACCCCGAGGTCGACCTGGCGCTGCTACGCATCCCGGCGGACAATCTAAACGCCCTGCCAGTAGCCGACTCCACCCAGGCGCGCGCCGGCGAAATGGTCTTCGCCGTCGGCCATCCCTTAGGGCAGCGCAATGCCGTTACCGCCGGTACGGTCAGCCACCTGACTACTGCCCAGACGCGCGGCCGCCGCGGCGTAGTGCCCATCATCCGCACCGACGCCCGCCTGGCTCCCGGCAATTCTGGCGGTCCACTGGTCAACGCCAAAGGCGAAGTGCTGGGGATCAATACCATGATCGTGGGGGGCGACCA
>JAFGRA010000376.1 GCA_016935415.1 Anaerolineales bacterium
CAGATAGTTTGGGTGGTTGAGTAGTTAGGTAGTTAAATAGCTGGGTAGTTGAATGATCTTTTGCCAGCGATTGTTGGTTAAGATGTTTCGGGATGGCGAATACTTGTAATTTGCAATCTGCAATTTGCCATGAAAGGTGTTCGCCATCAGTTGAAATCATAGTGATAAGATAATTTGCGCTGAAGTCAGGGAATTAAGTGGCTCAATACCGTTACGCTGAAAATCAAAATTATGAAGATTTCGCCAGTGGGCGGGTGTTCGTCAATGCCCCCGGCCAACCGGCGTTCCCGGTGCGCCTGGCGAGTGAGGCCTTCCAGCGCAGCCTGGCGCGTTGGCGTGCAAAGGGTGGGGATGGGCGCGTCACACTTTATGACCCCACATGCGGTGGGGCGTATCATCTGGCTGTGTTGGCTTATTTGCATTGGGAAGACATCGGATGCATCGTCGTGTCGGATGTGGATGCCGAAGTGCTGGCGCTGGCGGAACGTAATTTGGGGTTATTGGCTCTAGACGGTTTGGGAGTGCGCATAGCCGAGATCGAGCGGATGCTGGCGGATTACCAGAAGGATTCACATGCCGCCGCCTTGCAAAGTGCGCAGATGTTCCAGACCCAGCTGACTGAGAATTTGCGCTCCCATAAAATCGAGACGCGCCTGTTTCAGGCCGATGCTACCGATCCGCAGGTATTGGAAACTCAATTGGTGGGGGAAAATATCGATATTGTTTTCAGCGATGTCCCATATGGCATGTATTCCCATTGGAAAGCCGTTGGGGATGAGCCGCCTGTGGTGCAGATGCTGGCAGCCTTGCAGCCCAGCCTGACCGCACACAGTGTGGTTGCCATCGCCGCCGATAAGGGGCAAAAGGTTGCCCATCCGGCTTACCGCCGGGTCGAGCGCTTCAATATGGGTAAGCGACGCATCACGCTGCTCGAATTAGCAGAATAAGAGGGGACGGTTATTCTTCCGCCTTGGGCTTCATGCCCACCCAACCGATGTCGATCCCGGCCTGGGTACCCAGGCGTTCGCACAATTCGCCGGTGTGCAGTTGCAGGTGGCGGATGTTGTAGAACTGTAATTCCAGCTTGTTGAACGGCAGCCAATAGAAACCTGATTCGCTCTCTAAATCCAGGGCGGCGACGGCTTTTTCGCTCCAGGCCTGGGCATGTTGTGCGAAAGCCAGCATTTCGGCTTTGGTGTAGGGTTCGATGGCAGCGATGTTGCCCCCCTCTTCCATGCCGAGGGAACGGACTTCGTCCCTTTCGCCTTCCCAGGGCACGTAGCTGTCTGCGGATTCAGAAAGGTAGAAACAGGTGTAGAACAGGGCATGGAAGACGATGTGCCAGGAGCGGTTCTTGTGTTCCGGGTGGTTCCATAATTCGGCGGGGCATTTTTCAATCGCCTGCTCTAACATTGCCAGGGCGGCATAATATTGGGACTTGATAGTCGCTTTTGTATCCATCTTTTTTCCTTTTTAGATCAAGGCAAATCCAGGTCGTGCGGGCGGCTGGAGGTCAGGCCTTGCAGCTTGACCCGCCAGTAGACCCACAAAATATTGAAAGCCAGGAAGATGGTAAACACCAGCCAGCCCATCAGCGGGCTGCCCTGCGCGCCACCTATCAGCGACACGCCGATGCCTACTACTGCGCCCAGCGACCAGATGATCTTCAGGTTCAGCATGTTCTTGAAAGTATCCAGGCTGGCATTGCGCCCCAACCAGGATTCGATACCGATGCCGAATAGGGCCGCGGCTACCAGGCGCGTGGCGATGGGGTCAATGGTTTGCCAGCCAAGCCAACTCAGGAACTGCTCCGGGATCAGCATCATCGGGACAGCAAATAGCAGGTCGGCGATGAAGTGCACAACGAACCAATTGGATAAAGTCTGTGGGGCGACTTGAGTTTTTGACCGCATGTCGTTTTCCGTTCCCTAAATTTCGAAGGTGGTTTCGGCGGTGTCGATTTCCTGGGTGGTCTTTTCAAAGAAGTCGCTGGGGGAATCGGCCTGGAGGTTTTCGTCTTGCTCGAATTCTTCGAAGTTGCTGTATAACACGGTCAGGCGGGCGGTGTAGGTACCACCGGTTTGTGCTTCGCGCAGGTGCACGGTGAAGTCCATCTTGTTATCCATGGCTTCAACTACGTTCAGGTCGGCGACTTTTTCGCCCTTGGCATTTTGAATGACCAGTTCCATGTTGGGGCGCTTTTGAAAGGGGGTTACGTCGATTCTCACGCTCACCCGGCGGCCATCGGCCTGCGGTGTGGCTTTCAGTTCGCGGATGCGGACTTCATCAGGGGGGACGGGAACCTGGTCGGGTTCTACAAAAAAAATGTCATTCATGGAGTGAATCTGCCTTTGTTGATGAAAGTTATATTTGTTATTGGGGCTATTATACCTTGTGGGGGGAGTAATTAGGCACTCAGGCAACCAGGCGCTGAAGTAAAAAAGTAGACAGGTAGACAGAGAAATACATCGGCGGCTGAAGCCGCCTGCGATAGGCGAACACTTGTCCCTATTTACCGGCGCTCTGCTTTATAATTGGATATGTCTTGTAGGATTACAATCTGCTTTGCGAATAGCTATTCGACTACTTGACTACCTAACTATCCAACTACCAGACTATCTAAACGAGATGAACATGAAATCAAAATTTGAAACCCTGGCGATCCACGCCGGGCAGCAGCCTGACCCGACCACCGGGGCGATCATGACGCCGATTTTCCAGACCTCGACCTACGTGCAGGACGGCGTGGGCGAACACCGCGGCTATGAATATTCGCGCACCGGCAACCCCACCCGGGCGGCGCTGGAAACCTGCATTGCGGCGCTGGAAGGCGGTGAATTTGGACTGGCCTTCTCCTCGGGCATGGCGGCCACGGATACGATCGTGCGTACATTGAATCCCGGTGACCACGTCCTGGCCGGGAACGATGTGTACGGCGGCACATTCCGCTTGTTCGATAAGGAGTTCCGGCGCTATGGCCTGGAATTCAGCTACGTGGATACCACCGATCTGGAAGCGGTGCGCGTTGGATTACGGCCGGAAACGCGCCTGGTGTGGCTGGAGACCCCCACCAACCCGCTGCTGAACGTGACCGATTTGGCGGCAGTGGCTGAGATCATCAAGGCGCACCCCAACCGGCCGCTGCTGGTGGTCGATAATACCTTTGCCACACCGTACTTGCAGCAACCATTGACGCTGGGCGCGGATATTGTGGTGCATTCGACCACCAAGTATTTAGGCGGACACTCGGACGTGGTCGGTGGGGCAGCAGTGATGAACGTCCCGGAGCTGCATGAAAGGCTGGCCTTCTTGCAGAACGCGGTTGGAGCCGTGCCGGGGCCGATGGATTGCTTCCTGGTGCTGCGCGGCATCAAGACATTGGCGGTGCGTATGGATCGGCACAGCGCCAACGCCGCCGCGCTTGCCGATTTCCTGGCAGCATACCCCAAGGTAGGTAAAGTGTTGTATCCCTTCCACGATGCTCACCCGCACGCCGCGGTGGCCCGCAAGCAGATGCGAAGCGGTGGAGGCATGTTGTCCTTCGTGCTGCAAGGCGGGGCGGTGGCTGCCAAGACAGTGGCCGAGCGCACGCAGATTTTTGCACTGGCCGAGTCGCTGGGTGGGGTGGAATCGTTGATCGAAGTTCCGGCCTTGATGACGCATCTCTCGGTGGCCGAGTCCGATCTGGCGGTCGATCCCGGCCTGGTGCGCCTGTCGGTGGGCATCGAGCACGTTGATGATTTGATCGCCGACTTGGAACAGGCGCTAGATAAGGCGTGAGCCGGTTCTTAACTCTTTAGAGAAATCAAAAACTCTGCGATCTTCTGCGCACTCTGCGGTTAAAATTTTTTTACCACAGAGACGTGGAGTCGCAGAGAATTTTAAATATTTTGGGGAAATATGAAAACACGAATGCCACAAATTAGGCGAATTACACGATGTTTTCTTTATTCGCGTTATTCGTCCTATTCGTGAAATTCGTGTTAGTCTACTCTTGGGTTAGAAATATCACTCATCAAAGAGCACGGTGGGTTCGGCGTAGAAGCGCACGCCCTTCGAAGTGACACGTTCCTGAATCCAGGCCTGGAGCCGCTGGTTCTTCGCTTCCAGTGAGTCGTTCGATTCTAATTCTGAAAGCGGATATTCGATGCGCAGGGCGCGCGGCGCGACCGTAAAGCGGGTGATGCCGGAAGGGAAGAGATGTCCCTTCCCGGCCAGCTCCAGCACCTGGCGGATGGTGAAAGGCGGGAAGACGATCACGGCGCACAGGTTCTCGTATAGGTTTGCCAGGGCCGAGATTTTGCGGATACGGGTGCGATCCATATGTGCCTTATGTTTGTACGTGTCCACAATGGCGTTCAGCCCGTTGAGCATGTGCACCAGGTCTCCGGTTTCGCAGAAGACGGCGTGGGTACACTGATCTGGGGTTTGAATCCATACCAGGATTTCGTGATTGCGCAGTTGGCGCAGTCCGGCGTCATCGTCCGGGATGGTGAGCAAATTGATCCCGGGCAGGGCTTCCAGATCGGCGAGCAATTCTTCGGGATTGGCATTCCACAGTACATGGTTCCAGGTTTTCAATTCCACGCTGCCCGAATCGGGAGCGACCACCTGGGTGAGGACGTGCGGGGTTCCCATGAGTTGAAAAGCCATGACGCGATTGGCACCATCCATCACCATGTAGCGGTCAGAGCCGTCCTGTAAAGGGGTGACCAATACCGGATTGCGCATAATGCCGCTGGCGCGCAGTTTTTCGACCAAGGGCGGGGTACGCTGGTTGTCGTGTTGTTCGTGATGGATGATGCTATCGGTGGCGATGATCTGAATGTCGGGTAGTTGGTCGAGCATGTATGTTCCTTAGAGAAAAAGATTTCCCTATTTTACCCGTACATGAAGTCCAATAGGTCGATTTTCGAGACGATTCCGGCCAATTTGGCGCCGTTTTTGACCAGCACGACGTTGTTTTCGATAATGTCGCCCATCACATCGCCCAGGCGCGCCTGCGTGGAGAAGATCGGCGGGGAGGATTGCATGATTTCGGCAACGGTCTCTTCGGGGCTGTGGGCGTGGTCAGGATCGAGCATGTGCTTGAGCAGGTCGACCTCGTGGATCAGCCCGGCCAGTTCGCCATCGGGAGCCAGCGCCGGAACCTGGGAAATGTCGTGCTCTTTCATCATGCCGATCACGCTTTCCATCGAGTCGCTGGTGACGGCGTAGATCAATTCGCGCATCGGCTTGGTGTTGAGCACTTCTTGCAAGGTGACTTCGCTCCAATCGGCGTCCAGGTAGCCGTGTTCGCGCATCCACTTGTCGTCAAAGACTTTGGAGAGATAGCGCGAACCAGAGTCCGGGAAGAGGACGACCACAACCCGCTCCGGTGGCAAGCTCTGGCAGTAACGCATGGCGGCGGCTAACGCTGAGCCGGAAGAGCCACCGCTGAAGATGCCTTCTTCCTGCACCAGGCGACGCGCCCAGATGAAGGATTCTTTGTCAGTCACGCGCAGGATGTCGTCGATCACGGAGAGGTCGGTGGAGGAAGGCAGGAAGTCTTCGCCAATGCCTTCGACCTTGTAGGTGGACGCCTCTACGCCGGGCGGGATTTCGCCCTCATTTTGCCAGATTTCAAGTAAGATCGATCCGGTTGCGTCGACACCGACGATGTTGATTTCTGGGTTTTGCGCTTTCAGGTATTGGCCCACGCCGCTGATCGTGCCGCCGGTGCCCATGCCGATCACCACGTCGGTGACGCGGCCTTTGGTCTGCGCCCAGATTTCCGGGCCGGTGGTCTGGTAGTGGCTGGCGGGGTTTTGGGGATTGTGGTACTGGTTAGCGAGGATGGCGTTGGGCGTGTCGGCCACGATCTGGTTGGCGAC
>JAFGRA010000377.1 GCA_016935415.1 Anaerolineales bacterium
ATCCGGGACATCTTCCAGGGATGGATAGACTTCGATCCCCTGGCGCTGCACTTCCTGGCGCGCGGCTGGGTTGATTTCGACGCCGGTTTTCGCGCCCGCCGGCAGCCCGGCCAGCAGATAGCCGCCGCCACAGCCGAAGTCCAGCACGCTGTCGGCTGGTTTCAGATAGGGCAACCACAAAGGCAGGTTCCACCGCACTGAAAGCAGGCTACTAATTTTTTGACCAGCAAAGTACCGCTCACCGGCTTCGCCCAGGTAATGCTCGCTATGGCCGTAGCTTTCCAACTTCACCTTGTCCACCTCACTCATTGGGTCACTCCTACAGGGACTCGGTTCGCCAGCCGCCGCCGGCGGACCTTGGGCGCAAATAACCACAAAACCAGCGCAGGCATCGCCAGGGTCCCCAGGGTCATCACCCCCCAGGTGTCACTGCTCTGCCAGACCATCCACAGGACGCTCATCATGGCGATGCCGGTGGCGCGCACCAGGACCGGCGCATTGGGGTGCAGCATTCCATCCAGCTTGCGACTCAGCACGCCCGCCAGGGCGGCCAGGAGGATCACGCCCACCAGCCAGCCCTCGTTATAAAAACTGCCCAGCAAGGTCGACTTGGCCCCGTACAACAACCGCGTCGCGGAATTGCCCAGGTAAAGTCTCTGGGAAGCCAGCCAATCGACCAGAAAATATTTGTGGGGGAAAAAGCGGGATGGGATCCAGCCGGTCAACGCATAGTTCACCACCGGCAGTCCATAGCTATACCCATAGTAATGCTCGGTGGCATAACTTCCGAGATACCAGGTGGCCAGCGCAGAAACCTCACTGCTGGCAGCCGCGTTGCTAATGCTGGCCCCCAGGTCCTGCACCACCTGGCGGCTGAGATCGACCAGCGCCCCGCCGCTGCCCGCCAGCGTCCATTGCACGTGCCCGCGCAGCTGCAAGGCCAGCGAAAAAACCAACAGCAGCGGCAGGAAATACCAGCGCGGCCAGGCGGCCCTGCGCTTGAGCGTGTTGGCCAGCGCCACCATGATCAGGATCGAAACCAGGACAAAGCGCGACCAGCCGCTGGGAAGCGCCAGGAACACCAGCAGCCCCGAAAGCAGCCAGCCCAGCAGTTGAGCCCAACGCGAGCGAGACAGCAGCAGGACCGCGAGCGGCACGACCAGGAACAGGTAGCCCGCGTTTTCATACCCGGTGACCTGCCCGACGAAGCGCCCGCCTTCAACAACCAATTCCTGCCCGGTATCGACCACCTGCGCGCGGCGGGTCAGCAGGCTGTAGATGCCAAACAGGGCAAAGACAGCCCCACCTGCCAGCATGGGCAGCGTAACCCGGTTGCCACGCAGCCGCCAGGTGATGACGCGAGGATGCGCGCGCAGGTAGGCGGTAAAAAAAGCCGCCATGCCTGCTAAAAGCACAAATAGAATCCACAATCCCCGCTCCGTCCCGCCGGAAAGCTCCAGGTTGATCCGGTATACGGACAGGTCGCCGCCTTGCAGCGCAAAAAACGGGTTAATGGCAAAATATAACAGAAAGGAAAACCAGGCCCAAAAACCAGCCCGGTCCCAGCGGAACAGCCCGCGCCGCCAGAGCAGCCAGGCAACGGCAGCCAGGAACAAAGCCACCACGCCAATATGTACAACAAGCAGCGTTTCTACTGATCCATTCATATTTTCAGATTGAAATGGTAAAAATGGGCTCCTGGCCTGTACGCCAGAGCCATCACACCGGCCGGCATACCGCGATAAACTCGCTACCAAACCAATTGAAACCGGGGATACGGCTCATCAAGCGTTCGATCTTGAGCGCGAGTTGGGAGGGCAGCCGCCCGGCGATATGCGAAGAAAGGAATCCAAACCCGGTCAGGGATTCGATCTCAAAACCACACCTCCGGGCCAGGCGATGCGCTTCTGGAATGGACATATAGTGCCAATCATGGTCCGGCGCGGTGCGTTTCAACTTCTGCATTACCCAATGCAGGACCAGGTAGCTGTGGATGCTGCGGTGCACGTTGAAGATTAAGCGGCTGTCCTTGCCTCTAAACCTGTCGCGCAGGCGAAGCAGCGCCGCCTCGCGCAGCTGCGGCCCGGCATTGGTCACAAAGCGAAAGGTAACAATTAAATCAAAAGGCCCGGGACACAGCGCTGGGTCGGTGGTCAGGTCGCCGCAAACAAATTCCGTGCGGGCGGTGTTCATCCTTGCACGCTCGAGCATGCTGGGGCTGATATCCAGTCCGACCGAACGGTCCACCAGCGCTTCGAGAAACGCCGTGATCCTTCCGGTGCCGCAGGCAAAATCGAGCATATCTATGCCGGGATGCGTGCGGCGAATGGTCACGATCCGCTCGCGTAGAATTTCTTTTTCCACCTGGTCCAGCAGCCCGGCATATCCCCCCTGGGCATACTGCGCATCGTAAGACGCGGCCGCCTCCCTGGATTGGAATTGATCACGATACTCGGTTTTTATGGTCATCGCGCAGGCACCTCTGGTAAATAACTTCGGCTAAAATACGGGTCGTCTCCGGCGAAGCCACCCAGTTCCGGCGCGTGCTCAACAGGAGCAGCGCCAATCCCAGGTCCCAATGGGTGACCTCTGGATAAAATAAACGAATTCGTTCAAACGCCACGTCATACGCGCCGGCAACTTCAACCAGCCCATAAGATTTAATTTGAGCTGGCGGTAACAAGAAAAAGAACCAGTCGGTAAAACGGGGAGCGTCGCCACAAAACTCTTCCCAATCATAAAGAAAGGCTATATCCCTCCTCTGCAATGTATTGCCCACGCCAAAATCACCATGAGATAAGCAAACTTGAATAGGCTGGTTCTGTCTTTGGCGCACCAGTTCAACCAGCGGTTGAACCAGAACGCCTGCTGTTTCCAGACCGGGCCACCATGAACAATCTGTGGGCTGATTTATTGAAAATGATGCCGCCAGTTCGCGGAGCATCTGTTCCAGACGCAGGTTCATGTCAGTGACCCCGCTTCTAGCACTTGCAATGATCGATTCCAGGACTGCATACTGGTGACCATCATAAATGCCCGAATCTAAAACGGCGGGAATCGAAAAACTGGTAGCCCGAAATGCAGCCATTTTCTCCAGGCCAGCAATTTCTGTTCGGATTTGATGATCGGTGAAATCATCCCGGCTCACTTTCGCAAAACCAACACTCTGGCCGGCTGTACTGACTAAGAAAGCGACAAAACGATTTTCTGCAATTTTGGGCGGAAAAGCAATTGAGGCATACAATTTCTTTTGACCTAAACGCCCTGCCACGTGATCGAGCCATCCCGATAACTCAAAACCATTCAGCCTTTCTGGAACGCCCGAGCGAGCGCCCGGCATCCATAATAGAGTACCAAGCCACGCGTTCAACCGAAGCAAATTGTGCGCAAGGCGGCTTTTTGGTGTTACCCCTTCTCTATGGATGTTAACTGCGCACTGCAATATCGACCGCTTCGCCCTGGGCAGCGCAAGGCGCTCCAATCCGCCATCTTTGATAATAATGAATCGCTCAGGCAAGATCCTGATTTCCTTTACTTTTTGCTGGTGCTCATTGGATGAATTTTGTCATATGCATCTAACAGGCGCTGACCGTACTGTTCCCACGTAAAATCCCGCACTCTTTGAGAGGCCTGATATCCCATGATGCGCCTGACTTCAGGGTTCAAGTAGAGATATTCGATTTTCTCTTGAAGGGCATTCTCATCACAAATTGGAATTACAAATCCATCCACGTTATCACGAACATTAGATCCAGCATTTGTCGTCGTAATAATCGGCAGCCCTGCTGCCATAGCTTCGTTAACTACCGAAGCAGAACCTTCAGATAAAGTGGGCAAAACGAACACACTGCTCTTCTGATAATACATCCATAACTCTGTCTGGGGTAAATGTCCCAAGAATTTTACGGCTATTCGGCTGGCTAAATTCTCAATATACCTGCAATAATCAGCATCACCACGCCCTAACACAACCAATTCCGTGTCAGGCAAACCTAGCTTTTCAAGCGCGCGGATTAAGTAATGTAGTCCTTTTCCTGGGAGCAAATTTCCAACAAATAATATCCGAAACTTGCCGTCCATTTTTCCAACTATTTCATCCTTTGTCTCATCCTTTTGGAAACGTTGTAGGTTCACACCAAATGGAACTACATGGAACTTCTCTGAAGCAAATCCCACCTGAAGAAATGTATCTTTTACATATTGAGAAGGAACTATAAAAGCATCGGCAAGCGCATATTCATCTACAACCCTTTGGCGAGATCGCATCTTGCTATTTAAGTATTTATAACCTAACTGTTTACACTCTTCTCTTAGAAGTGAATCTTCATAATCAATATGAGCCGACCGAACATCGCATATCAACATGGCACCCAGACGCCTAGCTTTTTTGGCTGCTTTTAACCCCATCGAAGTGACAAAATGGAGGATATCACATTGGTCAATCCAGGGAAGAGAAAAACTGTCATAAAGCTCATTGAACCACGCATTGGCCTGGCTTAATCCAATCAAACCTGATCGGCGCAGTCCCTGGGTAACCAGATATGGAACTGGAATGGTATGGACTAATTTAAGATCTAAACTCGGATCGTACTTCCCCTGCAATCGCTTCCGATCATCGTCAGAAAGATACCGCTTTAGCAGACCAATATCATTTTCACCCGAAAATACACATAGATAACGATGTAGAATACCCACATTTTGTAGTGCAATCGCTGTATGATGATACCTTGCAATATTACCAGCCGATAATATTACTTTATTTTGAAATTCACTGTTTTTCGTAGTTTGATTCATTTTGTGGGTAAAAATTTGATAATAAATTTCCAAAGATTTTGATATTGATGATAGAGGATAATCTTCATGTAATTCCACCAGTGTCCAACAGACCGATCGAGCTTATTCTCTAATCGAGTAATTTTATTCTTCGTAACCTCCCTGACACATTCTATCTTTTTTACATCATGACATAATAAAGACGATCTAAAATAATCGATGTCGCTAAGGCGGCAACGATATACAGCCAAGTGGTTAGTGTTGTGTTTTACCCATGCTTCACGATATTTCTGAAAGCTGTAGAGGCCCTTATGATCTTTTAAGCGATTGACATCTCTTCGATAGGAAACCAGTGGATCGTGAAGATAAATGATTTGCCCCAATAGAGCCGAACGAAAGGGAATTGTTGTATCCTCTGAGCTTACATCTATTGGTAAAGGGCCAAAGATATCAAACGTTTCCCGGCGCCAGGCATGGGCACAACCATTGATGAATCCCGGTTTTTCCCTAGCTACATAACTTTCAAGAGTTAACTCTTCAGATAGAACTGGTCTTTTTCGCAGTGGGTTCATCTGTTTGCCATGTTCATCCATCCAGTAGCCATTTGAGAAAATTGAGTAGGCACGGCGATCGGATGCAAGATAAGCTTCACAAAGCCGTTCGGCACGTTCAGGAAATGAGATATCATCCCCCGCCGCAGCCACAATCAATTCACCTTTGGCAATTTCCATAACTCGATTGATGTTTCCAATCATACCCAGATTACACTCGTTACGGTTCAGCACAATCGTGTGAGGACCTTGATATTGTTCTGCCATCTCCTGCATGATCTTGAACGTTCGGTCAGGCGAACAGTCATCTGAAAGGATAATTTCCAGGGGGGTGTAGGTCTGGCTGAAAGCGCCCTGCACCGCCTCGGCGATGAACTGTTCCTGCTTATAGGCGATCAGCATAAAGGTGATCAAGGGCCGTTCTTCAGTCATTTTAGATCTTGCTCCATCCCAGGCGGGTCTTCACCCGCTGCCAGTAAGCCCGCGCCGCGGCCGGGCCAATCCGCCGGTAGAGAGCGCGGAGAGAGAAAACGCCAACCACGACAGCTAATCCCAGTCCCACAATGGTCGAGGGCAGCTGCGGTAAAAAATACGAGGCCAAAAAGGCCGCCAGGACAACCGGGGACAGCAGGGCCGCCAGGCGCAGGTTCCGCGTTGACCAGCGAAAACCAATCAAATGGCGTGCAACCAATGAAGTCATGACCACATAAAAAACATACATAGCAAAAAAAGCTGGCCCAATCCCGGTCAGGCCCCACCGCGGAACAAACAATGCGATACAACCAAGATAAAATAAATTCACTGCAAGTTCGGCTCCAAAATAGATTTTTCCTTTTCCTTTGGCCATCGTTACCATCGCTAACGGCCAGGAAACCACGCGCAGGAAAGTGCCCAGCGCCTGCCAGCGCACAATTTCAAAGGCAGGCGCAAACTGGGCTGAATAGAGCAACTGCAGCAAGAAGGACCCCAGCGCCAGCACCGCCAGGATGCCCGGGGCGGCGATCAGCAAGCCGACCTCCACCTGGGTGTTGACCAGTTGGGCGCTGTGCGCCCGGTCCCGCGAGACCGAGGCTAGGTGCGGGAAGAAATCGGCCCCCATCGCCGCCAGGATAAAGCCGATGTAGACGTTAGATAACTGGCTGGCCGCCTCATAGAGGCCGGCCGATTCCAGGCCTAACTGCCTCGTTACCACCACCTTGACCAGGTAGGTGGCGGCCATAGTGGTCAGGCCGGTGACCATGAAAACAACCCCCAGGGAGAGCAGGGCGCGCCCATCGCCGGAAAAAACATCCCGCCAGGCCACGCGCGCTTTCGCCAGGGGAATCTTGCGCGAATACCACCACGAAACCGCCAGGGTCGTCAGCGCGCTGAAGACCAGGTACGGAACGATGCCCTGCTCGCCGAAGAAATACAGCAGCGGGATGCCGGCCAGCGTGCCGATGGCGATGCCCAACACGCTCACCCGCGCCAGGTCGCCCACCCGCTGCATACCCCGAATGTACGCCGATTGGGCAGCCGATACGGTTAGCAGGAGCAGGGCAATCGACAGCCAGCCCAGCGCCCCGGCCCGTGCGTCATCCCCAAAGGTCAGGCGGGCAATCGGCTGGCGCAAGGCCCAGAAGAGCAGCGCCCCCAGCAGCCCAAAGAAAAGGGCCAGGCGCCGGAAAGCGATCACCGTGCGGGCAATGCGGGCCTCATCGCTGCTCCCGGCCGCCTCGGCGATCTGGCGCACTCCGCTGGTCGAGAGACCCATCCCGGCCAGCGTGCCGGCCAACCCCAACGCGGCATTAAACAACCCCATCAGCCCCACCCCGGCCGGGCCGATCAACACCGCGGCAGCCTTGGCCTGGAGAATGCGAAAAACCATGTTGACAGCCGATGATCCGCCAATGATAGTGGTGGATTTCAGAATCCGCGCATACGGCGGGTCGCTTACAGAAGACTGTTCAACGGGTTGCATGATTACGCAAAATCGAAAGAATGGATTGCATCCATCACCTGATCAGCATCTGAAAGCGAAAGGTGCGGCCCCATCGGCAGGCTGAGCGCCTCGCGATGGATGATCTCCGCAATGGGGAAAGCGCCCTCGGAAAAGCCCAACTCCTGGTAGGCCTTTTGCAGGTGGGGAGGAACCGGGTAATGGATGAGCGTGCCAATCCCGGCCCGCGCCAGATGCTCGCGCAAGCCATCCCGGCGCGGGTGGCGCACGACAAACAGGTGCCAGCACGGTTCAGCCCAACCCGGGACAGCCGGCAGGACTAAACCGGGCGTACCGGCCAGCCCTTGCAGGTAGCGCTGCGCAATCGTCCTGCGCCGGGCGTTCCATTCATCCAGGCAGCCCAGCTTCACCTTCAAAAACGCCGCCTGCAGCGGGTCGAGACGCGAGTTGTAGCCTTTCACCTCGTTGTAATACTTGACTTCCGAGCCATAATTCCGCAGGCTCCGCACCTTGCGTGCCAGTTCGGCGTCGTTCGTGGTCACTGCCCCGGCGTCCCCGAAAGCGCCCAGGTTCTTACCGGGATAAAAGCTCCAACCGGCAGCGTCGCCCAGGCTGCCGGCCCGGCGATTCTTGTACATGGCTCCATGCGCCTGGGCCGCATCTTCAATAACCTTCAAACCATGCCGCGCGGCCAGGTCCATAATTGGGTCCATCTCAGCAGTTTGGCCGTACAGGTGCACCGCCAGGATCGCCCGCGTGCGTTCCGTGATCGCCACCTCGATCTTTGCCGGGTCGAGGTTGTACGTGCTTTCCACCGGCTCAACCGGCACCGGGAGGGCGCCGGAATAAGAAACGGCCAGCCAGGTGGCGATGTAGGTATTTGACGGCACGATCACTTCATCCCCTGGGCCAATCCCATAACCCCGCAAGATCAGGTGCAGAGCCTCCAATCCATTGCCTACACCCACGCAGTACTGGACTCCCACAAACCTGGCAAACTCCTGCTCAAACGCTTCCACTTCCTCGCCAAGGATGTACCAGCCGGACTCCATCACACGCTGATAGGCGGCATCCAGCTCTTCTTTCAGCTCCCGGTAGGGCGATTTCATGTCCAGGAATGGAATGCTCATTCGACCCCAACCACCTTCAAAAATTCATCGTAATCGCGGATATATTCTGGTGCATCGTACTTATCGGAGGCGAACACCAACAGCACCGCGTCCGCAGTAAATTTATACTGCACCCCCCATACTTTGGGTGGGATATACAGACCGCGATTCGGGCGCTCCAGCTGGACCTCGACCCGATTCTCCCCATCATCGACCATCACCGCGCACGAGCCCTTCAGGCAGACCAGGAACTGCTCTAATGTCCTGTGGGCATGCTCGCCGCGCACATCTTTGCTTGGAACATCAAATACCCAAAAACAGCGCTGTGGAACAAAAGGCAATCCCTTTTCAATTTCTGCAACGGATAAATTCCCGCGTAAATCCTTGATTAAGGGTAAATCAACGATCTTTACCCCGCGGACCGGCACCTCGCCGGCCTGGTCGCCGGTCACCACTCCCACCTGCTCTTTTTTGTGAACAGTCCCATTTGGCGCATAACCGACAATCCTGGCCGGGTTGCCCACAACAATTGCGTGGGGAGGCACATTATGCGTGACAACCGCCCCCGCGCCTACCATCGCCTTTCTGCCTACCACGATCCCGGGCAGAATGGTTGCGTTGGCGCCAATCGATGCGCCCTGCTTCACGATTGTTTTGGCAAACTGATCGGGATACTGCTTGCTTCGCGGAAACGAGTCATTGGTAAACGTGACGTTCGGGCCAATAAAAACATCATCTTCCAGGCGCACACCATCCCAAAGCTGAACGCCGCACTTTATCGTGACGCGATCACCGACAAACACGTCGTTCTCAACAAAAACGCTGTCGCAAATATTACAATCGTTCCCAATCACCGCACCCGGAAGAATATGCGTAAACGCCCAGACCCGGCTCCCCGCGCCAATCGTCGCGCCGGGCTCCACAATGGCCGCTGAATGGACAAAAAAATTCTTGCTTTCCATAAAATTTCTCAATGTTCTTCCATGCTGATGACCTGGTCTTCCCAGCGGTGCCAGCCATCAAAATGCTGCTGGAGGATCGCCCGGCCCTCGCCCGGCGACGCCAGCCCCATCCGCTCCAGGTCAGAGTCGACCATAATCCGGACCAGGTCGTGGAAGCAGACCTTCGGGCTCCAGCCCAGCTCGCCCTGGGTGTGGCTGGAATCGGCCATCAGGTAATCCACCTCGGTCGGGCGGAAGTAACGCGGGTCAATCCGCACGGTTTCCTGCCAGTCCAGCCCGGCATAGCCAAAAGCCTCGTCCAGGAACTCGCGCACCGTGTGCGCCTCGCCGGTCCCGACCACAAAATCACCCGGGCGGTCGTGCTGGAGCATCAACCACATCGCTTCGACATACTCGGGGGCGTAGCCCCAATCGCGGCGCGAATCGAGGTTGCCCAGGTAGAGGTACTTTTGCTTCCCGGCCAGGATGGCGGCCAGCGCGCGGGTAATCTTGCGGGTGACAAAGGTCTCGCCCCGCCGCGGGCTCTCGTGGTTGAATAAAATCCCATTCGTGGCAAACAGGCGGTAGCCCTCGCGGTAGTTACGCGTCACCCAGTAGGCGTACACTTTCGCGGCGGCATACGGGCTGCGCGGCTCGAAGGGCGTCGTCTCGCTCTGCGGCGGTTTGGCCCCGCCGAACATCTCGCTCGAAGAGGCCTGGTAGAAGCGGGTCTGGATGCCGCTCTTGCGGATGGCCTCCAGGATGCGTACGGTCCCCAGCCCGGTCACGTCGCCGGTGTAATCGGGCATGTCAAAACTGACCCGCACGTGGCTCTGCGCGCCGAGATGATACACCTCGTCCGGTTTGACGTCGTAGATCACGCCCATCAAAATTTCGGGCTTGGTCAGGTCGCCATAATGCAAAAAGAGATTGACCGGCTCGCCATTCGGATGCGGATCATGGTAAATGTGGTCGATGCGGCGCGTGTTGAAAGTGCTGGCCCGGCGGATGATGCCATGCACCTCGTAGCCCTTGGCCAGCAGCAGCTCCGCCAGGTACGATCCATCCTGACCGGTAATCCCGGTAATCAATGCTTTCGGCATAAGTTTCTTTGAACCTTTAACGTATTTTGTCTGGTTGAGCCATCGCTCACCACGCCGTCTCCGCTGTCGCCGCCAGGACCGCCTCGACCACCTGCTCGACCTGGTCGCGGCGCATGGTCGGGAAGAGCGGCAGGGTCACCTCGCGCGCGGCCGCCACTTCGGTGCGCGGCAGGCTGACCCTGGGCATGTGCTTGCGGTAGTAGCTGAAGGTGTGGATGGGCGGGTAGTGCAGGCTGGTCTGCACCCCGGCCGCCTTCAGCCGCTCGACAAAGCCCGCCCGCTCCAGCCCCACCGGCAGGAGCAGCGGGAAGATGTGGTAGGCCGGGCGGTAAGCGCGCGAGCTGGTCAGGCGCGCCTGGGCCAGCACGCTGGCGCGGAAGGGCAGCTCAAGCGGCGTGCTGGCCAGCGCCTGCCAGTACTGGCTGGTGATCAGCCCGCGGCGGGCGTTGTTGCGCTCCAGCTTGGCTAACTGCACCCGCCCCAGCGCGGCGCGCAGCTCGTCGATCCGGTCGTTGTGGCCCAGTTCGACCACGTCGTAAGAATACGCGTGGCCGTTGTGGCGGTCCCAGGTCAGCGAAGTCATCCCGTGCGAGCGCAGCAGGCGCAGCTTCTCGGCCAGCTCGGGGCGGCCG
>JAFGRA010000378.1 GCA_016935415.1 Anaerolineales bacterium
TACCCACTACCTCAAATCCAAGCGCCAGAAGTTGGAACTCGCCAACGGCTACTACGAATGTCCATATTGTGGTTCCCAGAAAGTGCGCGAGTCTGACCGGCAATGCCCGGTCTGTTATAAAGAGTTGTGATCAATAAATAGCCGACAACCTCCTCAGTTATAATATTTCTATGTGATTGGGATATATTTCAGGAGGATATTTTGACAAGCAGAAAGAAAAAATACGCAATGGATCCCCAACCCCTAGGAATTGGGGGACAGGCAGAAGTATTCCGCGCACGCGATAAACGTACTGACGAAATTGTTGCTCTAAAGCGCGTGTTAAATAGATACGATGAGACAATTGCACGCATGAAAAGAGAAATCGACGTGCAAACATCAATTTCACATCCTAATGTAATGCCGATACTTGACCATTCAACTTCCTATGTATGGTATACGATGCCATTAGCTGCTCAGGTATTAGGCAATATGCACCCCCCCAATAGATGAAGAAGTACTATTTAGCTTGGTCAAAGACTGTGCATTAGGCTTATCAGTTGCTCATGCAGAAGGCTACATACATCGAGATATAACACCAAATAATATTTTCTTGCTAAGTGATCACAACGGTGAACGATGGGTGGTCTCTGATTGGGGTTTAGTTCGAATGCATGGCAAAACTACAGCAGTGCATACGCGAGAAGGTCAAGGGTTTGGCACAATGGGATTTGCAGCACCAGAATTTTGGGAAAATGCTCACGATGCAGATGCAAAAGCTGATGTCTATAGTCTTGGTCGAGTTGTGGCATGGTGTACTACAGGAAAATGGCCTAGCCCAAATCTTCCCCTTGTTCCTAACGGAGATTGGAAGGAGTTTGTCGAAATTGCAACAAACTTAGATCCAAACAAACGATTTCAAGACATGACCAGTCTCATTGGGTATGTAAAGAACATGCAAGAAAAACCGCAAGGCAGCAACGGTTTCAGTATCGAATTGGAAGATATTCAAAAAATATCATACTTGAACACCCAAGATTCGCTTGTCTTTAAAACTATTTGTGAAATTTCCATTTCAAAGGGTTCTAACTGGGTAGGGCTTGATGATGTTCAAAGTATTCTTGTAGAAAATTATTTAACCGAAAGTGAATTCTTAGAGAGTATTGAGTTATTAGCGGATGAATATTTTATCAGTGGGGATATGACACTCGATGGGAAAATCCATATATTTAAAATAACAGCAACAGGATTTGAAAGCTACTCCAATATCTTTATTCCTGATTTTGAAAACCTTATAAAACAAGTAATTGTTACCATAGTTCAACAAGAAATCATGGATAACCAATCAATTTCATCATATTTAGACAAATCTCTAATTTTGGTCGATTATGCTTTGGAAATACTTGAAGCCAGAAGATTATTGACAATCTCCAAGTCAGTTGGTGGAAACATTTATGTAGACGATATTTCAGTGCAAGGCCGTAGAATAGCCCGTGATAATTAACATATATAAAGCAGCACAATACTAATTACATTTTCTAAAAATATCAATCTTCTACGCCAAAACCAATGTCACCGGACAGTGATCCGACCCCATGATCTCATTGTGGTTGACCACATCCTTCACCCGCTGCATCAAGCTTTCTGAAACCATGAAGTAATCCAAGCGCCAGCCCACGTTGCGGGAGCGAGCGTTGGAAATATATGTCCACCAGGTGTACTCCACCTTCTCAGGGTAGAGCACGCGGTAGGCATCCACCAGGCCGTGCTCGATGTATTTGTCGATCCAGTCGCGCTCTTCGCGCAAAAAGCCGGTATTCTTCTGGTTCGGTTTGGGGTTCGCCAGGTCGATCTCGTTGTGGGAAGTATTGAAATCCCCACAAAGGATGACCTGCTTGCCGTCGGCGTGCAGTTGGTCGCACAACTTCAGTAGCTCATCGTAGAATTCCAGTTTATAGGGCACGCGCGTCAGGTCGCGCCCACCGTTGGGGAAATAGATATTGAAGAGCACGAAATCCTCGAAATGCGATTGGATCACGCGCCCTTCGATGTCGAACTGCTCCACCCCAAAACCGTTCACGGTTTCCCCCGGCGCGGTTTTGTGTAGGGTCAGCACGCCGCTGTAGCCCGGGCGCTCGGCCGGATTCCAGGCCGCTTCATATTCCGCGAATTTGGTGTGCTCTTTCTCACTTAATTGCTCCGGCTTGGCCTTGATCTCCTGCAAGCACAGCACGTCCGGTTGGTATTCATCCACCCAATCCAAAGCTTTCTTGCTTAGTACGGCCCGCAAACCATTCACGTTCCAGGTTGTGATTTTCATTGATCGCTCCTTGGTAAGATGCAGCCCCATTTTAATCGAAGATCACGCCTGCCGGAGGACGCTTTCTATGTTAAAATCGGTGATTGATGATTCTTTAAGAAAGAGCAATCTGTATTATGAATAACGTCGTTAAATCAGTCAAAGGCACGCGTGATTTTTACCCCGAAGACATGGCCCTGCGCACCTGGCTTTATGAGCACATGCGCCACGTCTCCGAGTCTTTCGGCTACCAGGAATGGGAAGCGCCCATCCTGGAAACTTTCGAACTCTACGCCGCCAAGTCCGGCGAGGAATTGGTTGAAAAGCAATCGTACGTCTTTGAAGATCGCGGCGGCGATAAGATCACCCTACGCCCCGAACTGACTCCCTCGCTGGCGCGTCTGGTGGCCGCCCGCCAGAACCAACTCACCTACCCGCTGCGCTGGTGGTCGTTTGGCCCCTTCTGGCGCTACGAGCGCCCGCAGAAAGGCCGCTCGCGCGAGTTTTTCCAATGGAACATCGACATGATCGGCGAGCGTTCCCCGGCCGGGGATGCCGAACTGGCCGCCATTGCGGCTACCTTCCTCAAGCGCGTCGGGCTGAAACCAACCGAAGCTCAGATCCTGGTCAACAACCGCCGCCTGATGGACAGCCAACTTGCCGCCCTGGAGATCGGTGCGGGCCTGCGCACGGATGTCATCCGCCTGATCGACCGCCGTGACAAATTGAGCGCCGAGAAATGGGAAGCCTACGCCGAGGACATCGGCCTGAGCAACCCCCAGATTGATGGTGTGAAGCAATTGCTTGGCGATGAAACCCTGTGGGAAAAGTCGGACGAACTACCCGCTTTCTTCAAAGCCGTCGACGCCTACGGCGTGAGCGATTTCATCAAGTTTGCCCCGCACATCATCCGCGGCCTAGATTACTACACCGGCACAGTCATGGAAGCCTGGGACACAGCCGGAGATTTCCGCGCTCTGTTCGGCGGCGGGCGCTACGACGACCTGGTTTCCGCCGTAGGCGGCCAACCAGTTTCGGCGGTCGGCTTTGCAGTCGGCGATGTGGTCATCTCCCTGCTGCTGGAACAACTCGGCCGCCTGCCCGAATTCGGTAACACCACCGCCGAGGTGTTCATCACCATCTTTAACGAAGAAACCCAGGCGGGTACGCTGGCCCTCTCCCAGGAACTGCGCGCCGCCGGCTTGAAAGTTGCCACCTACCCCTATGCCGACAAGCTCGGCAAGCAGTTCAAATACGCCGACCGCATCGGCGCCAACATCGTTGTCGTGCTGGGGCCGGACGAAATTATCAAAGGCGAGGTCAGCGTCAAGGACATGCTCAGCGGTGACCAGCAAAATATTGCCCGCCCAGATACCGCCAAACACATAGCCAAAATTCTTGAATCCCGCAATGCTTCGTGATAAAATACGGGACGCATGGTGGATGTAGCTCAATGGCAGAGCGCTGCACTGTGGATGCAGTGGTTGTGGGTTCAAGTCCCATCATCCACCCCAAACTGCAAATCGCAAAGCGATTTGCCATCGGACCGGTCATTCATAGATTTGGCCGGTTTTTTTGTAGGCTAGCTAACCCCCAAAGGAAATCCGATGCAACTGATCGACTTGAGCCAGACGATTGAAGCCGGGATGTCTTTGTTCAGCGACAAGGCTCCCCAGCCCAGCATCCATCCATGGATGAGCCATTCCCAGGCCGCCGCCGGCGGCAATTACGAAGATTGCTCCTGTGAGATCACCTCGGTCAGCATGGTCACCAGCCTGGGCACTTACCTGGACAGCCCTTACCACTTTTTCCCCGGCGGCGACTCCATCGAAAGGCTGCACCTGGA
>JAFGRA010000045.1 GCA_016935415.1 Anaerolineales bacterium
TGCTGAGTACCGCGCCCAACTGCACGACTCGGTTGAAACCACGCTCAAAGCCGCCGAAGGCATCCTGATCGCCGCGTTGGATGATGAAGAGATCATCCTTAGCGAGCACCACGCCTGCCCGGTCTGCAACCTCAGTTTCCCGGAACTGGAACCCAACCTGTTCAGCTTCAACTCCCCCATGGGCATGTGCCCGGAATGCAACGGACTGGGCATCCAGTTGCAGGTCGACCCTGACTTGATCGTCACCAAACCGCAGCTTTCCCTGCTGGATGGCGCCACCACCTGGTACCGGGAAATTCGTAAAAAGCAGGATAGTTGGGGCGCCAGACATTTACAAGCAGTTGCCGAACAACTCAACGTCGACCTGGAAACGCCCTGGCAGGAGTTACCGGAAGAATTCCGCCACGTGTTGCTGTATGGTTCCGGCGACCAGAAATTCCACTTCGAATGGGAGTCCGACGATGGTAGCTGGAGCGGCGAGAGCTACGGAGAAGTTGAGGGCATCGTCGCCACTATAAACCGCCGTTTCCGCCAGACCAAGTCCGAGGGTTCCCGGCGCTTCTATTTGCAATTCATGAGCAAATTACCCTGCCCGAAATGTGAAGGCGAGCGCATGTGCCCGGAAGCGCGCTTCGTGACCATCGCCGAAAAACGCCTGCCCGAACTCACCTCCTACAGTATCGAAGCACTCTACGATTGGGTTTGTAGTCTCTTGCCGCAGCTTTCGGAAGAACAGCGCCAGATCGGCGAAGAATTAATCCTTGAAATTCAGGAGCGCCTGGGCTTCATCCGTAACGTTGGCCTGCATTACCTGACCCTCGACCGCTCCGCCCCCACGCTCTCCGGCGGCGAAGGCCAGCGCATCCGCCTGGCCAGTCAAATCGGCAGCGGGTTGGTGGGCGTGCTTTACATCCTGGATGAGCCTTCCATCGGGCTGCACACGCGTGACCACCGCGCCTTGCTAGATACGCTTACGCGTTTACGTGACAGCGGTAACACCGTGCTGGTGGTCGAACACGATGCCGATACCATGCGAAACGCCGACTGGATCATCGACCTGGGGCCGGGGCCGGGCATCCTGGGTGGCGAACTGGTGGCGGCAGGTACCCCGGCAGAAATCATGGCCGACCCGAATTCGATGACCGGCCGCTACCTCTCTGGTGATCTGGAAGTGACCGCGCCGAATGGCCGCTCCCGGCGTGAGGCACAAGGTTGGCTGACCCTGAAAGGCGCCCGCCTGCACAACCTCAAGGAAGTCGACGCCGCTTTCCCGCTGGGCACGCTGGTTTGTGTAACCGGGGTGAGCGGTTCCGGTAAGAGCAGCCTGATCGCCCAGACGCTGCACCCGGCATTGGCACGCGAACTGCACAACGCTCAGAATATTCCCGGCCCGCACACCGCCATCGATGGTCTGGATCAGGTCAATAAGGTCATCAACATCACCCAGGACCCGATCGGCCGCAACCCGCGC
The DNA here is from genome assembly GCA_016935415.1 of Anaerolineales bacterium. Classification (GTDB taxonomy): domain Bacteria; phylum Chloroflexota; class Anaerolineae; order Anaerolineales; family UBA11579; genus JAFGRA01. Next base: position 1,472 of record JAFGRA010000045.1, read on the forward strand.
TCGAACCCGGGCACCTACGTCGGCGCGCTGACCGAAATCCGCAAAGTCTTCGCCATGGTGCCGGAGGCCAAAGCAATGGGCTACGCGCCGGGACGCTTCAGTTTCAACGTCAAGGGCGGGCGCTGCGAAACTTGCAAAGGCTACGGCTACAAGAAAGTGGAGATGCACTTCCTGGCCGACGTGTGGGTAAAGTGCCAGGAATGCAATGGCACACGCTTCAACCGCCAGACGTTGGCCATCGAGTACAAGGGCAAGAACATCGCCGAAGTGATGGATATGGATGTGCAGGAAGCGTTGGATTTTTTCGGCAACCATCCCAATACTACCCGCATCCTGCAAACCCTGCACGATGTCGGCCTGGATTACGTCAAGCTCGGCCAGAGCGCGCTCACACTCAGCGGCGGAGAGGCGCAGCGCGTCAAGCTTGCCAAGGAACTCAGCCGCATCGCCACCGGCAAGACCATCTACATCCTGGACGAACCGACCACCGGCCTGCACTTCGCCGATATCCAGCGCCTGCTGGACGTGCTACATCGCTTGGTAGACGCTGGCAATACCGTCATCGTTATCGAGCACAACCTGGATGTGGTCAAGACCGCCGACTGGGTGATTGATCTTGGACCGGAAGGCGGACATGACGGCGGCTATATCGTTGCCGAGGGCACACCGGAAGCGATCGCCCAGGTGGGGACAAGCCACACCGGCAAATTCCTGCGGGAAGTCTTACAAGGGAAACAAACGGTATAATCATTACACAGACCGTTACCAAAATAGTAATTAATTCGGCGATTGTGTAGGGGCGCAACTTAGCAAGCTTTGCTTGCCCTGTGCCCCCACTATGCAATCAATCAAAACATCACTTCTTGCAAAACGCCAACTTGATCCCTGGAGGAACTTAATGGAATATCGCAAATTGGGCCGGACCGGCCTGAAAGTCTCCGCACTGTGCCTGGGCACGATGCAGTTCGGCTGGACGGCCGACGAAGAAACCTCCTTCGAGGTACTCTCAGCAGCCTACGACGGCGGCATAAACTTTCTGGATACCGCCGACATTTATTCGCGCTGGGTGGAGGGCAACCCCGGCGGCGTGGCCGAAACCATGATCGGCAAGTGGCTTAAACAAAGCGGCATCCCGCGCGACAAGCTGGTAATCGCCACCAAGGTGCGCGGCCAAATGGGGGATGGCCCCAACGATCAGGGCCTGGGGCGCGCCCACATCATGAACGCCGTCGAAGCTTCCCTGCGCCGCCTGGACGTAGACTACATCGACCTGTACCAATCGCACTGGCTGGATACCGAAACGTCCATCGACGAGACCTTACGCGCTTATGATGACCTCATCCGGCAGGGCAAGGTGCGCTACATCGGCTGCTCCAACTACCCCGCCTGGCGGCTGACCGAAGCCACCTGGACATCCGAAACCTACAATCTGGCGCGCTACGACAGCTTGCAGCCGCACTACAGCCTGGTGCACCGCGCCGAGTTCGAGCGCGAACTGGCGGACGTGTGCCGCGAGTACGACATCGGTGTGATTCCCTACAGCCCGCTGGCGGGCGGCTTCCTGACCGGCAAATATCGTAAGGGCAAAGATATAGACAGCGCGCGTGCCGGTGGTGTGAGCAGGCATTTCACTGACCAGAATTGGGCACTGCTCGAACTCATGGAAAAGATCGGTGCTGAAAAAGGCGGCCGCTCGATCTCGCAAATCGCCCTGGCCTGGCTGCTCAGCGACCCCGTCATTACCAGTCCTATCATCGGGCCGCGCAACCTGGAACAACTGGAAGACAACCTCGCTGCGGCCGGGCTGCGCCTGACCGCCGAAGAAAAGCAGCAGCTCGACGCCGCCTCCGATTGGAAGGAATGACCATGCCCCAATACGTTGCCTTTCTACGCGCGATCAACGTCGGTGGTCGTACCGTCAAAAAGGAGATTCTGCGGGAGATCTTCGAGGAATCGGGATTCATCAATGTGGACACCTACCTGCAATCCGGGAACGTGATCTTCCAGACCGATGAAACGAACATCCCCGAAATGGAAGCCCGAGTTGAAGCCAAATTGCATGCGACGCTGGGCTACGAAGTACCCACCTTCATTCGCACGCGCGCCGCAGTGATCGCATTAGCGAAGCACCAACCCTTCGGAGATGTCTCCCTGAAAGACGGCACCACGCTCTATGTGTCTTTTCTACGAGATAAGCTCGCGGAAGATTTGCAGCAAGCCATGCACGCTCTCTCAAGCGAGATCGACGAATTCCGCGTTTATACGAACCACGTCTTCTGGCTCTATCACCGCCCCTTGGGAGAATCCGGTTACATCAACGCCGATATCGAGAAAACGTTGGGCGGCCCGGCCACCAGGCGCAACACCAATACCTTGCGCCGTATTGTGAAGAAATATTTCCCCACCAATTAAAAAACCGAGTTTTTGAAAAACTCGGTTTCGACAAAAAACGGGATCGCCAATGCGTTCCCGTTGCTTTTTTCATCACGTGTCAGCTAGATCAATTCCGTTGCCCGCACCGCAGCCGAACGCAGTTCTGTCCCCCACACACCGGTTAAGCTTAAGGATACGCCAATATCATCACCGCACGCAATGCGTGTCACCGGGATACCCAAGCCGCGCAGGGTGGCTTCCTGATCGTCGATCTTCCAGTCTGCCCCAAAAGTAGATGCATCCAGCAAAACGACAACCGGGCGTAATCCCAGACGCACCAACTGGTCGGCGGCGGTCGCAATCTCCCGGCTGGGTGAAGCCGTTACCAACACCACTGTGCTGCCACGCGGCAGGTGGCGAGCCTGTCCGGCAACCAACGCCGCAAAGGACAATTCATCATCGGCGTTCCATAAGGCCAGGGATTCCAAAATTTTGCCAAACTGGCGCGGCCCACGGTCGGGCGGGATGATGTCAACTGTCTGCCCGCCGGTCACCAATGCAAAGGCCCGGCCGCGGCGCAGGTAATAACGCCCCAATGAAGCCGCCACCGTAGCGGCATATTCTTGTGTGGCGGGGATCAATTCGGCGTCCTGCTGCTTGGTGCGGAAGATGACATCATCCACCGAAGTTTTGGCCGTGAAGGGCAACTCGGCGTGGGTGTTGGCCTGCGAATCGACAAAGCACCACACTTCCGCCAGCGGGTCGAGTTCGAATTCCTTGACGATCAATTTACCCTTGCGGGCCGTGGTCCGCCAGTGAATGCGGTTCATCGGGTCGCCGGAGTCGTAATCGCGCACCGACGAAGCATTCGGCGTGACCTGGTGCGTGCGCCGCCGCAGCGCATCCCCGCCGGGCAGCAAACCGGGCGGGTTGGGGAAAGCGGGAATTTCTACCAGCATGGGGTAAACGACTAGACTTACTTTGGGCGGGAACATTCGGCTGACCGGGAACAACCCGAACGGGTCGGCCGAGGCTACCACGGTCGGCCCCAGTTGGAATGCCCCACGCTGCACCAGCCGGGTGCGCGAAAGGTGCGAGCGGCTTTCCCGGCCGCCAATCCGCGTGTGCACACGCGAGCCACGTGAACCGGGCACTTCAGACTGATCGCGCACTTCCAGCCACACGATGGGCAGGCGGCTGCGGTTGTACACGTCCAGGCGCTCTTCAAAGGTCTGACCGACCTGGGCACGGTGCAGCCGCGCCGAACGCTTGAATTCAACGCCGCGCAGCGTCAGTCGAGACCACACGAAATTCCCCGCGATCAACAAGACCCAGAAATAGGTCAGGCGGGAATAGATGATCTCACCGCTGACCGCCAGGGCGATCAGGCTGAGGCCAAACAATCCCAGTACGATCTGCAGGGAACGTGAAATTTTCATACTGCGGGAGCCAGGTCGCCGCCGGGGACGGCCACCGTATCCAGGATTTCGGTCATTACGCTGTCAGCAGTCACATCCCGAAGGCGGGCGGCCGGGCCAAGGATGACGCGGTGCGCCAGGCAGGGGATCGCCAGCTCTTTGATGTCGTCGGGCAGCACGTAATCGCGCCCTTCCAGGGCAGCGCGCGATTGCCCGGCCCGGAACAGCGCCAGGCTGCCGCGCGTGCTGGCACCCAGGTATACATCCCCGTGGTTGCGGGTATAGCGGGTCAGTTCGACGATATAGCGTTTTACGGGGGCGGCCACGTACACGTTTTTGACGGCTTCTTGCATCTCGACCACTTCTTCCACCGAAACGATTTGTTCCAGTGCTTCGAGCGGGTGCGTGAACTGCTGGCCTTCGAGCACCTTGATCTCATCATCAAAGCCCGGATAACCCAGGCGCAGGCGCAGCAGGAAACGGTCGAGTTGCGCTTCTGGCAGCGGGAAGGTACCTTCGTACTCAATCGGGTTCTGCGTTGCCAATACCATGAATGGCTCTGGCAGTTGGTGAGTCACGCCATCGACGGTGATCTGGCGTTCCTGCATGGCTTCGAGCAGGGCGGCCTGAGTCTTGGGCGTCGCCCGGTTGATCTCGTCAGCCAGCACCACCTGGGCAACCACCGGTCCGGGGCGGTATTCGAATTCCCGGCTGACCTGGTTAAAGATCGACACGCCGGTCACATCGCTGGGCAGCATATCCGGGGTGAATTGGATGCGGTTGAAGGAACATCCCAGTGACTTGGAAAGGCTGCGCGCCAGCATGGTCTTACCCACGCCGGGTACATCCTCGATCAGCAGGTGGCCCTCACAGAGCAGGTTGATTACGGTGAGTTCGAGCGCTTCGCGCTTGCCAACGATAACTTTCTCTATGTTGGCGATCACTTTTTCGGCAAAAGCTTGCACATCAGACATGGACGACTCCAGAATTTAAGAATTGAAATTACTTTAAGTATACATGAAATTAGCGATCAATTGCGCATCGTTCAACACGAAACTAAGTCACTGAATATCCCATTCAGCAGACGAAATATACACATTACATCATCAAAATTCAACTGCACAAATATGGTCTTAGGTAACTGACCGTTTGTATTTAGAATTTTCTTAAAGGCTATTTACGGTCAGTTTCTCTGATAAATGCCCTTGTAAATGGGTTACTTTTATAAATTCTTTGGGCATTTACTTAGGTCCTGAAACACTACTTTACTTACCCACAAAGTACTTAAATTGTTCAAATTCAGCCAGATAGAAAAAGTAATAGTCCTACTCTTTCTGGGCTTCCACGGCAATGCACCCATTGCCGTGGAAATAGGTGTTTGTGCTGTCACTCAACGCCTGGGTCAGATCACAAGCACATCAACACCACCCTGCGCTACGCCCGCTTGTATGATGGCATGGTTGCCCTGCATTACTACGAAGCGATGTAGCAGGTGGAGTTGTTTTTGGATTTAGGTAATAATGTTATTCAGGTGCAAAAATCCAGCTACAAAAAAACTGATGAAATAAACTAAGGTTAGGTCATGGAAAAGAATAATCCCAAATATGCAAAACCCCTTCTTCATCGCCCCAATAAATCGTGTCCGAATCACTACTCATTGCAATTGCACTGAGATTGGGAACAGCAAATCGAGAAACTTCTTTGCCCGTTTTGATATTCCATACGATTAGCTCATCGTCTATCGATACTAAAAAAAGATTTTCGGAATCTTTGTCAAACTCGGCAAATTGAATACCTGAAAAATTAATTAATGTTTGGGATCTCTTGAGCCAATCCAACTCCCATAGACTGACAAAGGTATCATAAACAACGACAATATTTTTTTCATTTGGCGAAAACTTCTGTAAAATTATCTTCGCGGGCAATTGATTTTCTGGTGGATAGAGTATTCGGGAAAATGACCACCTTTTAAAATTAATTGATTCTATTACCAGGCTTCCATCCGTATATCCAACTAGGTATTGATTACTACTTGGACTCATTGCTATCGATTGTACTAGCGCGTCTTGGTCTTCCGATATTGTTGTTATTGTAGTTGGGTTATTTCCAAAAGGATCTTCTGTAGCCCAACCAAATTCGGCATAAACAATCACCCAATTATTATCATAATTAATGGTAGCCCCTATATCAATTAAATGCTCTGAACTTGAAGTTTGACAGTCTTCATCTATGCATTCTTCCAAAACCCCCGAACCCACATTCCAAATCCCAATCCCACTTAGATAAACTACATTGTTGCCATAACCATCATCTCTTAGATTCAAGTCTGAAGTGCAACTTTGACGGTCGAAAGGAGGTAAGCTGCGGTAAGATAAACCTCCAAGACCTGACAAGTCAA
>JAFGRA010000379.1 GCA_016935415.1 Anaerolineales bacterium
CTTTGAGGCATATTGGCTGAAGACGTGATGGTTTTTTAGTCAATTGTGCCTCATTTTTTTATAAACCACAAAATCCGGTAGAACTAGAAAATTTCATACCGATGGGCATTCACCAGAAGAACTAACCATATCAAACCTTCGCTTTAATCCTAAAAACAAATGGTTAGTTACCTAGCACCTATTTTAACAAAAAAGGAGGAATAGGTCAGCTATTTTCCTATCCTCCTTACCGGTCATTGGAAATTATTTTGTACTTCGGATTGGGTCAAACTTTGAATTTAGCGTCGGCAACGATCCGGATCACTTCCCGGCGGCTGAGTTTTTCTTCACCGCGCGAAATCGCATCCAGGGTAGCTAAAGCCAGGGCGCGCGGGATACCGACGAACATAAAGAATGTCGTTTTATGGATGGTGTGCAGATATTCATCGAATTCGATCAGGTTCTGGCGGGCATATTCCATAACCTGCTCGTCCGTCCAACCATCGGGGTAGAAGTCCACGCCGCGCTCGATGTCTTCCTGGCGGTTGCGCAAGATATTGACCAACTGCAAGCCGCGCCCAAATTGGATAGCGCGCGAGCGATCGATCTGTACGGTCTCGAACCAGGCAAATAGGTCGCACAACATCAGCCCTACTGCTCCGGCTACACCATAAGTATAGCGGTCCAGGTCGGCCTTACTGAGCACTTCGAAGCCATTCTCCGCCCAGGACGCCATGCGGTCGGCCATCGAAGAGGTCGCTTCCCAGATACGCGGGGCGATGAACTCCGGGGCATAACAGGCCCACTCACCCAACCGCAGGGAGACTTCTGGAAGCTGGTCGGCGTACGGTTCGAAAATCGCAGCCAGATGGCGATGATCGAAGCAACTGACCGCCGTCTGTGCCTGCAAGCATTCGCTCACCTGCCGCAGGATCTTGGCTTTGGTCTCACCTGACAAATCTGGGTGATCTTCGATCTCATCAATGGAGCGCATACTGAGATACCCGGAGGCTACCGCTTCCTGCAAACCTTTTGGCAGGCGGCTAATTGGAATATAAAACGTCCGGCTGGTCTCTTCAAGCACGCGCAAAGCATCTGCTTTTGTGGGCATATTCACCTCTAATTCTTGAGCGATGTTGAGTGTGGCACACTTTATTAGTTTAACCCAAGATAAAATTTTTGGTTATGCATTCCAAAGCCTAAAATCCAACATTGCAAAAATGTAGGTTCAGACGAATCAACTTTTGATCAGTGGGGTAATCACGTTCTGCACCCCGCTCAACAAGGCACCTTCCTGTTCCGACAAGACGGTACGGGCATCCAGTACGACACGGTCTTCAATCGTGCGGGCAATCACCGGGGGCTGCTGTTTGCGCAATTCGGCCAGGACGCGATCCGGGCGGGGCACATCCAACGCCAGCAGGTAGGTTGGCAGAGTTTCACCGGGCAGGCTGCCACCCCCAACCGTCGATTCGCCCGGGATGACTTCACCAAAGCCCAGTTTTTGCGCCCACTGCTCGGCGCGCGCTTTGAGCAATTCTGGCGTAGTGGCGATCATGCGCCAGATCGGGATTTCGCGGTCGGCTTCATCTTTGAGATAGTGCAGCAAGGTAGCCGAAAGCCCAGCCAGGCACAGTTTATCGGCGCGCACGGCGCGCGCCATAGGGTGTTTTTTGAGCTTCGTGACCAAGTCGCCGCGCCCAATGATGATGCCGGCCTGCGGCCCACCCAACAGCTTGTCACCGGAGAAACACACCAGGTCAGCGCCTTCTTCCAGGGCTTCCTGGACGGTCGGTTCGTGGTCCAGGCCAAATTTTACCGTATCGAGCAGAGAACCCGAACCCAGGTCGTTGACCATCGGCAAGCCAGCCTGACTTGCCAACTCGATCAACTCCTGCGGTGAGGGTTCGCCCGTAAAGCCCGACAGCCGGAAATTGGAGCGATGGGCGCGTAGGATCAGGGCAATCGGATATTCTTCAATCGCCTGCTGGTAATCGGAAAGGTGTACGCGGTTGGTGGCCCCGATCTCGTGCAGCTTAGCCCCGGATTGACGCATCACTTCCGGAATGCGGAATCCGCCGCCGATCTCGACCAATTGGGTGCGGGCGATCAACACCCGGCGGCGGCGCGCCAGCGCGGCCAGGATCAGCATCAAGGCCGCAGCGTTGTTGTTGACCACCAGCGCCCCTTCAGCCCCGGTCAGGCGGGTAAGCAGTTCTTCGGCGTGCAGCAGCCGCGAGCCGCGGCGGCCTTTTTCCAGATCATATTCCAGGGTCGAATAGCCGCCCGCCACTCCCTGCATGGCGGCAATGGTTGCCCGGCTGAGTGGGGCGCGCCCCAGATTGGTGTGCAAGATCACACCGGTGGCATTGATCACCGGACGCAAGGTCGGTTTCACCCAGCCATCCAGGAGTTGCTTGGCACCGTCCAGGATGGTTTCCACTGAGGGGATCGTACCGCCATTTTCCTGGTAGCGTTTACGGACGTTATCCAGCGTCTGGCGGATGGCTTCCAGGGTTAGCGGACGGCCAAATTCTGCCACGAATTCCGCCGCGGTCTGCGTTTTCAAGATTTTGTCTACCGATGGGAGTGCGCTCAAATCCGATTGAGTCATATTTACGGTTTCCATAAGCTGCGCTCGCGCCAGCGCAACAGCCATTCAATCGCAGCCAAGCCCAACGCCAAAATGACGGCCTGTGGAAAGGCAAATACGCGCCCATACTGCAACCAGGCCAGCGTGGCCCCATACACGCCAAACCACAAAGCCTGGCGCACGATCACATCCGAACTGGCGGGTGGCTGGCTGGGAAAACGATAATTCAAGAAAGCCGTCAGTGGCAGGAAACTGCCGGTCAGGGCGATCAGGATGAACAGGAAGAACAACCAGCGCGGCCCCAGTGTCGGCAAGGTGGTATTCAGCAAGAAGAGCAGGCCGCCCCAGCCCACGAGGAGCAGCACGACGACCAAGGGCAGGTATGATTTTGGTGGTGGCGTCCGACCGGTTGTCATCAATCAATTTCCTTTCTGGCTTAAATTATATCGTATTCCACGTGCCGAACAGGTGGCATGTGTCTTGCAGTTTTTATGCCAAATAACTGTAGTATTGGGATCACTGAGACACTGAGAAGGACTGAAACACTGAATACTGGGATAATATGGAATAATGTTGAATTCCATCACACCGAAAGAAAGCTTCTCTGGTTACCAGGTGTCTGAATGCCTGTTTCCAATCCACTACATACTGTATACTACATACTGCCTACTGCAACCGTCAACTCGCACGCTTTTGTTACGTTATCCGCCAGCAGCGCTACTATAATTAGAATCCAAGCCGTTTTTTCAACGCGCAAACTATGAGCTACGTATTCATTTCTTACGCCCGCGCCGAAAGGCCCACCGCCGAACAGTTGGTACGCGATCTGCAAGCCAACGGGTTCAAGACCTGGGGGGACACGCGCAGTAAGCTCGACCCGGCCCAGGACTACACCGGCAAGATCGAAGCCGCTATCCGGCGCGCTTCGGCGGTGGTCGTCTGCCTGGTCAAAGATGAAGTCGACCGCCAAGACCGCTATATGAAGCGCGAAATCGCCTACGCGTTGGCGAAAGACAAGCACATCATCCCGGTGATTTTCCCCGGCGGCGAATTACCTGTGCTGCTCAATTCATTTCCGCCGGTGCGCATGGAAACCGGGACGCGCGCTGAATATTCCCTGAAGACCTTGGCCGAACGCATCCGCCGCGAACCACTGGTCGAACCGATCCCCCATTACCTCGACCCACCCGGTCTGATCGCCTACCTCAACGAGCTGCACGAATATACCAACACGCGCCTGCAGCAAAGCCTGCACACCCTGCTGACCAGCGACAACCCACGCGCCATGCGCCGGGCGGCGCCCACCTTCGAATTCGATTTCGGGGTCACACCGGTACTCTCCAGCCACAGTGACCTGACCTTCCATTCTTTCAAGGAAGTACTCGATTACCACGAAGGCCGCATGGTGCTGCAAGGCGCGCCGGGCTGCGGAAAGACCACCACGTTGCTCACCGCCGCCCGCGACGCCGCCGTCGAGCGCATCAACGACCCACGCGCCCCTATTCCAATCATGGCAAGCCTGTACAAATGGGACTTCGAAACGCCGCTGCTCACCTGGGCACATGCCGGCCTACAAGCTGCCGGAGTCGATCCCAACAGCCAACCGCTGATCTACCTCTTCGATGGATTGGAAGAGATCGGCGGGCATTGGCTCCCGGCAGAAGACACCGGCCAACTGCTCTTCGACCCGGCCGTGCGCTTCATTGAAACCCTCAACCAGGAAATCCAGGAAGCGCCGGTAGTGGTCACCAGCCGCCCCGAAGCGGTAAGCGCGCTGGCCAAGAAACTCCCCTTGCCGGGTATCGTCACCTTGCAGCCGCTTTCCGATTACCAGATCATTGCTTACCTGGAAGCCCGCGACCAAAAGAACCTGGCCGAACTCATCGTGAGCGATCCCTACCTGACGATCATGGCGCGCACGCCCTTGATGCTCAGCCTGCTTTCGATTGCCTACGAACACGATGCCCGTGAAACCGCGCCGGATCTAAGCGACATGAGCGAAGCCTCGATCATTGACCGCTACATCGACCGGCGCTTCTGGCTCGAGCTCAACCCGATCCCATTGGCATTCAACCAGGACACCACGCGTGTCTACCTTGGCCGCCTGGCTGCTCAAATGTGGAGCGACCGCTCTTATCCACGCATGTCGCTGCCCGACAAAGAAACCAAGGACGCCCTCGGCCCGCAAGCCACCGCCTTCATCCGCTTCGGCCAGCGCATGCACTTCTTGCAAGTCACCCAGGAAGGTGAAATCCAGTTCATCCATCCCAAGGTGCGCGATTTTTGCATGGTGCAGTTCTTCCTCAATGCTCTGCGCTACGGCAACAAAGGCAGCCGCCAGGACGCCGTGCACGCCCTGGGACATATCCAGGACAATACTGCCGTGCCCGGCCTGCTCGTGGCGTTGAACGACCACGACCCCGAAATCCGTCTGCTGGCGATCGATGCCCTGGGCCAGATCGGCGACGTGACCGCCATCCCCAACTTGCTCGACGTTTTGCACGATGAAAACGAAGATGTCCGTGAAGCGGCGGCCACCGCCCTGGGACAATTCACGCGTGATTCGGCCATCCCCGACCTGCTGGAAGCACTGCGCGACGAACACCCCCTGGCGCGCACTTTCGCTTCCAGTGCCCTGCGCCAGGTAGGCGCACGCGCCACACCCGGTCTGATCGAAGCGATGCGCGACGAGGACAGCCGCGTGCGTTGGCGGGCGGCAATGGCCCTGGGACAGATCGGCGATGCCAGCGCCGTCCCTGCGCTCAAAGAAGCGCTGCAAGACAGTTTCTATTGGGTGCGTATCAGCGCCGCCAAAGCCTTGGGCATCATTGGCAGCCCGGAAGCGATCCAAAATTTACTGGACGCCCTGCAAGACACCGACAGCGGTGTGCGCCGGGCCGCGGCCGACGCGCTGGGACAAATCGGCGAACCGGCCGAACAAGCTCTGATCTATGCCCTGGAAGACAAGAACTTCTACGTGCGCAAGTCCGCCGCCGAAGCCCTGGAAACCATCGACAGCGAAAACGCCAAGGAGGCGTTGAAAGAATGGCGCACCAACCCACAGGTCGCCAGCGGGCTGCGCGGCCACACCGGGCGGCTGACAGGCCATACCGGCAGGCTGGGGCATACCGGGCGGTTAGGACACACCGGCAGTCTAGGTATGGGGCCGCTCAAGCCCAAGCGGCTGGAGGAAATCGAAGCGGAGGTCGAAGAGGGGGGAGAGTAACGGTATGCAGTTTACAGTATATAGTAGGTAGACACGTACACAAGGCAAGAGACTTTTTCGAAATAAGATACATTTCCCGGCTCACAATTCACGAATTTCGCTTCACGTCGATCCTGATTACTGGGTGACTGATTGCCTTAGTACCTTCTCATCACCCTGTTTACCGGTCTACAGATCTCCCAATCCAAACAAGAACGTCAGATCATTGACGTTGGTCTGGGTCGGGCCGGGCTTGAGCAAATCCCCCAGAGCATCGAAGAAGGCATAAGCATCATTGTTTGCCAGATAGGCGTTGACATCCAGTCCGGCTTGTTGGGCGCGCACCAACGTTTTGCCGGTAACCACCGCTCCGGCGGCGTTGGTCGGGCCGTCGCCGCCATCGGTCGCCAGC
>JAFGRA010000380.1 GCA_016935415.1 Anaerolineales bacterium
AAGGTTTTCTTATGCCTGTTTCAGATCAAGGTATTTTCCACGACCGTTACATGGTCATCCCCAGAACATTGATCTTCCTCACCAGGAACGAAAAAGTCTTGCTGCTGAAAGGCGCCCCGACCAAACGCCTGTGGGCCAACCTGTATAACGGTGTTGGCGGGCATATCGAGCAAGGCGAGGATGTGCGTAACGCCGCCTACCGGGAGCTGGTTGAAGAAACCGGATTGAAACCGGATACATTACGTCTGTGCGGGACGGTGAGTGTGGATACCGGCGAGAACGTAGGCATCAGCATTTATGTTTTTCGGGGGGAATGCGCAGACGGCGATCCGAAACCATCTGCCGAAGGCGCATTGGAATGGGTCGCCTTTGACGAAATCTCCGAATTGTCGCTGGTCGAAGACCTACCGCAAATCTTGCCAATCGTACTGGCAATACAGCCGGGCGATGCGCCGTTTTCAGCACGTTCGTTTTATGATGCAAAAGATAAATTGCAGGTGGTGTTTGCGGAGTAGGGTCACTGAAAACTCTGATAGCGATGAAGCACTGAACATCATGATTACATAATACCCCTTCAGTGCCTTCATCTCATTTCAGTCTTATCAGTAATTCCGGTCTTTTTGAATTCAATCCGTGGAACAGCCTTGCTTCAACAGCACTGTGAAGGTGCTGCCTTCTCCCACTTTACTCTGCGCATTAATCTCCCCTTCGTGCTGCTCGATCACCTGGCGGGCAATCGACAGCCCTAAACCCAAGCCATCATACATCTTACCACCGTATTCTTCGATGCGGTAGAAACGATCGTAGATCTTGGAAAGCGCGTATTCGGGGATGCCAATGCCACAATCTACAAATTGCACCTCAGTACAATCACCAACCGCTTTTACGGTCACGTCGACTTCGCTACCCGCGGTGCTGTATTTGATGGCATTGTTCAAGATCGCCGTGAATGCTCGCACTAAACTCTTCTCATCGCCCTGGATGGACTTCAACCCCGGTTCAATATCCAAATTTAGCATAATTCCAGACTCATCTGCAAAAACCTGCTCGACCTGGGCAGCCTGCCGCACCAAGGCTCCCACGTTGACTTCTTCGAAATCCGACAAGATCAGATCGACTTCTTGCAGGAAGAGAATGTCATTGGTCAGCGAGACGATGCGCTCAATGTTACGGGCAATCGTGTCCAGGGCAGATTGGAGCGCCTCCCCTTCCATCATACCCATGCGCACCACCTGCAAGAACCCGCTGGCAGCGGTCAAGGGCGTGCGCAGCTCGTGGGCAATCGTAGTCAAAAGTTCACGGCGGGCCAAATCTAATTCAGCTAACTGCTGATAAGCGGTCGCCAGTTCGCCCGCTTTGACGCGCAGGTCTTCTATCGCAATTTCGTCATTCTCACGCAGGCGGCGACTGACTTCGCGCACCATCGCCAGGGATACACTAGAACTCTGGCTGAGAGCTTCTTCGAAAGCGGCCTTGTGAATTTCCAGAAAAGCACCATCGCTGGTCGTGGTCACGGTGGCGGCGCGCGGCGCATTGTGAATAATCCCCATCTCGCCAAAGAAATCCCCTGCTCCCAACCGGTTCATGATACGGACTTCGTCATCGTTGAACAGCTTACTGACTTCCACTTCCCCATCCAGAATTACATAGAAGATATCTTCCTTGGCCCCTTCTTTACACAAGTCGATGCCAGGCGGATAATTGGTCAGTGCTCCCGTAGTCAGCAACTTATCGATTTCATAATCGGGGATCCCAGGGAAAGCCTTTTTTAAAGCCTGCTGGGCAACCAATTCCTCACTCATCGGTCACCGGCTTCCTTTCATAGAACACCAACAGGGTGCTGCTATAACGCCGCTGGTCGAATTCTTCCAAGTTATCCAGCGCAATTTCCTTGTATTCGACCGGATCGATCTGCACGATCGCCCAACCGTCTTCCACCAGCCACTCGGGAGCCGCATCGATTTTCAACAATGCCTGCGACCAGATTTCCTTATATTGCGGTGGGGCGATGAATACGTAATCAAAAGCGAAATTCGGCGTCTTTGCCAACAAGGTGAAGGCATCCAGGTTGATCACCTCGGCGCGCGCCCCTAATTTCGTGAGATCCAGGTTCTCATTGATAATTTTGATGGCCGCGCGATTACGGTCGATAAAGCGCACGTACTTCGCCCCACGGCTCAACGCTTCAATCCCCACGCTGCCCGTCCCGGCAAATAAATCGAGCATCGTCGCACCGGGGATATCTGGATTGAGAATGTTGAACAACGATTCTTTCACCCGGTCCATGATCGGCCGAACGCCATCTCCGGGTACGGTTTTCAAACGCCTGCCGCGCGCCGTCCCCGCAATCACGCGCATGCCGCTCATGCTTCTGCCCCATCTTCGATATCGTCGCCCATTGGCAAAGCGGCCAACGCGGTCGCGATCTCTGCTTCTTCCTGGTTCTGCACTTCGAAATACTGCTCGATGAATTGCGAACGCCGTAAACGCAGCGCCATAGGGGCAACGACACGCAGGTCATCCAGAACCACATGTGTGCGTCCCTCCGCCGCTGCGTAGGCGCGCGCCGCCTCGAACAGGGTGATTTCCGCTCGCAAGGATGCAATCCCAAATTCTTTGATCAGGGCCAAGCCGCGTCGGGCAACTTCATTTGGCAGTTCGACCTGCGGAAGCAATTCACGCGCGGCCTGGATTTCATCACGGGCGATCAGGGTTTCATCGGCGAACATGCCCACCACGCGCCTGGGGTTGGTCAGGTAGGCCTGCACCCGGCGGTAGGCTTCCAATCGCGCCTCGGAATCTTCCAGGCCGCGCACCAGAAGGCGCAGGCCAAAGCGATCCAGAATTTGCGGGCGCAGGTTACCCTCTTCCGGGTTCATCGAACCGATCAGGGTGAAACGCGCCCGGTAGGTCGAAGACATCGGTCCGCGCCGCACAGTATAGCGCCCCTGGGCAGCGGCATCCAAAATGGCATCGACGACTTCATCGGCCAGCAAGTTGACTTCATCGACATATAACAAATTACGGTCAGCATGGGAAAGGATGCCGCGCCGCACGCGTGTGCGCTCATTGGTACCGGCGCGTTCATCAATCGTGCCAACCACATCTTCCAACAAGGCATTCAAGGGCAGCTCTACCAGGCGCACCGGTTCGAAGCGCGCCAGTGGATCCCCACGCCCATACTTGGCAGCGCAATCTGGGCAAACGGCATCGATGCCACCCTGTTCGATGTCTTCCGGCAGGCAACCGTAATAGCAGTTGCTGTGCCATACGGCGGGCAGCAGGTCGATCAGGCTGCGCACGGCGGTGGTTTTACCGGTGCCGCGCGGGCCGATCAGCAGCACACCTCCAACCGAAGGGTTGATTAACGAGATCAACAGCCCCAGCTTCATTTCCATCTGCCCGACCAGGGCTAAGAAAGGGAACGGCCACAATTCAGCGATCCCGGCATCTTCCTGCGGCATGATGCCTTGCAGGTCGCGGCCGGTCACCTTATCGATCAATTCCTGTAAAGAGCCAATCTTATGGTCTCCGCCGTCGGAAGGCTCGGTATTCATCATCTGTTTTTCGGGTTGGTCACTCATACACTCATGACTCCACGCGGTTTTGCCTGGCCTGCGCCAGGCGGTATTCCTGCCGCGCTTTCCCCTGTTCCATGCGGCGCGCTTGCGCCTTGTTCTCGGCAATCAACGGCGGCACAGCAATCGGCTTACCATCTTCATCCAAAGCCACATACACCAGATAAGCGGTGTTCGTATGCCAACACTGCCCAGTGACCGGATTCTCGGCCACGACCTGCACTTCCGCTTCCATCGAGGTGCGGCCCACATAGCTGACCTGAGCGGTCAGCGTAACCAGGTCGCCGATCTTGACCGGATGCTGGAAGGTAAGTTGATCGACGGCTACGGTAACCACGCGTTGGTTAGCATGGCGCATACACGCCAATGCGCCTACCTCATCGACCAATTTCATGATCCAGCCGCCATGCACGTTACCAAGTAAATTGGCGTGTTCGGGCTGCATCAACTGTGACAGCATAACCTCGGAGGTGCTAACGGTTTTACCAGGAGAATCCGAATCCATCGTCAATCCATATCCGGCCTAAATTCCCCGGCGTCCAGGGTATGCAGGCGTTCGCGGTCATCTAGCAAAATATCGATCGTATCATAGGATAATTCCGCCATCATCGGCGGCAGGCGCATCGAACTACCAATCGAAATCCGGCCTTGTGGCGGCGGGGGCTTTAACTTTGGTTTGTCGTAATTGTAGGTGCGTTTGCGCAAGATGCGCGGATCATCATTCATCCAGCCAACATAATCGCCCGTCACGGAATACACATCCCGCTGCGGAGTCACGAATCCAATCCATTCACCCAGCCTGTTGTAGATCATCGGGTAGACCAGATAGGCTTCAACATCACCGGAAGTCGTAAAAACTGGAATCGGGGTTGCTTTGTTCGCCATGCTTCACCTGATTTCGCAGACATTACCCATAAAATAAATACGCTATGTATAGTTTAGCAGACAAATCGGCTTTTATGGATAGCATTTCCGTAAAAAACGAATTGCCCGCATTTTTGAGTATAAAAATCAGCCTGGATACCAAGCGATTCAAATGCGTTTCAATCCACATCCCCATACGTCCAATAGCGATTAATAAAAAAGTTCCAGAACAATACGATGCCCACCGCAGTCACCAGGGCCATATTTTCGCCCAGGACAGTGGACGATAGCGGCAGATCAACGGGTAAACGCCCGGCCAGGTCAACGTAAACGTGCGTGACCAGTGTAAGCACGAGCGTGCGAATTCCCAGGCCAATCAGGTTCACAAACGTGAACTCAACCAACTGTCGAGAGACCTTTTTAGAACGCGAGTCTGGATAGATCCAATAGCGGTTCCACAGGAAATTGCTGATAAGCGCCAGGATAAAAGCTGCCGCCCCGGCAATCTGCAAGATCACGCCAAAAGAACGCAGGATATTGAAGGTGGAAAAATCTACGATTGCGCCGATGATGCCGACGACCACGAAACGGAGGAAACGCGTCCGTTCGCGTGGGTTGGTGAGGATACTCATGCTAAAGGATTCGCTCCTTGAAGTATTCGATCGTGCGCCGCAAACCCTCTTCCAAAGCAACTTTCGGTTCCCAGCCCAGCTTTTCCTGGGCACGCGCGATGTTCGGCTGGCGCATTTGTGGGTCGCCGGAACCGCGCTGGCGAGACAGATAGGTTACCCCGGCCTCATTGCCGGTCAGGCGGTTGATGGTCTCGGCAAACTCTTTAATGCTGGTTTCGACCGGGTTACCGATATTGGTCGGATCGTGTTCACCGGAGGTCAGCAATTTGTAGATACCATCAATCAGGTCGTCAACGTAGCAAAAACTACGCGTCTGCATACCATCGCCATAGATCGTGAGCGGTTCACCGCTTAGCGCCTGGCTGATGAAGTTCGGCACCACGCGTCCATCATCGATGTGCATGCGCGGGCCGTAGGTATTGAAGATACGCACAATGCAGGTGTTGACCTTGTGGAAGCGATGGTAGGCCATGGTCAGTGCCTCGGCGAAACGTTTGGCTTCATCGTACACCGAGCGTTCGCCAATCGGGTCGACGTGGCCCCAATAGCTTTCGGTCTGGGGATGTTCGAGCGGATCGCCGTAGATCTCGCTGGTCGAGGCCAACATATAGCGCGCGCCTTGCGCCAACGCCACGCCCAGGGTATTGTGTGTGCCCAAAGCTCCCGCTTTCATGGTCTGGATGGGCAAGTTAGGATAGCCGTAGGGCGATTTGGGATTTGGACTGGCCGGGGAAGCGAAGTGCATGATCGCATCAACTTTACCAGGCACGAAAATATAATCGGACACATCGTGGCGGATGAATTGGAATTTCTCATTTCCGGCCAGGTGCGCCAGATTCTCGGGTTTACCGGTAATGAAATTATCCATCCCGACGACCTCATGGCCCTCTTTCAGCATCCGGTCGCTAATGTGTGAACCCAAAAATCCTGCGGCACCAGTGATCAAAACTCTCATTTTATCATTCTCCAGGTATCATAGATTATGGCAAGGGACTTAGTGACACATCCCAAAAAGACAAGTCGAAATTCTACCGCCAATCCAGCACGGTCGTAAAGCCATCGCCGGTAAGCTGTTTGGCCGCTCCACTCTCCAGTTCGACCAGCCACAGATTACCCTGGTAGACTACCGCCAGGGACAACGGAGCACCGTCACCCTCTTGTGGCGACCAGGCCAGACGCTGCGGGTCAAGCCCGGGCGCGCCTTCCGGCGGGAACAGGATTTCTTGCTTCGAGCCATCGCGCTCCATCACTACCAACTGATAGCTGCTGGTATCGCTCTGGGTTGGGGAAAGCGCCTGCAAGTAAGCCACGTAATAGGTCTGGCGACCATTGGCATCGACCACCAGCGGCGAGGGCGACGGGTAGGCGAACATGCCCACTTCCGATACCATCGGGATCGGCGGCACTTCAGCCAGGAAAACGGCGGTTAGGTCAAACAACGGCGATTCCTCGGCAGACAATACACCCTCCTGCGGGGCATGATCGACGGTGAACAGCGTGCGGTTATCGGGACTCCAGGCAATGCCCGGCATCCAGGCCCAATCGCTGCGGGTCAACAAAGGCGTGATCTCCAACAGCGGGTTGATCTCTTCGGCTTCAAAATCGATCAGGCCAACACCATCTGGGCGGGCATAGGCCAGCAATTCGCCATCCGGCGACCAGGCATAATCGCTGCCCCACCAGCCGTACACGCCGCCTGAATTCGGCTCTAACGCCACGCGCGGGCTGGAAGCCCAACCGTTGGGGCTGAAGGTAATGAAATTCAAATCATTGTTAGCCTGCCAGCCAGGGGCGGTTGTGGAAGTTTCCACGGTGGAGTAAACAATGCCATTGTTGGAGGCGGGCACCCAATCGGCAAACCAGATCACATTATCGACTTTCAGGTCGACAAGTGTCCCGGAGTCGTCTTCAACATTTGCCACCCACAGCGAATTGATTGTATCCTCGTCCTCTTCGGCACGCGTAAAAAGCAGCCAGGCCCCATCCGGCGAAAGCGAGAAAATACGTCCATCCAGATCACCGGTGGTCACGATTGGGCGACGGTTGCCGGTATTGTCTTCCATCACCCAGGCGTTGCCGGATGCAATGTAAGCCAAGCGGCCGGGGATATTGACAGCCGCGAAAGGCGTCTGGCTGCCAATCATGACCACTTCGGGGACGGCTTCGGTGATCGTAACCGTCTTGAAAACCGTGCGATTGATCTCAACATCGTCTTCGAAAAGTCTGCGATAGGTGATCTCTTGCATACCGTTGACGCCGGGTTGGATCAAACGCTGTTCGCCCTCCGGCAGAGATTCGTTGCGCAGGATCTGGGTTTCAAAAGGAATGACGACTTCCTCGATCTCGAATTCCTCGCGCACGCGGATCAGGCGCACGCTTTCGCCTTCCGAAAGCACGGTGAACAAAGCTGGATCGGAACGATCCAGCTCGTTTACGTTACTACCGGCGGCTTCGATGGCATCTTGGGCTGTGCTGCCAGGCGGGATGGTTACCGTAAATGTCTCTCCCCCGGCAATTACATCAACCTGGATTGCTGCTTGCGGCACCTGGGGCGGAGCACATGCCGTGATCAGCAATATCAGGCACAACCACTTCATGGATTGCATTCTTTTTAAGGGCTTTTTCATGTGCAATGTTATGCTTTGCTTATTAGGCTGGTATAATCCAAGCCTGATAAAAATAAACCTGACGAATTCCGTCAAAAAAGACGTTGTATTATAGCATGGCAGAAGAAACCAATATACCTGAAAAGTTGCAAGAAATTGACCTGGTCGCTCAACTGGAGGCGCTGCTATTCGTCACACCCAGCGCCGTTTCTACCGGACAACTAGCTACCGCCCTGGAAGTAACCCCGCGCCGCATCGAGATCGCGCTGGAGGAACTCGAAGGGCTGTATGCCAACCGCGGCATCCGCGTGCAGCGCCACCGCGACCGTATCCAGCTAACCACCGCCCCGGAAACCGCCCAGGTCGTCGAACGTTTCCTGAGTCTGGAAGCCACCACGCGCCTAAGCCGCGCTGCCCTGGAAGCGCTGGCGATCATCGCCTACCAGCAGCCGGTCACGCGCCCAATGGTCGATTCGATCCGCGGCGTGAACAGCGATGGCGTGATTCGCAACCTGCTCAGCAAAGGGCTGCTGGAAGAAGCCGGACGCTCCGAAAGTCCCGGCCGCCCGATTCTCTACGAAACCACGCCGGAATTCTTGCAGCATTTTGGGCTTGCCAGCCTGGACGAATTGCCCCTGCTCGCTCCCGATGAACTCCCCAATCCTGACGGGGAAGAAGCCGATTCAGATAACAATCATCAGTTGCAGCTCTTGAAAGATTAATTCAAAATGCCTGGGCGTAGATCTACGCCCAGGTGCAGCCAACTCAATCCACCAGCATCATTTCAAACGATTATTCCGAAAATCCCTACACCTGGTTTTTCAGTTGCGCCCGGCGCTTTCGGTATTCGATAATTGGCAGATCGCCTTGAATGAGTTTTTCACCGATATTCACGCTACTGGGTTGTGGTTGGTGAGTAACAACAACGCGTCGATCCTCATGAGCAATAATTACATTGGCCGGCATTGCCAATTGAGCAACCAACTTACCAAGTACGGGGACAGGCATAAATCGTTGGTAAAACCGGAGATATAGGATGGTATTTTGGTCATCCACGGGCACAAATGCGGCCAAGACCCGCACATCGTCGCTGATGTAATTTTGCCATAGGTTGGGCATGATCAACTCCAGATGCACGCCCTTGAATTCTCCTAAATCGATTTCTCGGGGCTTACGCGGCGGTGTACCGTCATCCGGTCGATTAAAAACATAGAAAGTCATTTTCATGTCCCCATCCCATTGAACAACCGGTCCATCCACAACCATATTGTTTCCGCGGCCAATCGTTTTCTGGTGGACAAAGGGCAAATGGACGACATCCAACTGATTTTCGATCACCCTGGAATAATGGGCTTTCCAATAATCCGGTTTTGAGCCGTACATAAAGGAATCATCTAAATTATCAAAAAATAGCGGGGGTTGCAAATCAACAGGTAGGGAATCACCCCACCAAATCCAAATAAACCCATGATCTTCAAAAGTAGGATAATTTTGTAATTGCAAAGAAGCCGGGATTCTCCCATCACGCCCATTTGCCGGGATGTATACACATCGTCCGCTTGCATCAAACTCAAATCCATGGAAGGGGCATTGTAAATTGCCATGTTCAATCTTTCCAATGCTCAGGGCAACTCCACGATGCGGGCAACGATCAACAGCGCAGTTCACGCTGCCAGTCTGGTCACGCCAGAAAATCAATTTTTCCCCCATCCGGGTCACGCCAATGGGTTTTCGACCTACTTGCTTAGATTCCAGAACAACGTACCATTGGTTGACGATCATCTCTTCACTCCTTATTCTAAACCACAAACTTCACACACTACATTTTTGTTGGACACCAGAACGCTAATTTATACAGGATCTGCGCCGTCTTTCTAGCGATGATTGAATTAATCATCCATATCATTGAGTTTAGTGGCCGCTATCGATCGAAAAGTCGATTGCCACGCGCCGGTAGACCATAGCGCCCATATCACCAGCACCGGTTGAAAAAACAAGCGAATCGCACGCGATAAATCCGTATTAAGCCCAAAAGCATCAATCCCATTGACGTATTGTGAGATATTCCCAGGAAAGATCAATACAAAAAACACCGCGACTACCCAACCAACATGAACACGATAACGCCCTAGCAAAACCAAGCTGGCCCCCAGAATTAGTTCAACAATCCCAGACAGCACAACCACCAGATCGCCATCCAGGGGTACCCATTGAGGTACTTGGGCAAGGAATTCACTACGTGCCCAAGCAAGGTGACTTGTACCAGCCAAGAGCAGACCACCGCCCAGCAAGGTGCGGAAAATCGTTTGGATGAGGCTGATTTTGCCGTTTTGCTTGATTTTTGCTTTCATATTCCGTAGTCCTTCTCATTAATTTGTTTGTATATCTACCACACACTGGCTGACCGACGGAGTTCAATGCCTTACGTACTCATTTAAGAAAAGTATACAGCATTTCTAAACCGTCCGTGCCAAAATGTATCCAAGCATAGGATCGTTAGCTCGCGCTAAGTTTTGGGAGGAACTTTTCCGGAAGCCGATGTGGATAAAAGACCTTGGAAACCTCCCAGTGACGCTTTCTGGTTTCTGGCTTATAATTCTCTCCTATGGAAGAACGCGCCCAAAAAATCCTTGCCCAGGCCGGTTACGGCTCGCGGCGCGCCTGCGAACAAATCATCGCCGCTGGCCGCGTGACAGTGAACGGCAAACTGATCCAATTGGGTGACAAAGCCGACCCCGATAAAGATGAAATCCGCATCGACGGGCGGGTCGTAAAACCGCCCGAAAAGACGGTCTATATTGCCCTGCACAAACCGCGCGGGGTGGTTTCTACCACGGAAGATGAGGAAGGCCGCAAGACCGTACTCGACCTGGTGCCCAGTGATGTGCGCCTGTTCATGGTCGGCCGCCTGGACCTGGAAAGCGAGGGGCTGGTGCTGCTGACCAACGACGGCCAGCTTGCCAACCGCCTGATGCACCCGCGCTACGAACACGAAAAAGAATACCGCGTCTTGCTGGCCCGCCACCCGGACGACGAACAATTGCGGCTGTGGCGCAAGGGCGTGATCCTGGAAGACGGTTATCAGACCGCCCCCGCCAAGGTCTTCCTGGATCGCTATCAAGGCAAAGGCACGTGGGTCAAGGTCATCATGCGCGAAGGCCGCAAACGCCAGATCCGCGAGGTCGCCAACCGCATCGGCCTGCCTGTGGTCAGCCTGGTGCGCACCCGCATTGGCTCCTTGAAGTTGGGCAGCATGCCCAAAGGCGATTGGCGCTACCTGAACGAAGCAGAGATCGCGGCATTAAAAGGGGAAACACCAAAACAAACCCGCAAGAAAAGCGCCCCAAAGAAAAGCCCTTATAAGAGCAAGAGAAATTCAAGGCGGCGATAAGCAGTTCCATCCTAGTCCACAATCCCCATACAACTTAGTCCAGTCAGCATGATTGCACGCGCAGTTACAATTTCAAAACTCTTTTACCCATCCTGTCAGATTTTCTCATTTACCCCGTTATATTGCTTAGATGCGCTCTACAGATAACCTTCAGCTAAATAACCCGCAAGCATTCGGCCAGTTCTATGAAGCAGCGCATCTGGCAGTATTTCGCTACATCTACGCCCTGCACGGCGGGCCGCGCCAGGAAGTCGAAGACCTGACCGCCGAGACCTTCATCAAAGCCTGGAAAGCTCGTAGACGCTTCAAAGGCTCCCAAAAGGCCGCACTTAGCTGGGTGATGCTGATCGCTCGCCGTTTGGTGATCGACAGCTTCCGGCGGCAGAAAGTGCGTGGCTACCAGATCGACATCGAAGCGAACGAATTGCTCTCTTTAGATCCGCTGCCCGAGGAACACACCGCGCAGCAAGAGCAGATAACAATTTTGATGAACTTGCTTAGTACCCTCCCGGTCGAAAAGCGCGAACTATTGATCTTGCGCTACGTACTCGGCTGGCGAGTGAAGGACATCGGCACACACCTTGGCCTGCAGGAGAACACTGCTTCCGTACAGATCAAACGCACTTTGCAAAAGCTGCGCCAGGATTGGCCGGTTGGTGCACATGAGGATTGAATATGCAGGAATATAACCAATCGAACCCCAGCGAGCGACCCGATTCAGAAAGCATCGCCGCCCTGCTCGAAAAATTCCAACCTAAACCCAGTGCGGCATTCCAGGCCCGTATGCAGTCTACGCCCTGGAAGTTGGAAGCTGCGTCCCCCCGGCGCAATTTCAGCCGGTATGCCTGGCGCTTCACGATCGTTCTGTTGGTGGTGAGCGTCTTTTTCCTGTTCACCCCTTTTGCAGGCGGATCGCTCAAGGCCACCGCCAACCGTTTGCTGCAATTCTTCATTCCGGCCAGCAGCGACCAGACCGCAATCCAGGTCACCATTCCACCCACAGACGGCACCAGCGCCCTCAATCCACAAACCGATTTTGCAGCCAGCTTGCAAGCAGTGATGGCAGAAGCACCTTTCAATTTGCAGATACCAATGCAAATACCGGAAGATTACATCCTTAACGGGGCCAATTACACTGCCATTCACCAGCAGGCCGCGTTATACTACAGCGGCGACAAACGCAGTCTGATCCTCGTGCAGCACCCGGTCGGCAATTTCTTCGAGCAGATCGGCGAAAGCGCCCGGGTGGAAATCATCCGGGAAGGCGAGATCACCTACGAATACGTGATCGGTGGCTGGGTGATCCGAGGTAAAGACGGGGAAATCCTGGCAACCGCTCTGCCGGGTACCACTGTGACCCTCAACGCCTACTGGGATAACAGCCTCGACCGGCAAACGCTGCGTTGGCAAAAGGATGATATTCAGTTCGAATTAATCAGTTACGGCGAATTAGACCGCCAGACAATGCTCTCGATCGCGGCAAATATGCGATAATATGCACAACCTATTTTTGGAGTAATGCATGGACGAGTTTACGCAGGAAGAAGCAAATGAAAATCCAGAAGAACAAGATATGGAAGAACAGGTTCAAGCTGAAGGGGTTGAAGTAGAACCCGTTCAAACCGAACAAGCTCAAGAAGAAAAAAACCAGGAGGAACTTGAACCTACGGATGAAGCATCCGAAGAGTCGGCCCTGGAAGTTGAAGAAGTCAGTGCAGAAGAAAAGTTCTCCAAGTGGCTGGAAAGCCCCCTGCTCAACACACTGTCCTTGAACTGGACCAAGCTGATCTTCGTCGGCATCATCCTCCTTGCAATCTTCACACGTTTCTACGACCTAGAATCGCGTGTAATGAGCCACGACGAGAACTCGCACGTTTACTTCTCCTGGCAGCTATACCGTGGCAACAATTACGCCCACGACCCGGTCACGCACGGCCCCTTCCAATTCCACGCTGTGGCGCTCTCTTACTTCCTATTCGGTGACAACGACCTGACTGCCCGTATTCCTTCCGTCGTATTCGGCATCGCCGCAGTAGCATTTCTATGGGCTTACAAACGTTACCTGGGCAAGACCGGCACGCTGATCGCTGCCGCCCTGTTCGTGATCTCCCCCTTCCTGCTGTACTACGATCGTTACGTACGAAACGAATCTTTTGTAGTGCTCTTCGGCCTGGTAGCGTTATGGGCTGCACTGCGCTACATGGATACCGGCAAGCCGCAGTTCCTCTATTACTTGAGTGCAGCCACAGCCTTACACTTCACCACCAAAGAAACTTCGTTCATCTATACCGCTCAATTGCTGCTTTTCCTCGGCTTTCTATTCATCTGCCGTGTGAACAAGCTGCCCTGGAAAAACCCCGGCAACCGCCACCTCTTCAACGTATTCCTGATCGCTGCGGCAATCTTCCTACTCATCGCCATCGGCGTCAACCAGATCGTCACCCCGGACGTTGCTATACCTGAACCAACAGTCACCACAGAAACCGGAGAGGAGGCAGCCGGAGCCGGACTTCCGGCCATCTCCCCGATGGTATTGCTTTTCATGGGCCTGGGCGGGCTGAGCTTCCTGATTGGATTTGGCATCATGTTGTATGGTTTTGGCTTCCAGGCGCTGCGCAAGGAACGCTCCTTTGGCTTGATGCTTTTACTGCTCACACTGGTGCTGCCCAGCCTTGCGGCTTTTCCCATGTTCGTCAGTGGGCTTGACCCAACCGATTATTACACCAGAGAAGGTGTCCTCCGGATTATTGCTTTCCTCATCCCGATGGCAGCCATTGCGATTGCCGCCGGGCTATGGTGGAATCCGCGCCAATGGGTGATCAACAACGCCATCTTCTACATCATTTTCGTGCTTTTCTTCACCACCTTCTTCACCAACGGGAACGGCCTGCTGACCGGCCTGATGGGTTCGCTGGGGTACTGGCTGGAACAGCAAGGCGTGGAACGCGGCAGCCAGCCGCTTTACTACTACGCGCTCGTCCAAATCCCGGTCTATGAATTCCTGGGAGCATTGGGTACACTGCTGGCGGGAGGCATGGGCCTGGGGTGGCTGTTCAAGAAACGCCCGCAGAAAGTCGAAATGATCGAAGACGCCGAATCCGGCGAGCTTTCCGCACGCGCCAGCAAATTGCAGGCCGCGCTATTATTAATCTTCTGGGCAGTCAGCAGCCTAGCAGCATACAGCTACGCCGGGGAGAAAATGCCCTGGCTGACCGTACACATCGCCTGGCCGATGCTGTTAGTTACCGGTTGGGTGCTGGGCAAGCTCTTTGACCAGATCAAGTGGAAGCATTTCTTCCAGCGCAAAGGCGTGCTCGGTGCAGCGCTGGTAGTGCTGTTGTTGGTATGTTCAGCGATCGCCGTTGGCCTGGCAATGACTGAAGCCAATCCAGAAACCGGAAGCCTGGATGTCAATTTCTGGGTGGCGCTGTCCGCCAGTGCCCTCAGCGCGGCTGCCCTGATCTTTGTGGTCTGGTCCTGGAAGTTCCAGGATTTCCTGCGCGTCGCCACGCTGGTCATTTTCACCGGGCTGACTGTGCTCACGGCGCGCGCTTCCTTCCGGGCCGCGTATATCAATTATGATTACCCCACCGAATACCTGGTCTACGCCCATTCGGCGGACGGCATCAAGGTGATCCTCTCGCAGATCGAAGAAATCTCCGCACGCGTGACCGACGGAAACGACCTGGTGATCGCCTACGACAACGAAACCACCTATCCTTACTGGTGGTACCTGCGGGATTATCACAACCAGCGCTATTACGCCGCTGACCCCACCCGAGATTTGCGCAACGCCCCGGTCATCATGGTCGGGCAAGCCAATTTCGCCAAGCTGGAACCCATCGTCGGGCAAGCCTACGAGCGTTTCGACTACAACCGCATCTGGTGGCCGAACCAGGATTATTTCGATAATTTCAGCTACATCCGCAGCTATCTCTCCGACCCGGCAACCCGCCAGGAAATGTGGCTTGCGCTGTTCGATATCTGGTTCAACCGCGATTACACCAAATATGGACGGGTCACCGGTAAGGATTTCTCGCTCCCTAACTGGTCTCCGGCCGACCGCATGCGGCTCTACATCCGCAAGGACATCGCCGCCCAATTGTGGGATCATGGCACTGCACCGGTCGCCGCCGAAGTTATTGCCGATCCCTACGAGGACAAGGGCATCTCCCTACAACCCGACTTTATCATCGGGGCTAGTGGGACCGAGAACGGCTTCTTCAATGCCCCGCGCGATCTGGCGATTGCACCTGACGGCTCGCTCTACGTGGCCGACTGGCGCAACAACCGCATCCAACACTTCGACGCCGAGGGCAACTTCCTGGACGCGTTTGGCACCTTTGGCTCCGCGGAGCAAGCTCCGTCCGACACCGACACAGCCGGAAACGGCCAATTTTACGAACCCTGGGGGCTGGCGGTAGCCGCAGGTGGTTCGATCTTTGTGGCCGACACCTGGAACCACCGCATTCAGAAATTCTCACCCGAAGGTGAGTTCATCGCTTCCTGGGGCTATTTCAACCAATCCACAGACGATCCTTTCGCTATGTGGGGCCCGCGCGATGTCGCCATCGACTCCAACGGCAACGTACTGGTCACCGACACCGGCAACAAACGCGTCCTGGTTTACGACCAGCAAGGCAACTACCTGACCCAATTCGGCGGGCAGGGCTTCAGCCCCGGTGAGTTCGATGAGCCGGTCGGCCTGGCCGTTGACCCAGATACAGGCATGATCTACGTGGCCGACACCTGGAACCAGCGCATACAGGCTTTCCAGGTCGACGAGAACAACATCTATGCGCCGGTCAATGCCTGGGACATCAACGGCTGGTACGGGCAGTCGCTGGATAATAAGCCTTACCTGGAAGCTCGCAACGGTCAAGTTTTCATCGTTGATCCTGAGTATCCGCGCATCCTGGCCTTCACCGGCGATGGGCAATTCAACTACTACTGGGGTGAAGACGTCGCCGGTCTGGGAATCGCGAGCGGCGTGGCCGTTGACCCGGATGGTGGTGTGTGGGTCAGCGATGGGGCCAACAGCCAAATCCTGCATTTCACACTTCCCTAAACGAATTATCGCTTTGTAGAGGCGACCCGGGCAACCAGCCGGTTGCCCCTACAGATAAGATTTTTTAACCATTCAGGAGACTACATGGAAGACCTGAAACCGCAACCGAAAAACTGGCTCGAACGCAACGTAATTGCGTCGATCAACCTCAATTGGGAAACCGCACTCTTCACCATCATCGTCATTCTAGCGGTGGTCACACGCTTCTATGATCTTGAAGCGCGCGTGATGAGCCACGATGAAAGCCTGCATACCTACTATTCCTGGGAACTCTACGACGACCGCGGCTTCGAACATACCCCCCTGATGCATGGGCCGTTGCAGTTCCACCTCGTTGCGCTCTCGTATTTCCTTTTCGGTGACAGCGACCTGACCGCCCGCATCCCGGCCGTGACGTGCAGCATCCTCGCCGTAGTCTTGCTCTGGAACTACCGCCGCTACCTGGGCAAAGCCGGAACCTTGATCGCCGGTCTGCTTTTCGTGATCTCGCCCTACCTGCTCTATTACGGGCGCTACGTGCGCAACGAAGCCCTCGTGCTCCCGCTTGGGTTACTCACGATTTGGAGCACCTTGCGCTACCTGGACACCGGCAAACCGCGCTACCTGTACTACCTGACCGCAGTGACTGCCCTGCATTTCACCACCAAGGAAACTTCCTTTATCTACACTGCCCAGGTGCTGATCTTCCTGGGGCTGGTCTTCCTGTATCGTATCTCACGCCGCCCGTGGTCCAATAAATCTACCCAGAGCTTGTTCACCGTGCTGCTGTTAGTTGCCGCCGCCTTCCTGGTGATCGGCTTTGGCATCCAGGCGATCACGGACAGTGCCACCCAGGTGGTTGGCGACGAGGTCGTTACGCCTGCCGACCCAGACCACGCCCCCGTGCAAGGCCTGATGACAGCCTATTCTCCACTTACACTGCTGTTCTTCGGCCTGGGTGCACTTAGCTTCCTGGCCTCTTTATATTTCCTGGTCAGCGGTTTCGGCTTCAATAACTTACGCAATGACCGCGCCTTTGGCGCCATCATCCTCTTGCTCACCCTGATCTTGCCGCATTTAGCGGCCTTTCCGATCCGTTGGTTGGGCTGGAATCCGCTCCAATATGCTCCCGCGGATGTCTGGCGCTCGGCCAGCGTGCTCGTGCCGATGATCCTGATCGCCCTGGTGATCGGCGGTTGGTGGAACTTGCGCGAGTGGCTGATCAACGCCGCTATCTTTTACGTACTCTTCACGCTTTTCTTCACGACCTTCTTCACCAATTGGGAGGGTTTCTTCTCCGGCCTGGTCGGCTCGTTGGGCTATTGGCTGGAACAGCAAGGCGTTGCCCGCGGCAGCCAACCCTGGTATTACTACCTACTCATCCAAATCCCCGTTTATGAATACCTGGGCCTGTTAGGTTCCACCCTGGCTGCCGGGCTGGGCCTGAATTGGCTCATCAGGCGCAATAATGCAGATGCGATCGAATTGATTGAAGACGAAACAACCGGCGAACTCGAGCCACGCGCCAGCCAGGCCCTGGCGATCCTCATGCTGGCTTTCTGGACGGTGAGCAGTGTGGTAGCTTACACCTTCGCCGGGGAGAAAATGCCCTGGCTGACCGTGCACATCGCCTGGCCGATGCTGCTGCTCACCGGCTGGGCCGTGGGCCGTCTGATCGAGAAAATGGATTGGGACACTGTTCGGAAGCAGCGTGGTTGGTTAGTAACAACTTTGCTGCTGATCTTCCTGATCGGCCTGACCGGTGTGCTGCGCGCCCTCTTAGGGCCAAACCAACCTTTCCAAGGGCAGGAACTGACCCAATTACAAGCCACAACCAGCTTCATCCTGGCATTGGCGTTGGCCGGGGGCAGCCTGGCCGGTCTGCTGACCATGTTCCAGATCTGGGAACTAAGGCAAGTTGCCAGCCTGCTCGTCCTGATCACGTTCACCTTGCTGAGCTTGCTGACCGCCCGCACGGCCTTTACCGCTACCTACGTCAACTACGACCAAGCCAATGAACTGCTGGTCTACGCCCATTCCGCCCGTGGGGTAAAGGACGTGCTCGATCGCGTCGAACAAATTTCGATGCGCACCACCGATGGCCTGGCGGTTGAAGTAGCCTATGACGATGATGTCTCCTGGCCCTACACCTGGTACCTGCGCAACTATACTAACCAGCGCTACTATGGCGCTAACCCTACCGAAGACCTGCGCAATGCGCCCGTCATCATTGTCGGTGATAACAATTTCAGTAAGATCGAGTCGGTCGTGGGGCGCTCCTATTACCGCTTTGACTACATTCGCATGGTCTGGCCCAACCAGGATTATTTCCCTGGCTTGATTCAGGAAGTCACCCGCCACCTGAACGAACCGGAAATGCGCGCCGCCCTGTTCGATATCTGGCTCAACCGCGATTACACTCAATATGGCGAAGTGACCGGTAAGGATGTCGCCATCGCTAACTGGTCTCCCGCCGACCGCATGCGGCTCTACATCCGCAAGGACGTGGTTTCGGAACTTTGGGATTACGCCGCTTCTTCGGTCGATGCTGAGATCGTAGCCGATCCTTATGAAGACAAGGGCATTTCCTTGCAGCCTGATTTCATTCTGGGTGCCAGCGGCACCGACCTGGGCTATTTCAACGCTCCGCGCGACATTGCCGTCGCCCCAGATGGCTCGCTCTATGTGGCCGACTCGCGCAACCACCGCATCCAGCACTTCGATGCTGAAGGAAATTTCCTGGACGCGTTCGGCTCTTTCGGCACGATCGATGATGGCACCGCCGGAAACGGCAAGCTCAATGAACCCTGGGGCGTGGCGGTGGCCGAAGACGGCTCAATTTTTGTGGCCGACACCTGGAACCACCGCGTCCAGAAATTCTCCCCCGATGGCGAGTTTCAGACCACGTGGGGTTATTTCAACCAGTCCACCGATGATCCCTACGCCATGTGGGGGCCGCGCGACATTGCCATTGACTCCAACGGGAACGTGCTGGTCACCGATACCGGCAATAAACGCATCCTGGTCTACGATCAAGAAGGCAACTACCTGACCCAGTTCGGCGGGCAAGGTTTTGCAGCGGGCGAGTTCGACGAACCAGTGGGCCTGGCTGTCGACCCGGAGAGCGGCCTGGTCTACGTGGCCGACACCTGGAACCAGCGCGTGCAAGCCTTCCAGGTCGATGCGTTCAACTTCTACACCCCGGTCAACGCCTGGGATATCATCGGTTGGTACGGCCAATCGCTGGACAACAAGCCCTACCTGGATGCCCGCAACGGCCAGGTCTTCGTTGTCGATCCTGAGTACCCGCGTGTGCTGGTATTCAGCGGAGACGGGCAGTTCAACTACTATTGGGGTGAGGATATCGCCAGCCTGGGAATTGCCAGCAGCGTGGCCGTCGACCAGCAAGGCCGGGCATGGGTCAGTGACGCCACCAACCAGCAAATCCTGCATTTCACCTTGCCATAACGCATTATCGCTATGTAGAGGCAACGTCAGATCCGCGATCGCCCACGCGAAGACGCTATTTCAGAAGACTCGGGCGGGCACAAGGCCCGCCCCTACGCAAAGAGTATAAACCCTATTTAAAGGCAATAAATGAATGTAATTAAGAATCGAGCTCCCTTAATAACACAGGTTGTTTTTCTATGCTCGATTTTAATTATCATTTCCACGAGTTGTTCTAATCCATCTTTCAAGGCAACGCCTACGGTCGATTCCAATCCCTATGTTTGGATGACACCCACAATGAATTCCGCCATAAAAGATGGTGGATTGATTTCCCATGAACCCTGTGGGCCGCCGTGTTTTTTTGGTTTTTATGTCAATGACGATTTCAAGAGCGCGGTTGAAACACTAAATGATATCCATTCAACAGAAAATGTAGCGACCTCTTGTGTGCTAGATAAATCTGAAGTGTTTCAACAAATTAGATGCCCAGGGGTAAGAATATCTTCTGAATTAGAGAGCAATGAAATTCTGGGTATCGAGTTTTCTGTTGATTCACAGGTCACTGTAGAAGCTTTGATCGATACGTATGGGGAACCAACATCGCTCGAGGTATTTGATTTACTCGATGTACACAACCCATCCATGAGAATGCGACTACTGTATCAAGATTTTTGGGGAGTTATCTTTTTAGAAATTCAACCTCTTATAGAGGATTATCATGTAGAGCCAACCACCTTGGTGGAAAAAGTTGATTACTTAACAGAAGCTGATTATATACAGTTGTCTGAAGGAACCATACCTTGGAGGGGATATGGGTACTATGGTATTACGTCTACGCTAGACTTCTCAGAATGACATTACATGCATACAAAAACGTCTAGTTCGTCGCTTCGATTTGTTTGTACTAGACCATTTGGGAGGAATTATCCACATGGTATAATTAATTTTCCTGGTATATACACAAACGAAAAGGATGTATCTATAAGGGACAAAATCTATGAAACTACACGAGTATCAATCTAAACAAATTTTCAACCAGTACGGTGTCCCGATCCCAAAGGGACGTGTAGCGGCTACCCCCACCGAGGCAAGGCAAATCGCAGGTGAATTGGGTGGCCGCGTTGTAGTTAAATCGCAGGTGCTGGTTGGAGGACGCGGCAAAGCAGGCGGAGTCAAGCTGGCGAACAACGCCACCGAAGCCGAAGAATTGGCTACCGAAATCCTGGGAATGGAGATCAAAGGTTTGCCGGTGCGCAAAGTACTGGTGGACGAAGCCGTAAGCATCGAAACAGAAATCTACCTGGGCATCACCAACGACCGGGCAGCTCGCAAACCGGTGATGATGGCCTCCGCTGCCGGCGGCGTGGACATCGAAGAAGTGGCTGCTACCACCCCGGAAAAGATCATCCGGGCGCATATCGACCCACTGCTGGGACTGCGCGACTACAACGTGCGCGATCTGGCTGTGGGCATTGGCCTGCCGCGTGAACAGTGGCGCGCCTTTGGACAGATTGCCCAGGGACTGTGGAAAGCTTACTCCGCCAGTGACGCCACCCTGGCCGAGATCAACCCGCTGATCGTCACCGATAAAGGCGAACTGCTGGCCGTAGATGGCAAGATGGTGATCGACGACAATGCCCTCTTCCGCCACCCTGACCTGGTCGACAAACGCGACCTGGACGCCGACGCCAGCGCCGAGATCGAAGCCCGCAAACACGACCTGACCTACATCAAACTGGACGGCGAAATTGGCTGCATGGTCAATGGGGCCGGACTGGCAATGGCCACCATGGACATCATCAAACTATCCGGCGGCGAACCGGCCAACTTCCTCGACATTGGCGGCGGGGCTACGGCCGAACGTGTGGCCGCCGCGCTGCGCATCATCCTGGAAGACCCCAACGTCAAAGCCGTGCTGATCAACATCTTTGGCGGCATTACTCGTTGCGATGAGGTTGCCAGAGGCATTCTCGTTGCCCTGGATGAAGTCAAAACCGAAGTGCCGATGGTCGTCCGGTTGGTCGGCACCAACGCCGAAGAAGGTCGCGCCCTGTTGGCCGAAGCCGACATGGTCACCGCCAGTACACTGGCCGACGCTGCCCAAAAAGCCGTTGCCGCCGCGAAGGGAGCCTGAGCGATGAGCATCTTAGTCAATAAAGAAACCCGCCTGCTCGTGCAGGGGATTACCGGACGTGAGGGCGAATTCCACGCCCGCCAGATGTTGGAGTATGGTACCAAGATCGTCGCCGGGGTTACCCCTGGCAAGGGCGGTGAATGGGTGTTGGACGGCAAAGTGCCGGTGTTCGATTCGGTTAAAGTAGCGGCCGAAGCCACTGCCCCCAACGCCAGCGTTATCTTTGTACCGGCCCGCTTTTCTGCGGATGCGATCTACGAAGCGGCCGACGCTGACATCCCGCTGATCGTATGTATCACCGAGGGTGTGCCTGTGCAAGATATGATGCGCGTGCGTAATTACCTCGACCAGAAAGGTGCTCGGCTGGTTGGGCCAAACTGCCCCGGCCTGCTCACTCCCGGAGAGGCCAAGGTCGGCATCATCCCCGGTAATATCGCCATCCCCGGTAACGTAGGCGTGGTCTCCCGCTCCGGCACGCTGACCTACGAAGTGCTCTATGCCTTAATGGAAAAGGGCATGGGCGCCAGCACCTGCGTTGGGATTGGCGGTGACCCGATCAACGGCACCAGCTTTATCGACACGCTGGAGATGTTCGAAGGCGACCCGCAAACCGACGCCGTGGTGCTGATCGGTGAGATCGGCGGCACGGACGAGGAAAAAGCGGCCGACTACATCGCCAACCACATGACCAAACCGGTTTATGGTTTCATCGCCGGGAAGACCGCCCCACCCGGAAAACGCATGGGGCACGCCGGTGCTATCGTTGAAGGTGGTGCGGGTACGGCCGCGGACAAGATCAAGGCCCTGGAAACTGCCGGGGTGAAAGTCGCCAACCAGCCGGATGAGATCGCCGATATGATCAAAGGTTAGCTCCGCGCCGTAAAAACAAACGTCGTTAACTAAAAAGATGCAGGCCAAAACCTGCATCTTTTTCTATCGCTCTTGTGAATAAATGGATGAAAGCGGCTATTCGCTCTTCAACGCATTGATATACTTCACAGCATCTTCAACGGTGGTGATCTTCTGAGCATCTTCGTCAGAGACTTCAACGTTAAATTGATCTTCCAATGCCATGACCAATTCCACGATATCGAGCGAATCGGCTTCGAGGTCCTCGCGGAAACGGGAACCCATCGAGATTTGATCCTCGTCTACACCCAACAGGTCCACGAGAATTGCTTTGACTTCCTCAAATGTATCAGCCATTTCTTCCTCCTAACTAAATTTATGATGCAACCAACAGATTTTATTGTACTATCCTCAGGATGTATGTCAAGCGTCCGTTGACAGGGATATGCCTGACTGGTAAGATAAACTTCACTTGACAGGAACACCGCTTTATGACAAAAGTTACGAATACGAGCAGCCGGAAAGCGGATCACATCCGCATCAATCTTGAAGAGGATGTCGATTCGAGTCTGACCACGGGGCTTGAGAAGTATCGTTTCGTGCACCAGGCACTCCCAGAACTTGACCTCGATGCCGTCGATCTCAGCCAACCCCTGTTTGGCAGGCAATTAAACGCGCCGATCCTAATCTCTTCAATGACCGGAGGGACGGATGAGGCCGACCTGATCAACCGCCGCCTGGCGGAAGCCGCCCAGGAAACACATATTGCAATGGGCGTCGGTTCGCAACGCGCCGCCATCGAAGACCCGGCCCTGAGTAAAACCTTCCAGGTGCGCCAGGTCGCTCCAGACATTCTCTTACTCGCCAACCTGGGAGCCGTGCAATTGAACTACGGCTATGG
>JAFGRA010000381.1 GCA_016935415.1 Anaerolineales bacterium
ACCAATGATTTCCGCGATAACTGGACGTTGGGCTATACCCCCGACCTGGTCGTTGGCGTATGGGTCGGCAATCCCGATTACACCCAAATGCAGAATACCAGCGGCCTCTCCGGTGCAGCGCCGGCCTGGGCTGAGTTCATGCAAATCGCTATCCAGGGGCTGACCGGCGGTAACCCCGCCCCGTTCGCCCGCCCTTCGGGGATTGTGGAAAACGTTGTGTGTGAAGTCTCCGGCGCGGTGCCGTCCGAGTTTTGCCCAGGGCAAATCCGTGAGTACTTCGCCGCTGACCAACCACCCCAGCCCGCCGATCAAGACCTGTGGCGCTTCGCCCGGCTCGATACCTGGACCGGGCTGGAGGCTTCGGACGCTTGCCCGAACTACACCGAAAAAGTTTTCGTGATCAACGTAACCGATCCCTGGGCGCAGAAATGGCTGACCGAGACCGACCAGGGGCGCGGCTGGGCCAAGGATAACGGCTTCGACCTGCCGTTGAACTTTGCGCCCGAACGCGAGTGCACGGCCAGTGACCCCCACCCGCAGTTGGAATTCGTTTACCCCGAAGAGGATGCCGTTATCGAGGAAAATCCGGTGCGCATCTTTGCCATTGCCGATGCTAACGAGAACTTCTTCCGTTATGAACTCGATTGGGGCGAAGGCGAAGCCCCAGATGAATGGGAAGAACTGCACCGCAAGAAAATCCCTGAATCAGAAGCGGCCGAGATCTATGATTGGGACGTCAGCGACCTACCGGCGGGTTACGTCACCCTGCGCCTGACATTGCGCAGCACCGAAGAAAACCGCTACGCCGAGACCTACCTGCACATCAATTTGCAGATTCCGACCCCCACGCCAACGATCACACCCACCCCCACGATCTCGCCGACGGTTACGGAGACACCCACAGCCTCGCCGACGGATGCACCAACTTCCACAGAAACAAATGTCCCCACTGCGACAGAAAC
Organism: Anaerolineales bacterium; assembly: GCA_016935415.1. Taxonomy (GTDB): domain Bacteria; phylum Chloroflexota; class Anaerolineae; order Anaerolineales; family UBA11579; genus JAFGRA01. Next base: position 963 of record JAFGRA010000381.1, read on the forward strand.
ACAGGTACCAACCGCCACAGCGACCGCTACCCCCACGCCGTAGGGATAGATAGGTAAACGTGTAAACACGCAGATAAGTACACAAGGCCGCGCGCTATATAGCGCGCGGCCTTGATTTTTTATGGCAAGATTGGGGGTTTAGGGACGGACTGCGTCCGCCCCTACGGAAATGTAATCGTAGGGCGGCGCCATCATTTTGATGATTTGTGGTCGCCCGCGTTACACTGAATCTACCGAAGGTTCCGCTTCGACCGCAAATTCCCTTAGCAGCAGGAAAAGCGGCAAGGCCAGCGACAGGCCGACGGCGAAATTTGCCACAACACTCACCCACCAGAACCTGATCTTACGCTGGCGGGTTTCAAAGTAGATCAACGCCCACAACCCCAGGGAGGCCACCAGCAAATCCATACTAAATGAGCGCGCAAACGAGTTGGCAAACATCTGGTTCACGAACAGCGCCATGTCCAGTCCGTTTTCCTGGAAGAAGAAAAAGATGAAGTAGTAAGGCAGCACAATCCCGATCACACACAAAACCGCATAGATGATCTTCTTCATAAGCTAATCTCCTTTACGATTTGCTTCCCACCCCCGCAAATAGGCCTCGACCGACTGCACGAAGGCAGTCTCCAGATCGCCGCCGCGCCGCAGTTGGTTGGTCAATTCGAGCATCACAAAACCATGCACCAGGCCATAGGCCCCACGCAGTGCGGGCAGCGAATTTGCCTCCCCGCTGATCTCGGCGATGACCGCCTGCAAGGGCAGCGCTACCCCCAGCATAATCTCTTCCGGTGGACGTAGTTCGTCGGCGGCGCTGGTTGTCGAGAGCATGTAAGTACGCGGATTGGCGTGAGCAAAAGCGCGGTAAGCCAACGCCAGGGCCAGAAAACGGGTGTGAGGTTTTGGGGGCGCTGCTTGCACTGCGCCCTGGACAGCAATAGAAAGTTGCTGCACGGTCAATGTATTGACTTCGCGCAGCAGTTCAGTTTTGTCACGCAGGTGGCCGTACAGCGAGGGCGCTTTTATGCCCAGAGCACGCGCCAGTTTTGCCAGCGATAATGCTTCTACCCCCTCCGCTTCGATCATCTGGTGCGCCTCGGCAATAATGCTTTGGCGATCGACTTGGGCTGGATATGGCATAGCTGCTCCTAGATGTGATTGAAATGCGTATCTTTGAATTCAGTCGGGTACTTGAGGCCATAGCCCAAGGTGCGGTCCATCCCGATATGCACCAGCCAGATCAGCGCCAGTTGCAGGCCAAGCCCCCAACCGGTTGCCAGGGCAATCCCGCCCAGCGCCAGCGGCACGGCGTAGAAATGTACACTGTTGTAGGCTACACTGCCTACGCGGGCATCGATCAGGTAGAAGACCATCGCCAAGTCGGGCGTGAACAGCAGCAGTGCGAATGCCCACCAACTGTAACCGCGCATCCCGTAGAAAGCCAGCGCCACCACTAACACGGCCAGTCCTTCCAGGTGCAGCAGCAGCCTGGGCATAGAAACAGATAAAGCCTTGCTTTGGGAAGTAATTTCTTTTGTGGTCATACCAATACTCCTTTTCGATTACCGATAACTAATTCCGTTAGTTTTCAAGACTAATTATAATAGTTTTTGAGAATTTGTCAAGAGTGAAAAAGTGAGTAGGAAAGTGGACAGGTAAGCATGGAAACAAGTAGACAAGGGAAATCATTTAAACACGAATGACACGAATAGAAATTATTTATCATTATTCGTGTCATTCGTTCCATTGGTGTTATTCGTGTTTACAGCTTATTTTTTACCATGAAGAGCCGCTACCACTCCCCCACTTTCCGCGCTTTATGGTACAGTATCCCATTCAAACTTTGGAAGCCTACCATGCCTGAAATTCACATTCGCACCCTGATCCCCACAGACGCCGAAGCTTATCTCGCCCTACGCCGCCGCGCCCTGACCGAGTTCCCTACCGCCTTCGGCCGCAGTGTCGATGAGATCATCTCGGTCGAAACCTTCATCGAGCGCCTGGAGAATCCGGATTCGTGGGCGTTTGGGGCCTTCGACGGCACAACATTGATCGGCATTGTCGGCCTGGTGCGATACAGATACAAAAAGATGCATCACAAGGCTATGATCGTGGGTATGTTCGTGGCCACCGAGCGCCAGAGTTCAGGTGTTGGCCGCCTGCTGATGGAAGCCGCCATCTCCCAAGCACGCCAACTCGCAGGTGTAGAACAACTCGCGCTCACCGTTGCCAGCGATAATCCACCAGCCATAAGGCTCTATACCTCACTGGGTTTCGAACGCTGGGGCGTGGAACCGCGCGCCATGAAATACCAGGGCAAATACTACAATGAAGATTATATGTGGCTAAAGTTGGCGTAACCATGGCAATCACAATCCGTATTCTTACCCCTGACGACGCCGAGATATACAACGAACTGCGCTTACGCGCTCTGACCGAGTTCCCGGCCGCCTTCGGCATGAGCGTCGCGGAGATGCCGTCCGTTGAAGTGATGCGCACCCGCCTGGCGGGAGAGAATTCGTGGATCTTCGGCGCTTTCGACGGTGAGCAACTGGTCGGCATGGCCGGCCTGCACCGTCTCGAGTTTGAGAAGATGCGCCACAAGGCCGAAATCTGGGGCATGTTCGTCGCTCCGGAGCAGCAAGGCCTGGGACTGGGCAAAGCGTTACTGCAAGCCGCCATCGACCAGGCCCGCAGCACGCCCGGCATCGAGCAGCTGCTGCTCACTGTTGCAGGATATAACGAAAAAGCAAAAAGCATGTACGCCGCGCTGGGTTTCGAAGCCTGGGGTTTCGAGCCGCGGGCGGTAAAACTCGAAGGGGAATATTACGATGATGTGCAAATGTGTTTGATGCTTTAATACAAAAACAGATTAAAACTTTTACAATAACGAAAATTTTATCCAAAAATACTATATAATTAAGTTCGAACTATAAAGACAAAACCAACGGGAGGATTTCCATGAGATTAGCTCGGATTAGATTAAGAAATTTTAGATGCTATCAAGACGAAGTATCGATTGAAATAGACGACATTACCGTACTTGTGGGCAAGAACGATGCGGGAAAATCCACTATTATGGATGCTTTAGCTATTTTCTTTGATGAAGATAAACTAGATTCTGATGATGCATCCCAAAATGGTGACAAAACTGATGTAAGAATAATCTGTGAATTTGATGATCTCCCAGAGACCTTAGTAATCGATGCTAACTACCCAACCAGACTTCAGGATGAATTTCTTCTAAATGAAAACGGCTTATTAGAAATCCATAAGATTTATAAGGGACATCTTCAAACACCTAGATTAGAAAAAACTGCTTCTAACGTTTTTTGTGGTCATCATTTTGCACCTGCAATTGAAGTAGAAATGAGCATGTTGTGAAGCCAATTGTCATGATATA
>JAFGRA010000382.1 GCA_016935415.1 Anaerolineales bacterium
CGATCAGCCGGTGCCCCATCACCGCCAACACCACCGGTTTTTCTGCCCCCTGGATCACCGGGATCAACGCCCCGACCACTGCTGCGGTTGTGAATACCGGCGGTGGCGGTAGGATCACGATCACACTATCCGCACCGGGGTCGGCCAACACGATACGCAGGCTTTCTGCATACTGTTCAGGGGAAGCCGAAGCCAGCATATCTATCGGGTTATACAGGCTGGCCGCAGGAGGATGGATCTGCACCAGTGCCTTCACGGATGCGTCACTCATCTTCGCCAGGCTCAGCCCGCTCGCTTCAATTGCATCAGCTGCGGTCACCCCCGGCCCGCCAGCGTTGGTCAGCACAACCACCCGGTCACCTTTGGGCAGCGGACACCAGGCCAGGGCGCGCGCCCAATCAAACATCTCTTCTGTGGTATTCGCTCGCAGTACGCCTGCCTGCCGGAAAGCGGCACCATAGGCGCTCTCCTGTCCCGCCAATGCGCCCGTATGCGAACTGACCGCCTGATGGCCGCCCTCGAAGCGCCCTACCTTTAAAGCAATCACTGGCTTCTGGCGACTGGCTTGGGCAGCCGCGTCCATAAATTGCCACCCATTACTCACGCCTTCGATATACAGCGCCAACACACGCGTGTTTTCATCAGCAGCCGTAGCCACCAACACCTCGCTTTCGGTCACATCAGCCTGGTTTCCTAAGCTTACCAGGCGCGAGAAGCCAAAACCCTGTCCATGCGACCAATCACTGACCGCCGCACAGATCGCCCCGGACTGCGATATGAAAGCAATATCGCCCGGCTGTGGTCCTGGCGGCGGCAAGAAAGTCGTATCCAGCGGTAAATGCGCATCCAGGATACCAATGCAGTTCGGCCCCAATAAACGCATATTGTAATTTTTGGCTATTCGCAAGCATTCTTTTTCCAAAGCCACCCCCGCTTCTCCCACCTCACGGAACCCACCTGATGAAATGATCGCCGCCGGAATGCCGCGCTGCCCACATGCCTCCAAAGTCTGAGGGACATACGGAGCAGGCACGATCAACACAGCCAAATCGACCGGGTCCGGTACCGCCGTTAAATCCGTATAGATCGGATGGCCGAACAAATCACCGCCTTTAGGGTTTACGAAATGGATCGCACCCGGATAGCCACTCTGTACCAGGCTACGAGCAAGCCCATATCCCAGCTTTTGCGGGCTGCTGGATACACCTACGACAACGACCCCGCGTGGGGCGAAGAAAGCATCAAGTCCGTTTTTGGATGACATATTCCTGACCTTATTTTTTTGATTATGTTCACGTTTCGATTTTATCACGGTGGCCGAACGGATTTCGCAGCGAAAAACGTTAATGTAGGTTCCTGCCATAAAAAATCAGATTGGGTTAAATTCCCTATGCACATGTGCCCAAAATCACAATTGGTTATAATTACCCACATAGAATAACCTATAAGTTACACTTATGATAAGGATTATTCACCCCATTATTGGGACAAATGTCCCAATAATTCAATGACAGGGTACACTGCCCCCCAAAACGGGCAAATGATACCATTACATAATGGAAGTAATGTAATAGACGCTTTTAACCTTACTCAAACGGAGGCAGCATCTTCAATGCATGCGAAAAGAAAAACCCGATGGATTGTGGGCTCGATCATCCTGATCGCTGCTGTATCAATTTTGGCAGTCGTATTGGGAGGCGATGCCACAACCCAAACTGTATATGCTGCAGCAGTGGATTTCGATAATGGAATCTACGCTCAGGCGGGCGGAACGGGATTCGCCCAAGACGACGATCCACCTCCACCAGTAGATCACAGCAATTTCGCCAACCTGCAACAAGATTTTCAAAGTGGTTCCGAAGTAACCGAGCAATGCTTGAGTTGCCACCAGGATGCCGCCCAGGAAATCATGCAAACCACCCACTGGACGTGGTCTTACACCCACCCAGAAACCGGACAGGAATTAGGCAAATACAACGTCATTAACAATTTCGGTATTGCCGTGCCTTCTAACGAACCAGTTTGCACTCGCTGCCACATTGGCTACGGTTGGGAAGACGCTTCGTTCGATTTCAACAATGAACAAAACGTAGACTGTCTGGTCTGCCATGACACCACCGGCTCTTACACGAAAAGCCCGGTAGATGCTGGTGAACCGGTACTGGACAGTCTGACCTTTGAAGGCCAAACCTTCAAAGCCGTTGACCTGAGCTACGTGGCCCAGAACGTTGGGCCAACCAGCCGCGAATCCTGCGGCAATTGCCACTTTAACGGCGCCGGCGGCAGCGCCCTCGAACACGGCAATATCGCCGCTACGCTCGCCAACCCAGACTCGTCCCTGGATGTTCACATGGGCGTCGATGGCAACGACTTCTCCTGCACGACCTGCCACCAAACAGATGGGCATAAAGTGGAAGGCAGCCGCTTCGCGATGAACTCCACCGATGAAGGCACCTGCGAGACCTGCCACACCGCCACACCGCACGACTACCCGCTGCTCAACAACCACCTCGACCGCGTGGCCTGCCAAACCTGCCACATCACAGAGGACGCCCGCGAAGCCGCCACCAAGGTGAGTTGGGATTGGTCAGCAGCCGGAGAACTCGATTCCAGCGGTAACCCAATCATCAGAAAAGACGCCGACGGCAACGTGATTTACGACAGCCGCCTGGGCGCATTCGAACACGACCAGAACATCATCCCTGAATACGTCTGGTTCAACGGCAGTTACGAATACACCTTGCTGGATGATCCTTTCACCGCCGGTTCTCAGCAAGTGGTAATGAATCCGCCCCAGGGCAGCATCGCCGACCCAGATGCTCGTATCTGGCCGATGAAATCGCGCATTGGCATCCTGCCCTACGACAAGAGCAGCTTGACCTTTGTCATCCCGCAATTGTCCGGCAGCGACGCCGCCTACTGGAATTCCTACGACTGGAACCAGGCTATCACCGCCGGAATGAATTACATCGGCGCAGAGTACAGCGGCAATTTCGATTTCGTTGAAACCAAGATGTACTGGCCGATCACGCATATGATCGCCCCCGCCGCCGATTCACTCAAATGTCAGGATTGCCACACCCAAGAAAGCGGCCGCATCGACTTTGTGGCGCTGGGTTACAGCGTGGAAGAAGCCGAACGCCTGACCAACTTCCCGCCTGCGCTCGAGATCGAACTCAACCAGGCTGAAACCAACACCCCAGAATACTGCTCGACCTGCCACGGCGAACAATACAACCTGTGGTTGGACAGCAGCCACAGCGATAACAGCGTCGGCTGTGTATCCTGCCACACCAAGGCCGGTGAGGGCGAACACCCTGCCGTAGCTTACACCAGCGAGAAATCAGCTGATGTGTGTGGTGCCTGCCACCTTGCCGAGCACAGCGATTGGGATCTGAGCCGCCACGCCGAAGTCAGCATCGCCTGCGGCGATTGCCACGAACCCCATCGTCAAGGCCAGCGCATCGTTGGCGACAATCGCACCGCCTGCGAAAGCTGCCACCGCAATCAGGCCGATGAAGTTATCCACTCCACCCACTGGCAGAAAGGCCTTAGCTGCGTGGATTGCCACATGCGTACCGACGCCGATACCGGCCACAATTTCCACATCTACATTGGCACTTGTCTATCCTGCCACTCCGAAGATATCCATACTTCTTCGACCATCGTCGATATGGAAAGCGCGTTGCTTCAAGGCGAGCCGCTGGATGAAACCATGGATGAAGGCGAAGCGATGAGCGAAGCAGCGGAAACTGAAGTCGCGGCTGAAGACAACGGCGCGATCATCGAATTCCCTTGGTGGATTATGCTCATTCTCGGAGGCGGCCTCGGAGCGGTTGCTTACTGGGTCATTGCCGGCAAAACTCCTGGCGATGAGCACGAAGAAAACCGTAAAGCGGAATGAATAGTTTATCGGTAAAAGTACGTAAAAACGAGGTTTATTGATGGCCGACAAAAAGGATACTGAAAACAAAACCATATCACGGCGGGATATGTTGAAAATCACCGCCACCGCAGTAGGCGCAGTAGCCGTCACCCAGGTCGCCAGCTTGCCCGGATTGAGTCACCAGAACAAGTCCGAAGGCGGCGAAGGCGAGCATAAATGGGGCATGAGCATCGATATCAACCTGTGTATCGGCTGCAAATACTGCACCTATGCCTGCCAGGCGGTCAACAACTTGAGAAATGACGATATGCTCTACAATATCGTCACGCAAGAAACCGCCCCCAATGGGACCGAGTACTTCCTCTCCCGGCCTTGCATGCACTGTGAAGACGCTCCTTGCGTCCACGTTTGCCCGGTCGAAGCCACCTACTTGCGCGACGACGGGATCGTGACCATGGATTATGATCTGTGCATCGGCTGCCGGTATTGCGAGGTAGCTTGCCCATATGACGCCCGCGTCTTCAACTGGGAAAAGCCATCTGGACCCAATCCACGTGTGCCTGATTTTGGCGTCCCCGAAGTAGAAGACCGCCCGCGCGGTGTAATGGAGAAATGCACGTTCTGCCAGCACCGCATTGACCCCGGTGTCGAACGCGGCCTGGTTCCCGGCGTCGACCCACTGGCGACCCCCGCCTGCGTGGTTGCATGCCCCACCGGGGCACGCGCCTTCGGTGACCTCAACGACCCGAACAGCCCGGTTTCCAAAGTTATCGCCGAAACCACGGCACCGTTGATCTTGCGGGAAGAACTGAGTACCGACCCCAAAGTCTTCTACGTTCCACCCATCGATGACGAATTAAAGGAAATCGAGGTATAGCATGGAACGTACAATACACCAACCCAAGATTCGCTTAGGAAACCGCGAGATCGATCTATTCCCATATTGGATGGGCTTGCTGGGTATCGGTTGGCTGATCGGTTTTGTCGGTTTCTACCAGGTGCTGCGCTACGGCCTGATCGTTACCGGTCTGACCAACGAAGTTCCCTGGGGGCTGTGGATCATTGTTGACCTTTCCAGCATTGCGCTGGGTGGCGGCGCCTTTACCTTGGGTGTCATGGTCTATCTGCTTCGCTTGAAGCAATTCGAGAATGTTGGCCGTCTGGCCGTGCTAATCGGCTTTCTGGGCTACTCCTCAGCCGGTATGGCGCTGTTTTTTGACATCGGCCAACCGCTGCGCTTCTGGCACCCGGTCGTCTTCTGGCAGCCACACTCACTACTGTGGGAAATCACGATGTGTGTGATCCTCTACCTGACCGTGCTGGCACTGGAACTGTTTCCATCCATCGTTGAACACGAGTTTTTTGACCGCTGGCCTTTCCTGGCAAAGACAGCCCACTTCGTACACCGCTTTACGCCAATCCTGGCAGTCGCTGGCCTGACGCTGTCAATTCTACATCAGGCTTCCCTGGGTGCCACCTACGGCGTACTTTCCGGCCGTGGTCTTTGGTTCCGGCCTACCGCCCCGGTGATGTTCGTGCTTTCGGCCGTTGGCGGCGGTTTGTCGCTACTCTTCGGTCTCAGCATTTTCGTGTTCCGCGTCATGCGGCCTGGTCTGGTCTCAGATAAAACCCTGCATGCGGTTGCCCGTATCGCCGGTGTGTTCCTGTTAGCTTATCTCTACCTGAAATTGTGGGACTGGGCCGTGACCTATTACTACAGCTTCAATATCGAGGTTGCTGCACAGGTGGATCTACTGAATAGTGTTGCGCCCTACGATGCCGCCTTTTGGATCGGCGAGGTGTTGATCGGCGCCCTGATCCCGGCTATCATCTTCCTGCGTTTCCACAAACACAACAACCTGCGCCTGGGGGCCGCCGCCGCAATCATGGCTGCCTTCGGTACGGTGATGCTGCGCTGGAATTACAACTTCTCGGCGCTGATCGCCAATATCTCCTACGTACCATTCGAACCCAAGGTGTACCTAAACTACTACAAACCGACCTGGCAAGAATGGTTCGTCGCCATCGGTGTGATCACCTACTGGTTGACAGGTTTCAGTCTGGCGGCGCGTTTCTTACCCTTCTACGACCGTCATCATGCGGAAGACGAGCATGAACACGCAGAACCTACGCCAGAGGCCATGCCCGCCGACTGAACAAAAGCAACAAGTAATGCAAAAAGGAGCGTCGAATGACGCTCCTTTTTGTTTACAAATGATATAGGAATTTGGGCAAATGCTGCCTACCCCTACACCAACATGATACGAACATTACAACGCATTATCAGTCCCGAAAACTGAACCGCCAGGCTCCCAGGGCAAAGAACACCACCGCGAACCCAAACAAGATCAAGGCAGGCAGCCAGGCCGCTTCCAGGCCCTGTCCGCGGATCAGGATGTTCTTGAAACCATCCATCGTCCAGGCCACCGGTGAGAGATGCCCGATCTTCTGCACGGTCTCACTGGTGAACTCAAGCGGCAGCCAGGCCCCACCAATCCCGGAAAAAATGAACATCGGGACCAGCGAGAACACGACCGCGTTTTCCTCACTCTTCGAAAGCGCACCGATTAGCAATCCCATCGCCGCAGCGCACATCGCGGTCGTAACTGCGATCAACAGGCTGGATACAGGCGCAGCAAAATAATCCAATTTCAGCAGCAACTGCCCAAAGATCATTAAGATCATGATCTGTCCGAAGATCATCAAAAACATCGCCAGGTAATGCCCGATCAAAATTTCAAATCGGCTGATCGCCGTGGTCAGCAGGCGCGCCAACGCGCGCGCTTTGCGTTCCTGTACCAGGATTTCGGCCGCCCCGATCAGCCCGGCAATTGCAAACTGCGCCATCATTCCCGGTGAGGAATGAGCATAAGCGTTTTCATCGTCTCCCTCCGTTTCCTCGGCCATTCCGGTCTGGGCCGTCTTCATTGTCACCGCCGGGTCATCCCAGGCCGCCACCGCTTTCGCCAGCGTATCTTGGACAAATGCAGTGCGCGCCGCCTCGCCGGCAAAGGCCTGCTGCTCTTCAAATTGTTCGGTCGCCAACACCGCAGTCTGCACGGCACTCATCAACCGGTTGACACGTGCACTCACTTCCAACTGCGCAGAGGTACCCCCTTCTGAGGTTGGGTCGACGTAAACGATCAATTTCGGACGGCCACCCTGCAAAGCTTCCTCGCCATAATCCGCCGGAACAATCACCGCCGCGGCGTAGTCGCCATCCAACACAGCTTCCTGCACCGCTTCCGCGTCCAACGCGTCATTATCTTCGCTGCGAATGACCTCGGACATATCCAGAAAAGTCAGCAGATATGCGCTAACCTCACTTCCATCCCGATCTTCCACCAGCACCGGCAGACGCGGGTCGACCTCTTCCCCACCACCGATTCCACCAAAAATAAAGCCGAACAGCAGTGTGAAACCAACCGGCATAATCAACAGGAAAAACGCTGTTTTCCAATCCCGGAGGAGCTGTCTGATATCCTTAAAAGCTAAATCTAAAATCCGCATGACTTCCTCCTAGGCAAAGCGCTTTCGAAAGCGCAGCACACCGATCACAAAGAACACCACACTCCAGGCCAGGATACCGCCAAAGGTAAGCAGTATCTCGCTGTTCGCCGCGCCTTGCATCGCCTGCTGCAATGCACGCACCACCCAGCCCTGCGGGACGAGCAGCGAGATCACGTCCGTGGCCTGCGACGCGCCCGGCGCTCCCATCGTGAAGATACCGGACATGCCCAGCATTCCGGTCACCGTCAGGCCGCCACCGATCACCACGCCCGCCTGGCGAGTGCTATTCATCAGGGAATTGACAAGGATACCAAAAGCAGAGGCGCTGATCACGATGCCCAAAACCACCAAAACACTCGCGGCCAGATTACCCCACTGGATATTGAATACCAGCGTTCCAAAGATCATCAACACGGTCACCTGCACCAAGATCATTACTGCCGCGGCCAAAAATTTCCCGGTCAGTACGGTCGAAGCTGAAGTTGGTGTAGTAAAGATACGCGGCAGCGTACCGCGTTCCTCTTCCCGCAGAATTGACTGGATCGAGGAGACACCGGTAAAGTAAGCATAGAAGATCATCATTCCGCCGCTGATCATGCCAACAATGGCGGTAACCATACTGGTATCTTCCTGGCTGCCGGAAACCGAGCGTACATCCAACAAAGGTGCGTTATCCTCGCCCAAGGATTGACTGTAAGCAATGTAAGCACTTACCAGGTTGTTAATCAGCGTTGGGTTGGGTACATTCCCTGTAGCACTCAATTGCTGAAAAGCAACATTGATCGTGATTTGCGAACCGGCAAAACTATCCAAGAACTGCTGGATCACGCCTGAAACGATCTTAGGTCCCAGTGTAAGCGTGGGATCTTGATAGAGTTCGACTTCTGCGTGACCACCACTGCCTGACATCACCGCCGAAAAATTATCGGGGATGATGACAGCTACATCGGCCGCCTGTTGATCAACGGCTGCGCGTGCTTCCGTGTCACTGTCTACCTCGGTAATAGCCATCAAATCTTGCAGTCCTTCACTTTGCAAGCTATCAACCAGCATTTGCCCCAATCCGGCTTCGCCCTGGTCTTCATTCACGATCTGCACCTGCGTTTGCGGCAGGTCGAAATCACTGTCTCCCGATCCCATCCCGCTGAACAAGAAAACGAACATTCCGGTAATTAGGATTGGAACTACAAACATGAACGCCAGCGCGAACATACTGCGAAAGGATTGCAGCATATCCTTGAGTGCGATATCGATTGCTTTCATTGTATCCACCCTAATCCCGCAGCGCCCGGCCGGTCAGGTGCAAGAAAACAGCTTCCAGGTTCGGCTCCTGGATTTCGACCGAAGTAATCCGCGCCCCCGCTTCCCCGGCCGCCTCGAACAGCAGCGGCAGAACCGCATTGCTGTCTTCGGCCAACACGTGGATCAAGCCGTCTTCAGCAGAAACCTGATGCACGCCGCTGGCCGCTTTCCAGGCATCCATCACCATAGCCGCTGACGTATTCAATTGCAGATCGATGCGATCGTATTCACCAACAATGTTGACCAGTTCATCATGCGTACCGTAAGCGATGATCTCGCCATGATCCATGATCGCAATATGCTTGGATAGTTCCTGGGCTTCTTCCATGTAATGCGTGGTGTAAAGCACCGTCATGCCCTGCTGGTTGAGTTCCAGCACACTATCCAGAATATTGCGGCGGCTTTGCGGGTCGATGCCCACCGTCGGCTCATCCATGATGACTACGCTGGGTTTGTGCATCAGGGCTACACCAATATTCAGGCGACGCTTCATACCCCCGGAATATTTCTCAACGCGATCTTTCTGGCGGTCGGTCAGCCCTACGATCTCCAGGATTTCATCGACGCGCTTTTTCAGATCAGCGCCGCGGATGCCGTACATCTTGCCCCAGAAATTCAGGTTTTCCCGAGCAGACAAGTCTTCGTACAAAGCAATATCCTGCGGCACGACCCCAATCGAAGCTTTCACACCCATCTGGTCACTGATAATCGAATGCCCCATTACAAAGGCGTCACCCTTGGTCGGCTCCAGCAAGCAGGAAAGCATCGAAATCGTCGTACTCTTCCCCGCCCCATTCGGTCCCAATAGGCTGAATATCTCGCCCTTTTGCACCAGGAAATCGACATCTTTGACGGCATACACCTCGCCGAAATCCTTATGTAAACCTTCTACTTTAATCGCAAATTGATTATCCAAGATAATTCTCCTCATTTTGTCCAATTAATGCCTCTAACTATACCAGTAAATACGAATATTCTGCAGCAAAGTTGCAACCAGATAGAATATCACCAGAGACAAAACATTTTTGATTCAACACGTGTATAATAAAATACCTCAATCCAGTCATCGGAGGCAATCTTATGGAGTTCATTCCCAACGTTCATCAAATCGAAGACAGCTTTGTAAATGCGTACCTGATCGTTACTGATCGCGACCTTGTTCTGATTGACACGGGCTTCTCGACCAACGCCAAGCACATTCATGCAAAGATTGAAGAACTTGGTTTTACTACCTCCGACCTCAAGCTGATCCTGATTACTCACACTGATAAAGACCATGTTGGTGGCTTATCGAATTTAATAAGAGCCAGCAACGCGAAACTCTATGCCAGCAGATTTGAAGGCGAGGCAATCCAAAAAGGTGAGCCATCCCGACCATTGATCGGTAAAGGATTAATGAAACTGATCTACCGGTTTACCACGCCCTTATCAAAATTCCCCCCGGTAACGATTGATGAATTCCTTTCTGATGGACAGGTACTGGAGATTGCGGGCGGATTAAGGGTAATTCCTACACCTGGGCACACTCCCGAACACATCGCCTTTTTCCTTGAAGAACATGAAGTTCTCTTTGCCGGGGATGCCTTGCGCGCGCCTGCTGGCGAATTGCATATTTCCTCCGGGGCAAACACTTGGGATGAAGCCAAAGCCATCAAATCTGCCAAAGTACTGGCTAATCTGAAACCCAAGATCGTATGTTGCGGGCATGGCCGGGTTGTCTTCGACGCCGCCGATAAAATGCCCACAAAGTAGTAAACACCCCATGCCTCCCCTGCCTCTAGGCAAACTCCCTCCAGAATTGCTGGCGAAGATCATCAGTGGTGACATCCAGGACAAGCGCGTAATCATTGGGCCACGCATTGGTTTCGACTGCGCCGTGGTCTCGGCCGGAGATGCCTACCTGGTCTTCAAATCCGACCCAATCACCTTTGCCAGTGATGAAATCGGCTGGTACACCGTACAGGTTAACGCCAACGACATCGCCACCACCGGAGCTACCCCGCGCTGGTTCCTGACCACCTGCCTATTGCCGGAGGGCAAGACCACACCGGAACTGGTCGAAACTATTGCCGCCCAGGTCGCCCGCGCCTGTGAACAAATCAACGTAACTGTGATCGGTGGACATACTGAGATCACCTACGGCCTCGACCGTCCGATCATCGTCGGCACCATGATCGGTGAAGTCGCTCCTAAAAAGATGGTTACGCCGGATAAACTAAACCCTGGCGATACCCTGCTGCTCACCAAAGGCGTGCCCATCGAAGCCACCGCCATTTTGGCGCGTGAATTTTCGGATGAGTTGGCCCATGTACTCACCGCAGAAGAATTGAAAACGGCCCAGGATTACCTGTACAAACCTGGTATCAGTGTACTAAAAGACGCCCAGATTGCCGTGCAGCATGGCCGCGTCACCGCCATGCACGATCCCACCGAAAACGGGCTGGCCGGGGGTTTATGGGAACTGGCGATTGCCAGCGGACACACACTGGTCATCGATCCAACTGCCATCCCCATCCCGGCACTTTCCGGGAAAATCTGTGCGCATTTCAAGCTCGACCCGCTGGCGACGATTGCTTCCGGGGCATTGTTGCTGGCTTGCCACCCCGCGGATGCAAGCTCAATCATCCAGGGTCTTGTCGATCAAGGCATCAACTGCGTGACAATCGGCACCATCGAAAAAGGCAATCCCGAAGTCTGGCAGCAAACCGAAGCCGGGCGCATCCTGCTGCCGCGCCCCGTGCGCGACGAGATCACTCGGGCATACGAGAGCGCCTAAAACTCCCTTTCCTCCAATCCAATTCGGACATTGTTTACCGCATATTCTCTTGAACACGCGCCTGAAATTCTGTATAATGAATCCACTGGCTGGTGGTATTACCAGACAAACCAAGCAAACTTTCTCAAGAACCAATATGGAAAACTTACTTGACCCAGTAAAGGTGCAAAGCCTCCCGGAAGCCTGCATCCAGAAACTCGAAGCCCTGATCCTCTCGGGTACGCTGGAAATCGGCCAACGCTTGCCCTCTGAACGGCAGCTTGCCGAGATGCTGGACGTCAGCCGACCGGTCGTACATCAAGCATTGGTAGAACTAGCCGCCAAGGGGTTGATCGAAATCCGGCCGCGCAAGGGTGTATACGTCAACGATTACCGTCTTAGCGGCTCAACCGCCATCCTCGACTCCCTGTTCCGTTACCAGGAAGGCGATTTCTCCCCCAACTTACTGCACAGTCTGATCCAGGCGCGTTTGCTGATCGAAGTCAAAGCCGCTGAATTGGCCGCCAGCAATTACACATTGGCGCAGCTCTACCAACTCAGATGCATTCACGAGTCCCAAACTCAATTGTCCCAAGATGACCTCGAAGAAATCGTGGAACTCGATTTCCACTTCCATCTATGGGTTGCCGTAACCTCAGCCAACCTGATCTATCCCCTACTCTTGAATTCGCTAAAAAACGTGCACGCCAACCTGGCCGGTCGCTTTTACCAACACGCCAGCCCGGCCATGATCCAGGAAGTATTTGATTTCCACGAAAAACTGATCCAGGCCATCGAAGCCCACAACGCCGAACTCGCCGCCCGGATCATGACCGAGATGCTCGAACATGGCGAAAAGCATCTCCTCCGCCTGAATGGAAAGGAAGCATAAGATGGCAGTACCCGCGGCTGAAAAGCCGAAATATCAGATCAAGGAACCCAAGAATTTATCCCCGCGCGTGCAGTGGTTGCGGGATTATTTTTTTAAGGGTGTCCAGCGCAACTGGAACAACGAGTTCACCGGATGGACAACCGGCACACCCTGGGATTTCCAGTATGAAGAATTGACCTTCTACATTGTCCCCGAGACTTATCCTTTCTTCGATACCTTCCGGGCCTCGCTGCGCCAGGGTGCCCATCAAGTGGATCTGCATCCCGATTTCTGGACGTGGAGCCTGCCGGAGCGCCATGCCTGGTTCATCAAGGAAGTGATGGTCAACTACCTGCCGCGCGAGATCTTGCCCGGCGATTTGCTGGCTGGGGCGCGCTTCAACATCCTCACCTCGACCTGCCTGAACGAAGCAGAAGCCAGGGAATACGAAAAACTGGTTTACGCTAAAGGCGGTACGCGCGAACTGATCCAATGGTTCCACGAGCATGGTTACGGCAACACCGGCTCGACCAGCGGACATCTGATTCCGGATTACAAGCGCGTGCTCGTCGAAGGCTGGCAGGGCATCCACGCCGAAATCCAGGCATATTACGACGCGCTCCCTGAAGCGGACAAACACAGCAAGAAAGGTGGTCAACTCAAGGGCATGTTGACTGCTGCCACCATGCCGCGCGATCTGGCTGCTGCCTACCAGACCGAGATCGCAGCATTGCTCAAAAACGAAACCGATCCCGTCCGGCATGATGAACTGCAAACCATGCACGCTAATCTGGACGTAGTTCCCTGGAAGCCCGCAGAAAGCTTCTGGGAGGCCGTACAGTCCTTGTGGCTGACCCATATGCTGGTGATGGCCGACGAGAACTATCCCGGCCCGGGTACGTCGTTTGGGCGCATCGACCAATACCTTTACCCATACTGGCAGCACTCGCTTGAAAACGGTATGGATCGCGAGTCCGGCAAGGAAATTCTCAAGTGCTTCTGGGTGCATGCCAACACCGCTTACGACGCCCTGCTGCGCACCGGCGGTAACCAGGGTATCACCGCCGGGTACGGCCAACTGATCACGCTTTCCGGCCTGGGGCCAAACGGCGAAGACCTGACCAACGACCTGACCTACGCTATGCTCGAAGTGATCGACGAAATGTCCCCGATCCTCGAACCCAAGCCGAACGTGCGCCTGCATCGCGACACGCCCGATGCACTCTATAACAAGGTCGTCGAGATGATCGCTTCCAGCCAGGGCGCGCCATTCCTACTCAACTTCGATGAGCGCTCCATGGCCGGGATGATCTTGCAAGCGCGCGAAGCGGGGTTGCAAGACCTCATCAACGAAAGCAACGTCCACGATTACGCTCCGGTCGGCTGCCTGGAAAACACCATGGTCGGCAACGACCGCTCCGGCACGGTGGACAACAACCTCAACCTGCTCAAGGCCGTGGAATTGACCCTGTGCAACGGCTACGACATGCACCCAGTCGTCAACGCCATGACCGGTATCGCCGAGAAACCGCAGCGTCATGGCCCGGCCACTGGCGATCCGCGCACCTTCACCACCTGGGAACAGTTCTGGCAGGCTTACGTCACCCAGACAAAGTACATCATCGCCAAGATCGTCGAAATCTATGACCGTACTGAAGAAGTGCGTTCCAAATTCTCACCCACACCGTATCTCTCCTGCCTGGTAAAAGGCTGCGCTGAACATAGTCTGGACGTTACCCAGGGCGGCGCCGAGATCGCCCTGACCACCATCGAAGCTGTGACCTACGCTACTACTGTCGATTCGCTGCTGGCAGTCAAGCATCTGGTTTACGACACACAAACTTGCACGATGGACGAACTCGTCCAAGCTCTCACGGACAACTGGGAAGGCCACGCCGTCCTACAGGCCCAGGCACTCAATAAAACACCCAAATACGGCCGCGACGATGACGCAGCCGACGCGATGGGCTTACAGGTTATGCAATTGTGGACAGAGGAAACCTGGAAGCACACCACCACCTGGACCAAGCGCCAGTTCCGCCCCGGTATGCTGAGTTGGAATTATTGGATCGCCGACAGCTTTATCTTGCCCGCCAGCCCGGACGGCCGCCCGAA
>JAFGRA010000383.1 GCA_016935415.1 Anaerolineales bacterium
TGCCGGGAGTGGATGCCGTCTTCGTTGGCCCGTATGATCTCTCCGGCTCATTAGGCGTTTTGGGACAGTTGCAACATCCCGCTGTACAGGCCGGAGTGTGCCGGGTGCTGGAAGCGGCCCAGGCTGCCGGTGTCGCCGCAGGACTGCATATCGCCGATCCAGAGCCAGGGGAGGTGCAGCAGCGCATTGCCGAAGGATTCCGCTTGATTGGCGTGGGGTTGGATTCCAATATCCTGCGGAAGGGGGCGCAGCAATTAGCTAACGCGGGTAAAGTTTCAGGAGGTAAGGGATGATCGTCCCGGTAACTGAGCTGGAATATCAGAAAGGACAGGCCGTTTTTGAAGCTGCGCCCGGGGTCGAGTTTGTTCCCGTCCCTGCTGACGAAGATACGCTTGCCACTTTTGTAAAAGAAACGAATTGCCGTGCCGTAGTGGTCGGGGTGACACAGTACACCGGTGCGCTGTATCAAGCTCTGCCTGCCGGAGGCGTTGTGCTGCGCTTTGGCGTGGGCACGGACAGCCTGGACTTTGCTCAAGTACGGGAACGTGACCTGCTGGTCGCCAATACACCCGGCGCGTTGGATCGCTCGGTGGCCGAACATACCCTCTTTCTGATTGGGGCACTGCTGCGCAAGATTGCTGCAGGCGACCAGGCGCTGAAAGCCGGGCAGTGGGCGTCGCAGGCCGGGAATGAATTGGCCGGACGAAGGCTGGCCGTGATTGGCCTGGGGCGGATCGGCTATCGCGTTGCCCGGGCGGCTTACCTGGGCTTTGGCGCGCAGGTATTGGTCGGAGAAATTGATTCCGAGGAGGATGCGGCCGCGCGGTTGGGTGTGAGCCTGGAACGACTACGCCGCGATATCGGGTACATCTTGTGGGCAGACGAATTCGAAAAGCTGCTGCTTGAGGCCGAGGTTGTCTCCGTGCATCTGCCTTTGCACACCGGTACGCGTCACATCTTCAATACGTCCATTTTCCAGATATTCAGGCCGGGTGCTTTGTTTGTGAACACGGCGCGCGGCGGGTTGGTGGATGAGGCTGCTCTGGCAGTTGCCTTGCGGAAGGAGCGGTTGGGTGGGGCGGCGCTGGATGTGTTCGAGTACGAACCTTACTGCCCGGTAAACGCTGCCAGTGATCTGCGTACGCTTCCCAACGTGGTCATGACCCCGCATGTAGCCTCTAACACTGCCGCAGCTAACCGGCGTATGGCCGAGATGGTGGTGGAGAACTTGCAAAACTGGATGCTTGGTGATTTGAACGCGGTTCATCTGGTGGGTGAGGGGGAATTTATTTCTATAAATACGTTTTGATTCAAAAATCGCTTTCTAAGGAATTCAAAGAGTCGCTTGATTTATATATTAAAATTCTGTATACTGTTTGCGAATTTTATCGCCGCCTACAATACTTTGATTTGCCAGTAATGCGGGACGGAAACTGGTTTCTATTTTTATGGAGGATATAATGATGCATGGCAGATTTACCTTACGAGCTTTGCGGGGGAAATTGTTTTTCTTAGTTACCGTTTTACTTTTAGCTTCGATCATATTTTCACCAAACCTTGCGTACGCGCAGGAGGGTGACACGCCTACGCCTGATGCTACGGAAGAGGCGACGCCAACCGAAACGCAAGCTGCGGAAGAAGAACTAACTGTGGAGCCTACGGCAGAGCCAACCGAGGATCCCGCCGCGGAACCGACACCCGAACCAACTGCAACGGAGGAAACTCAGCCGGAAGCTGAAGTGCCTACTCATACCGGCCCGGAACGGGAGGGCAGGCAGCTTATAACTGATTTCGTGGCCGAAATCGAGGTCGAGATTCCTACGGAAGAAGCCCTTCTGCTTATCCAAGAACTTGGCTACGCCTGTGAACAAGTGGGGGTCTGTGTGTTGGAAATTCCACAAGCTGAATTGGGCGTGCTGAAAGCCAATGGCTTTGTATACCAAACCGTTGCGCAGGCTGTGGTGATCGCTGCTGAGAGTGCCAGCGTCGATCAACCGCTGGCAGAAGAATATCAATACGGCAGCAATTTCACGGATTGGGCTATTGAGGATGCTGACGAAGTATATTGTGGGCTTGGGTATAGTGATATCCTGATTTCTGGTGCGCCAGCAGGTTCAACGGTGACTAGGGTTGAGTATAGCGCAAATGTCGTTCACACCTGGGTTTCTGATCTGGCACTTGTTCTCACGAACGACCAGGCAACAGAGGTTACAGTTTATGAGTTTCTTGGCAGTACAACGGATGGGGGTTTTGACGATGATGCTGCCGATGATTATGACATCTATTTGGATCAACGTGTGTTGAATACTGAATTCGACGGCCAACTTGTGAATCAGTACTGGTATTTGTTAGCGTACGATTGTGCACAAGGGGATACAGGTTACATTGATTCTTTTGAAATCTGGCTGTATTACGAATATGTCGCCCCAGAGCCGGATATTGATGTACAGCCGACCAGCCTTTCATACGATAGGACCATTGGCGGCGGCGGGGGCGCAGCCTCCTTTGATTCCTTGAGTGTCCAACCTTCAGCACCTTACGAAACTCTGGCGGTCAAGGCCCAAGATCAGGGCACGGTCAGGGTGATCGTGCAGTTGGCGGTGCCATTCACGCCAGAAGGTGATTTGATCAAACGGGAAGGAATTGATGCCGCTAATGCACAGATCGATTCGATCAGCGCCGCACAGGACGATTTACTGAATGCCTTATCACCGCGCCTTGTGCGCTCCGTAAAGCGCATGAACCATACTCCCTATGTTGCCTTGGAAGTGGGGGTTGATGCTTTAGAAGCATTGTATAACTCGCCACTGGTTGCCAGCGTGCAGGAAGATGTGCCGGTGCCACCCAGCCTGGACATCAGCGTGCCAATGATCAACGCGGACGATGTCTGGGCCGAGGGTTACACCGGCGCCGGGCAAACCGTGGCGATCCTGGATTCGGGCGTGGATGGAACCCATCCATTCCTGACTGGAAAAGTGGTTTCCGAAGCCTGCTACAGTACGACCGACAGCGGTGTATCCAATACGCTTTGTCCCAATGGGTTGGAAGAGCAAGTTGGTACCGGGGCAGGTGTGAGTTGCGGTTCAATCGACGGCTGCGATCATGGTACCCACGTGGCGGGCATTGCCACCGGAAACGGCACCTCGTTCGATGGGGTTGCCCCGGATGCGAACGTGATCGCCATTCAGGTCTTCTCCGAGTTCACGACCACAGAATACTGCTCGTCCCCACCATGTATCCTGACTTATAGCTCCGATCAGATCCTGGCCTTGGAACGGGTATACGATCTGCGCGATACGTACGATATCGCTTCGGTGAACATGAGCCTTGGAGGTGGAAACTATACGGCAACCTGTGACGGTGATTCTCGCAAGACGATCATCGACACTCTGCGGTCGGTTGGGATTGCCACCGTGATTGCTTCTGGTAATAACGGCTACACCAATGCACTCAACGCCCCGGGTTGTATCTCCAGCGCGGTGACTGTGGGCGCAACCACTTCACATGCTCCGGCCGACCAAGTTGCCGGGTATTCGAACAGTGCTTCTTTCCTGGACTTGCTGGCTCCGGGGTCGGATATCAACTCGTCGGTGCCTGGTGGTGGGTATGAATCCTGGAACGGGACCTCGATGGCTACCCCGCACGTAGCCGGGGCCTGGGCGCTGTTTAAAGAAGCTGCCCCCGATGCCTCCGTTGACAGCCTCTTGAGCATTTTGGAGGATACCGGGGTGCCGATTCTGGACACCCGTAACAGCATCACCAAACCCAGGATCAACCTTCAAGCGGCTTTCAATACTTTGATGGGTGATCTGACCATTACCAATACCGGTACAGCCAGCCTGGAAGTTTCGAGCATCACTGTGGTTGGGAGCAGTTGCTGGTTGTCCGTGTCCCCGAACAGCAGTATTTCCGTACCGGCCGGGGAATCGACCACGATCGAAGTCACCATTGATGAGAATTGTGTCGGGGCGGGATCGTACAACGATACATTGCGGATTGCCTCTAACGATCCTGACGAGAACCCGGTTGATGTGCCCGTTTCCCTGAATGTTGAGCAACTAGGATTGCCTGCACCAACCAGCTTGGGCGCGACGACAATCTCGCAGACCCAGATCAATCTGGGCTGGATAGATAATTCGAGTGATGAAACTACCTTCCACATCGAACGCTCACCCAACGGCACGGACAGTTGGGCAGAGATCGACACGGTGGCGGCGAATGCAGTCAGCTATTCTGATACCAGCCTGACCTGCAATACTCCATACTACTACCGGGTGCGCGCCTATCGCAGTTCGGATACGACTTACTCCGAATACTCCAACATCGACAACGCCACTACTTCGATGTGTCTGGTTGCTCCCAGTCTGGTATCTCCTACGGATACGGCTACGATTGACCAGATGCACCCGGTGCTGAGCTGGGACATCCCGGCCTGGACACCGGAACAATACAATGTGGTGATCGAACCCGCTGGCGGCGGTACCGCCGTGGTCGACGTGTGGGTTTCGGCCGCTTCGGTCTGTGTAACGAACTGCACCTGGACGACGAACACCGCTTTGCCCGAAACCAGCTATCAATGGAAAGTGCGCGGTTACACCGCCGGGGTGGGCGCTTCTGAATTCTCGTCCAACTGGACGTTTACCATTGACAGCACTGTCGATCTGATTGACCCTAATGCCGGGGAAACGGTCGACTTCCTCAAACCGACTTTCACCTGGAATGAACCCTCGTGGTCACCGGCACAGTACAACGTGGTGGTCGAACCCTTCGGTGGCGGCGCGGCGCTGATCAACGCCTGGGTGAATGGCGGAACAGTGTGTTCCGCGGGCGAATGCTCCTGGACTCCCAGTTCTTACCTGAGCGACGGCGATTACCAATGGCGCGTACAGGCTTATACCAGCGGCTACGGCGCTAGTACGTGGTCGGAGACGCGTGCCCTCAGCGTGGCATCCACGCCTACCCCGCAGCTGCCTGTTGATGGCAGCACTACCGATCTCTCACGGCCTGAACTGGCCTGGAAGGAGCTTTCCTGGGTCGAGTGGTATCAGGTCGAGATCACGCCCGATGGGGAAGCCCCGCTGTCGCGCTGGGTCAATGCCAGCGCATGTGCCGCGGGAACCTGTACCTGGGCAGTGAACTTCACAATGGCCGACACGGCCTATGACTGGCGGGTACGCGGCTACACCGCCGCAGTGGCGACCGGTTACTGGTCGAACAGCGCGGCTTTGATCGTACAACCTATCCCACAGCTCAGCAGCCCGGCTAATGGTGCCATCGTGGATGATCCCAAACCGGAACTGACCTGGAGTGCACTTTCTTGGGCGGAGAATTACCTGGTGGAGGTGTATGATAGCGGTTTAGGCCTGACCTCGCGTTGGCTGGCGGCGGCAGATGTGTGCAGTGCGGGGGTGTGCAGTTATGAAACCGCCTTCACCTTGCCGCCGGACAACTACACCTGGCGCGTGCTGGGCTACACGGCCGGAATGCCGACCAGCCCCTGGTCGGATACCTGGAGCATGGTGATGGCATCTGCGCCAGCCTTGATCTCCCCGGACGATGAAGCCATCGTCGATATGGGCCGCCCGACCTTCAGTTGGGATGAGCTTAGTTGGGCAGAGTGGTACGAGTTGGTCATCGAGCCGCAGGGTGGCGGCACGCCGATCCTGTCGGCCTGGCTGGAAGGCAGTGCGCTGTGCAGCAGTGGCACATGCAGTTGGCCGGTGTACATCACGCTGAGTGATGGAAACTACCAATGGAAGGTGCGCGGTTACACGGCAGCCTATGCTGTGGGGGCGTACTCCGACAGCAATGCTATGACCATCCAGAAAATGCCGCAGTTGATTAGCCCGGTGAATGGCGCCACGGTCACCGTAAGCCAACCGACCTTGAGTTGGGAAGCCATGTCGTGGGTGACGCACTATGAGGTGCTGATCACCCCGCAGGGCGGCGGTACGAGTGTCGACCGCTGGGTAGACCAATCCGTGATCTGTACCGCAGGTACGTGCACCTGGCAGGTGGATGTGGCGTTGAGCGATGATGATTACACCTGGCAAGTTCGGGGATACAACGCCAGCACCACGCCAACTACCAGTCCGTGGTCTGCGGTGAGAAATCTGACCGTAGACGTCCCGTAAAACTATGCTTGCGAGGTGCAGGGGATGGCATCCAAGCGACTTTAACACACGAGAGAGCGGTGAATTCACCGCTCTCTTTTCCGTTTGGTTGCGTCGGAATAAAAAAACACCAATTTTGTCCAGTTCTTAGAAAAAGCCAATAAATTTTTAGAATCGATCTTTTGAAAGGAAATTTCCGCTAAAATACGAGTGGACTGATTTCCATAATTAGGCTGTGTTCCTTTCTACTATGTTGGTCGGCCAAGGGGGGGAAGGGACGCTTGAATCTTTGAATGAGGAGCGGGCTACGCGTAATTTTTCCAGAAATCCCTAAAGTGATCTGCTCACACAATGATTGGCCGGCTGCCGAGTTTGTGGCGGACGGCTACGCTGTTTGTCAAGAAGTAAAGATATCACTAACAATAATTTGAGTGTTGACAAATCTAGTGTCAGGTAAATTTGAAGATAAGCGAATTCAATCCCATTGATTGTATAGGTAAAGTACGAGTGAAAGCAAATATGTCCCCAATTGCCTTCATAAACCCAGGAGGTCTATTCTCATGAAAACCAGATTATTAGCCCGTATTTTGATTGTCTTGATCCTTGTTGTTGCCGGCTTTGCGAGCTACGGTACTACTCCGGCACTTGCGCAGGTAGATCAATATACATTAACCACCAACGTGAATGGCAGCGGAAGTATTACGCTGGATCCTGCCGGCGGTCTCTATGATGACGGCACCATTGTAACCGTGACCGCGGTGCCTGCTGTGGGTTGGGTGTTCACCGGCTGGTCGGATGATCTGACCGGCACCACCAATCCCGAAACGATCACCATGGACGCCGACAAGACCGTAACCGCCACTTTCGTGGAAGAATTCGACCTGACCACCGCTGTAGTTGGGAACGGCAGCATCACCCTCGATCCGACCGGCGGCACTTATGCTGACGGCACGGTGGTCAGCGTAGAAGCTGTCCCTGATACGGACTGGCAGTTTACCGGTTGGTCGGATGACCTGACCGGCACGACCAATCCCGATACGATCACCATGGACGCTGACAAGACCGTAACGGCGACCTTCGAGATCCAACAATACACGCTGACTGTCAATACGGTTGGTAACGGCACTGTGACCCTTGACCCAGCCGGTGGTACCTATGATGGTGGCACGGTCGTCACTCTGACGGCTGTCCCTGATTCGGGGTGGGGCTTCAGCGGCTGGTCGGATGACCTGACTGGCACTACCAATCCCGAAACAATTACCATGACCGGCGGAAACAGCACGGTCACGGCTACTTTCGTAGAAATTGCTCCCTTCAATGCCCTCGACCTGGGCACCAGCGATGGGCACGTGACCTTTAGCAACGAGCCTGCACTGGGTTTGGATACCTTCACGCTGGAAACCTGGTTCATGCGCGAAGGCGAAGGGACGACCGCGGGTACTGGTGGCATCAATGCCATCCCCTTGGTGACCAAAGGCCGCGGTGAAGGCGACGGTGACAACAGGGATATGAATTACTTCCTGGGCATCGATCCGACATCGGATGTGCTGGCCGGTGACTTTGAGGAAGGCGCAACCGCAACAACACCCGGCGAGAACCATCCCTTGACCGGTGTGACCACAATTGTCGATGGCGTCTGGTATCACGCTGCGTTGACTTATGATGGTACCACCCTGAGCCTGTACCTGAACGGCAATCTCGAGAACTCGATTGTGGTTGGCGAACCGCCGCGTTCGGACAGTATCCAGCACTCAGCTTTGGGTGCTGCGCTGACTTCGACTGGCATCGTGACTGGACATTTCGACGGTGTGTTGGATGAAGTCCGCATTTGGGATTTCGCTCGCACGGCGGATGAAATCCAGACCGACATCAACACTGAGATTTCTACTTCTCAAACCGGCCTGGTGGCGCGCTGGGGCCTGGATGAAGGCATTGGCTCTACCGTCTCCGGTTCGGCTGGAACGACAATCAACGGTTCGATTGGCGGCACTGGCTACAGTTGGGTGGGTAATGCACCTTTCAATATCAGCATTTCCGCCCCGACCACGCCCTCTGGACTTGGGGCAACACCAGACTCACAAACAGAAATCACTGTGTCCTGGACGGATGATGTCTTGACTGAAACTAGCTTCGAACTTGAACGTTCTACAACTGGCAGCAGCGGGCCATTCACGCTCTTGGATACGCTTTCCGCCAACACGGACACCTACCTGGACTCTGGCCTGACGGCCGAGACCGAGTACTGCTACCAGCTGCGCTCGGTCAACACCGCCGGTTCATCGGCATACACCACCCCGGTGTGTGCAACCACGTTAGCACCGGTGACCGATCCTCCGGCCGCGCCGACTGATCTGGCAGCTATTGCGGCGTCGCCCGACCAGATCGACCTGACCTGGACGGACAACGCCACTGTTGAGACCGGTTTCGAAATCGAACGTTCCACCACCGGTATTGGCGGCCCCTTCACTTTGTTGGATACGGCCGCAATTGATGCGACCGGGTATTCTGATACTGGTTTGACCTCGGAAACGGAATACTGCTATCAGGTGCGGGCGGTGAACGGTATCGGCCCGTCTGGCTACACAGGCCCGGTGTGCGCCACTACCGACGCACTTACACCCCCTGCTGCGCCGACTGACCTGGCAGCTACTGCCGCATCGCACACACAGGTCGACCTGACCTGGACGGACAACGCCAGCGATGAGACCGGTTTTGAAATCGAACGTTCCACCACCGGCAGCGGTGGCCCCTTCACTTTGTTGGATACGGCCGCGGTCGACGCTACAGGGTATTCCGATAGCGGCTTGACCCCGGAAACGGAATACTGCTATCAGGTGCGGGCGGTGAACGCCTACGGCTCCTCGGCCTACACCAGTGTATTCTGTGCGACCACAGAAGCCGAACCCAATTACGGGCTCGACCTGGGTACTGCCGATGGGCACGTGACCTTCGGCAATAATGCTGCCTTGGGCCTGGACACCTTCACCCTGGAAACCTGGTTTATGCGTGAAGGCACCGGAACAACCACGAGCACCGGCACTGGTGGTGTAACCGCCATCCCATTGGTAACCAAGGGCCGTGCCGAAGGTGCCGATGGCAGTACTAATGATATGAACTATTTCCTGGGCATTGACCCAATTTCGGACGTGCTGACCGGAGACTTCGAGGAAGGCGCAACTGCAACGACACCCGGCGAGAACCATCCCTTGACCGGTGCGACCACGATTGTCAATGATGCCTGGTATCACGCCGCGCTGACTTATGACGGCACCACCCTGAGCCTGTACCTGAACGGCAA
>JAFGRA010000384.1 GCA_016935415.1 Anaerolineales bacterium
ATACGATGAGTTTTTTCATACCAGCGCATTATAGCAGGATTAGATGAGATTGGAATTAAGGAAATTGATAACGAATAAAAGCGGAATCACTGAGATGCTGACAGAGCTGAACTACTGAAGGGGGTGAGATATGGGGAAAAATGTAAACAAGTGAATAAATAGACACGATAGTAGATTTTTGACGAATGGTGGATGTTTCGGCGACTAAATTCGCTTGCAACGATTTTCTGCACCAATGCACTCCAACTCCCATGCTTTCTTCCCTCTGCGGCTCCGCGTCTCTGTGGTGAAAAGATAGGGAGAGGGGCTTTTATAAGTCAACCTGCTTCAATCTTCACAGCGCGTAAAGCTAAGATGCCAATCATATTGATGAGCACGGCGGCAACCGCGCTGGCGAGGAACCCCCAGGCGTATACCGGTCCGGCCAGTTGGGCGGCGACGGCGCGGCCGAGGGAGGTGCTGGCGATGGTGGCGGCCATCAATGTGGCGCGCGCCTCCGGCAGTACTTCGGACATCAATGGGATCACACTCACGAAGGTGAACTCGAAGGTCAGGAAGAACAGGAACAGCCCGAACAACGCACCGGGCACACTTTTTCCCAGCAGCGGTAGCAGCAGGGCACACAGGTTGATCGCCCACAGACCGATGGCAATAGCGCGCTGCTTACCCAGGCGGTCGGCCAGGGCCGTGACCAGACCTTCCCCGGCCAGCTCTGCTAATCCGATCACGGTGGCGGCTGCGCCCAGAGCGGCAACGGCCAGCCCGAACGAGGCTTCCATCCACACGCCGAACACCAGGTTGACCATCTCGTTAGAGGCGCTGATCGTGAAGGTCACCAGCAGGCCGGCCAGCGCTGCGGGGGAACGCAGCACACTGCCAAAATTCGCCAGCATGTTGGGGCGCTTTACGGCGGTGTCATTGGGCAGCAGTACCACAATTGCCAGCAGGCTGAGTACAGTTAGGATCCCCAGCAAGGGAAAGGGTGCCAGCCAGCCGCGTTGGGCGATCAGAAAACCCATCAATGGCACACCCAGCAAGAATGCCCCTGACCAACTCATCTCGATAATGCCGAGTACGCGGCCGCGCTGTTCATAGGGTACCTTGTCGCCCAGGTAAGATTGGATCGAGGGATCGAAGACCACCTTACCCATGATGGTCAGGATTAGGGCAATCACCAACCCGGGGTAGGTTGGCCAGAAAACGACGGCCGCGCTCCCGGCGATGAACAACAGCAGCCCGAAAAGCGTGCCTGCCTTACGGCCGCGGCTGTCGGCAATCGAGGCCAGGAAAGGACCGAACGCCCCGGCAATAGAGCGGTACTTCATGGCGGCGTACAGGCGCTCGATGGGTACGCCCAGGCCATCGCGGAAGGCGGGCAGCAGCGGGTACATCATGCGGTACTGCGTGTTGATGATCACGCGCACGACCGTGAACAACGCCACCTGGACGGAGAGCTTGTTTTGCTTCATGTGGGGAGTAATTCGGAGAGCGAAGCTAATAGTGTAGCACCGCTGGTTTGCAGGCGCGTCCGGCTCTGGTGGCCGCTGGGCAGCAACACGCAGTCGATGCCCAGTTCGATGGCCATTTCGTGGTCGTGCAGGGTATCGCCGACCAACAGGATATCGGCCGGGTCGAGGTCCAGTTCCGCCACCCAGCGGCGGCCGACTTCAACTTTACCGGCGGCGTGGTGGTTATCCAGGCCGCGCATACCGACCAGCCAGGTATCGATCTGGTAATGGGCGATCAAGGGCACCAGCGAGACTTGCTTGTAAGCTGAAACGATGGATTGCGGAATCCCGGCAGTATGCAGGGCTTCCAGCACGGCCAGACCCTCAGGCCGTACGGCGCATTCCAGCTTGCGGCGTTCATATTCGTTGATGAATTCGTCGCTCAAGGTTTCGAAGGGCGTCAGATTGAAATCCCAACCGGCACTCTGGTAATAGGCTTTGACCGGAAAATCGAAAATTTCGGCGTAGCGTTCGGCGGAGAGACCGGGCAAATTGCGTTGCGCCAGCATGTTGTTCATAATCCCGCGGCACAGCCAGGCGTCGTCGAACAGGGTGCCGTTCCAATCCCAGATGACGTGTTTGTAGGTGGAGGGGATGTGTAGGAGCATAATTAATTCCGTTGGGTGTGAATCGTAATTTGTGAGGCGTAAATAAAATACGTGGTTCTTAACTAATCACAATTTGCAATTTAGGATACTCTTGTATTTCCCTTACCCACTAAAGACTAGTGAAAATAATTTCATCTAGCCCTCTCCAAAGCAACGAAGTTGCCAGGGATAGGGCGACAGCCGTAGGCTGGCGAGTGAGGGGAAATATAAGAAATGCTAAACGAATTCTAGCTGTTTAAAAAGATGGATGCTGACAGTCGACCGCTATGCTCTCACTGCATTCAGGAAATCGGCCAGCAGGCCGTAGGCAGTGGTGTGCGGCCCGGGGTCGCGCTCCATCAACGAGAGTTCCCCGAGCACGTCAGTCTCGAACTGCACGATTGAAGTGGTGCCGTCCACACTAAAAAACGGCGTCTCCGGCCCTACCATCTCGGGGGCAACCCTGGCTTTCACCGTGTGTCCCTCACGCACGGCGGTGCAGACCAGCTTCCAACGCTTGCCTTTGGCCTTGGCTGCGGCGATCATTTCGGGGGTGATGCCGCCGATACCTTCACGGTCGACCTGGGCCGGTTTGAGCGGAATGCCCATCATCACCGTCACCAGCGCCGAAACCTTGATGGCCGCGTCCCAGCCGTCTACATCCCCGCTGGGGTCGGTCTCCGCAATGCCGATCTCTTGGCAAAAGCGCACCGCCTCGGCGAAGCTGCCGCCGTTTTCCATGCGCGATAGGATCATATTGGTGGTCGAATTTAGCACCCCGCGCAGCCCAAGCAACTGGGCGGCGGGCAGTGTCTCGCGCATCACGCCAAAGACCGGGGCACCATCCATCACCGTGGATTCAAAATAGAACTTGCGCCCGTGCTGCTCGG
>JAFGRA010000385.1 GCA_016935415.1 Anaerolineales bacterium
CCTTGCTCTCCGGCCTTGGCGATCCACTGGCAGGCGATCTCTACTGAGGTGTCCAAATCCAGAAAAGCTGGGGCGACCTGCGCAGCCGCCACGCGGACGGTATCACTCATGATGATCTCCTAATAATTGCAGCACACGCAACATCACCGCCGCGGCCACCTCGGCTTTACTCATTAGCGGGAGTTCTTCCTGGTTGCCGGCCGCGCTTAGCAGGACCACTCGGTTGGTGTCGACCGCAAAGCCAGCATCCTGGGCGCTGATGTCATTGGCCACGATCAGGTCGAGGTTCTTCTTAGCCAGCTTGGCCTGGGCATTGGCGCGCAGGTTTTCGCTCTCGGCCGCAAACCCGACCGTCACCTTTGGAAAGCCGTTTTTCTGTTTGTGTTTGGCGACTTCCAGCAAGATATCGGGGTTGCGCGCCAGTTCAACACTGGGCACACCCTTTTCTTTCTTGATCTTTTGCTCGGCAGTTTGCGCCGGGCGGAAATCGGCTACGGCGGCGGCCATGACCAACACATCGGCATCGTCGGTGGCAGCCCGCACGGCGTCCAGCATTTCACGGGCGCTGGTCACATCCACGCGCGCGGCGCCGATTGGCGTTTCCAGGGAAACCGGGGCGGTCACCAGGATGACTTCCGCGCCCAGATCGAGGGCAGCCTGCGCGATGGCAAAACCTTGCTTGCCGGACGAATGGTTACCGATGAAACGCACCGGGTCGAGCGCTTCCTGCGTGCCCCCAGCGCTAACCACCACCTTGCGCCCGGTCAATGGGCCATCCTGCGCCAGCAGGTGGCGAATGTGGCCGAGGATTTCGAACGGCTCGACCATGCGCCCCAAGGCTTTCAGCCCAGAGGCCAGATGACCGGCTGCCGGACCGACCACCACCGCGCCGCGCTGTTTGAGCGTTTCCAGATTGGCCTGCGTAGCCGGGTGCTGGAACATACCGCCGTCCATGGCCGGGGCGATCAGCAGCGGGCAGTCGGCCGCCAGCGCCGAGACGGTCAACAGGGTATCGGCTTCGCCGTGCGCCAGTTTCGCCATGGTGTTGGCCGTGATTGGGGCAACCACGAACAGGTCGGCAGCCTGTCCCAGACCGATGTGCACCACGTGGCCTTCACCGCTCCACAGGTCGGCATCCACATAGGCCCGCCGTCCAGTCACCGATTGGAAAGTAATCGGAGCGATGAAGCGCGTGGCTGATTCACTCAAGATCACGTCGACCAGCGCCCCGGCCTGGGTGAGCTTGGAGGCCAGGTCGGCAGCCTTATAGCAAGCGATTGAGCCGGTCACGCCGAGAATAATGTGTTTGTCTTTTAGGGGAGTAGTCATATAGTCTCGTAGTCTGATAGTCTAGTAGTTGGATAGTTTGGTAGTTGGATAGTTTGGTAGTTGGATAATTTGGTAGTTGGTTAGTTCTTAGTTCAATAATTAGCCAGATATTCAGTGATCTACTGAACTTCAATATGTGTTGAATGGTTATGATCAAAAATTTCTTTAGGGAGTGGTTTTGCACTCTTCAAATTCTCGTTGTGATAAACTACAAAATCCGGCGCCATTTGGTCATTTTCCATTTTCCACTCCATGACTACAATTGCGCTTACGTTGGGAAATTGCTCGAATAACCAAGAAATATGTTCGTGCAGTTGCTGCCAGCTTTCAAAGTATATACCTGAAGGCAAATGAATTATTACCGTTCTTGGAATCTCTAGATCGCCTATAAATTCTGCAGAACTTTGAAGCTGGGCTACTCCCTTTTGTATATTACGAGTAATTGCATCAAGATTTATAGTGCCATACGAATGGATATTAATCTCTAGTTCACAATTAGAGGGAAGTTTTTCTACACTAATTTGTAGTCTTCCTCGACGATGAGTTTTCTCTCTAAATTCATAAGAGTTAGAGTAGTAAGTGATTTCATCTGCTATAGATTGCGTTGTCCAAGTATTCCCAGGTTTCCCGTTAATAATATCAATAGTTTCTTTGGTCAACCATTTCAAAAATTCTTCAGCTTGTTGAGGACAGGGTTGATATAAATCATCACTATCAAGTCGTATTCTGACAGGATATTTTCTGAGTTCTGGTTGGGAAAAATGATCTTCAATAGTTTTCTTGAATCTATTGAATCCACTTAGAGTTGATCTTCGTTTTAAGAATTTTTTCCTAACTTCTGCATCTTCACCATGCATAAATTCCCATTCGTCTGCTGTCACTTTTACACGTTCTTCTGGATTATCGTTTACGAACGCTTCTATCTCTTCTCTAAACTGTTGTCGTCTGTGTTCAAGATGTTCCCTTGGAGATCCCCAAGGAATATTGGCGCGGTCAGATTGAATCGTTTTGACTTCGACCAGAACTTTGTGACCTTTACCAGTTAATAAATAATCGGAAGCTTTTTCCTTTTCTTTTCGACTAGGATTGTCCAATTTCTGAACCGTCCAACTGTGTCCCTCAAAATATTCCTGGATAGTATTTTCAACAACTTTCGATAGAGGTAACTCTTCCACGATAAATCCTTAATACGAGAACTTTATAGTTGCAGGCGGCTTTAGCCGCCATGAACAAAATCTTGTGAATATCGAAGTTATAGCATCCCTGCAATCGCCTCCGCAAAACGATCCGGGGCAGCGGGGTGCTTTTCCAGGAACAGGTAGGGTTCGATCAATTCCAGTTCCATCAAGACCAGTTTACCATCAACTTCCACGCCGTCGACGCGCGTGTAAGCCAGGGGCAGTTCAATCGTATCCAGGATGGCGCGCGCTTGCTCGACCAGCGCAGCCGGGGGCAGGTCGACGGTTTCATTGTGGTCACCGACGCGGAAATCGCCATCATCAGGATGCTTGAGCACGGAATGGCTGAACTGCTTATTGAAGAACATCAACGACCACTCACCGTGGGTCTGCACGGCAGACATAAACTGCTGCACTAGCACGCCCGAATTCGCCAACATTTCCCGCAAACGCGGGTTATCCTGGGCGGCAGTTTGTGGATTGGTCAGCCAGGTCTGGTAGGCAGAGGCCGAAATGGTCGGCTTGACCACCGCCTGCGCCCAGTCCTTCTGCGCCAGCAGCGTTTGCAGGTCGGCTTTTGCGCCACCCGGCAGCCACACCGTGGGCACGACTTCGATTTCATTGTCGACCAGGTCACGCAGGTAGGTTTTGTTCATATTCCACAAGATCACGTCATGTGGGTTGAGCAGCTTCACACGCCAATGCTTGAGCTTGCTCACCCATTCCTTGAAGGCTTTGGCTTTGAGGTGATAATCCCAGGTCGAGCGGATCACTACGGCGGCGTACTGCTTCCAATCTATGCCGGAGTCGTCCCACACGGCGGCTTCCACCTCGAAGCCGCGCTGTTCCAGGGCATCGGCGGCAAGCTGGTCGCCGGGGACCAGCGTAGGCTGCTCGGCGAAAGTAGCGAAGGCGATTTTGCTCATTGGTTCAAGTCCCAGATCACGCGCAGACCGTTGAGCGTTAACCAGGTATCGATGGTATCCACGAAGTCGGTCTCGCCTGCCACCGTCTTGGCAAAACCGCCGGTGGCAATCACTTTCATCTCCGGGCCGAGTTCTTCCCGGAAGCGAGCAACCATACCCTCCACCAGTCCAACGTAGCCGAACAGCATCCCGGACTGCATGGCATGGGGTGTGTTGCGTCCGATCACCGAGGGCGGGCGCTTGAGGTCGATGCGCGGCAGCTTGGCGGTGCGCTCGAACAATGCCTCGGAGGCAATGCCGATGCCGGGGGCGATGGCCCCGCCCAGGTAATCGCCGTCTTTGGAGATGGCGTTGAAAGTAGTGGCTGTGCCGAAATCGACCACGCAGGCCGGACCGCCGTAGAAATGCTGCACGGCGGCGGCGTCGGCGATGCGGTCGGCGCCGACCGAGCGCGGCGGCTCGTAATGGATGCGCACGCCGGTTTTTACCCCGGCGTCGACTACCAACGGTTCCTGCCCCAGATAGCGTTGGCAGGCTTCCTCGAACTTGCTGGTCAGCGGCGGCACGACCGAAGCCATGCAGATGCCCTGGATGTCCTCCGGGGAATTGTTGGTATGCGAGAGCAGCCCCAGGATTTGTACGCCGTACTCGTCGGGCATGCGCTGGTGGTCGGTTGCCAGCCGCCAGCGCGGGCCGAGTTCCAGGCCGGTGTACATCCCGAGGGTGATGTTGGTGTTGCCAATGTCGATGGTAAGAATCATGGCGATGTCCTCTTTCAAGATCGTAGGCACCGAGGCATTAAGTAATCAGGCACTTAGGAATAATTTGCGAGACTCTTGGATTCTTCCTTGGTGCCTAAGTGCCTCGTTACTCGGTACCTCCCAACAGGAAATTATCGATCAAACGCGTCTTGCCCACATACACGGCCATCGAAAGCAGCGCGCCGTCCTCGTCTACGGTTTCCAATTCGGTCAACGTTTGGGGATGGGCGCAGGAGACGTACTGTAATTCAGCCAGCGGTTCGGCGGTAATCATTTCGGCAACGATAGCACACAGTTTGTCGGCGTCGCGTTCACCGCTTTCGAAAGCGGTCCTGGCAGCAATCAACGAGCGGGAAAGCACGGTAGCGGCTTCACGCTGCGCCGGGTCCAGATAGGTGTTGCGGCTGGACATCGCCAGGCCGTCCGGCTCGCGGCGGATCGGGCAGACCACGATCTTGATCGGGAAGTTGAGATCACGCGTCATTTGCTTGATGACGACCACCTGCTGGGCATCCTTCTGGCCGAAGAAGGCTTTGTCGGGCTGCACACCGGTAAACAGCTTGGCGACGATGGTGGTCACGCCGCGGAAATGTCCGGGGCGCATGCCGCCCTCCAAGGGTCTGGTGACTTCTTCGACCTCCACCCAGGTCTGGAAGCCTTGCGGGTACATCACTTCCGGGGTGGGCGTCCACACCAGGTCGACACCCGCTTCTTCCAGCAGAGCCAGATCGTGCGGTAGATCGCGCGGGTAGGCGTCCAGGTCTTCACTGGGGCCAAATTGGGTTGGGTTGACGAAGATGCTGACCACCACATGGTCGCATTCAGCTTTTGCCTGACGCACCAAAGAAAGGTGTCCGGCGTGTAGAAAGCCCATCGTGGGCACCAGGCCGACCGTGCCGGAGAAGGCTTTGCGGTTGGCCCATAATTCGGGTAAGGTGGTTACGGTTTGCATGGTTGT
Source organism: Anaerolineales bacterium (assembly GCA_016935415.1). Taxonomy (GTDB): domain Bacteria; phylum Chloroflexota; class Anaerolineae; order Anaerolineales; family UBA11579; genus JAFGRA01. Next base: position 5,153 of record JAFGRA010000385.1, read on the forward strand.
TCCTAGGGTTTGATTGTGATTTGGTTTGTTTCCTCTTATGTTACAAGAGACTTTAGTTTACGTGGCAGGCACCTAGCGATCAGGCACTTAGTCACCTGGGAAGAACTTTAGAAACATGTTGTTTTGTTGTAGTCGGCTTTTGCAGTCAATCCGTCGGCGGCAGCTAAAGCTATACCGACTTTAAGTGCTGGTAAGAAATTGTTAAAATGTTGCCGCGGTTTTAGCCACTGAGAATAACAACTTACATGATGAATGGGTCTCTTATAAAATGCTCATTCCTGATTACTCGGTGCCTAGTCACTGAGTGGCTCATTACTCAGCGCCTTAACTAAATGCCACATCGTCTCATTGACCGGTGTATCAACACCAACTTGACGGCCTGCTCGCACCACCGCGCCGTTAATGGCGTCGATCTCGGTGGGCGCACCCCGCCGCACGTCTTGCAGCATGGAAGCGATATTCTGTTGGGTCTGTTTAGCAATCGCAACCACGGTCTCAGCCGGGTCAGTGAACGACAATGTAATGCTTTGAGCACGCGCCACAGCGGCGGTTTCTTCGGCCAAGGCGATCATCAGTTGGCGGGCGGTTGGACGTTTGAACAGCTCACCGTTGGGCACGTTCAGCAAAGCAGCCAGCGGGTTGATGGCGGCGTTGAGCATCAACTTATCCCACAGCAATGGGCCGATATCCGCCAACACATTCACCTGGAAAGCTGCCTGCCGCAGCAGGTCGGCCAGCGGGGCCAGGCGCGGGTGGGCGCCCAACATAATAGGACCTTCCCCGCCGGAGCGCACGCGACCTGGGCCAAGCAGGGTTGCGCCCGTGGTGGTCGTGCCCAGAGCGACGCGTTCCTCGCCAAGCTGCGCTACCAGGTTTTCGCGGTTGCCCAACCCGTTTTGCAGGGTCAACGCCAGGCCGTCTGCGGGCAAGCATTGCGCGAGTTGGCGGGCGGTATGCTCCGTTTGCCAGGCCTTGACCAGCACCAGAGCGTAACGGATATTGCCTACTGCGGCTGGATCATTGGTGGCCTGCACGGGGGCACTTTGCACACTGCCGTCTGTCTCAACCAGGGCCGCACCGTGTTCGTTCAGCGCAGCGATCCCTGCTGGCCAGGTGCCCAGCATGACGACATTGACACCAACCGCGGCCAGCCGCTGGGCGGTCAGTGTAGCCAGCGCACCGGTACCAACGATCAGCAGTTCTGCATCCACGTTTACTCGTCTTCGGCCAGCAGCGCCAGCAGTTCTTCCCATTCAGCTGCATCCATGAAGATACTGTGTTCCTGGGCGGGAAACGCCTGCGTTTCAACATCGTCCCGGTAAGCGGCCAACGCTTCCGCCATCACAGCGTGCAGTTGGACGTATTGCTTGGCGAATTTGGGCGTGAAGCGGTCGAAGAACCCCAGCAGGTCGTGGACCACCAGCACCTGGCCGTCGCAGCCCACTCCCGCGCCAATCCCAATCGTAGCGATCGCCAATTCATCAGAGATCAGTTCAGCCAGTTGGGCAGGCACGGCTTCGAGCACGATGCTGAAGCAACCCGCGTCTTGCAGGATGAGCGCATCTTCGACCAGGTGTTTGGCGGCTGCGGCCGTGCGCCCCTGGGCGCGGAAGCCGCCGAATTTGTGTACGCTCTGCGGGGTCAGACCAATGTGGCCCATCACCGGGATCCCAGCCCCAACGATGGCTTCCACGGTGGCGGCGCGTTCGCGCCCGCCTTCCAGCTTGACGGCGTCCATGCCG
>JAFGRA010000386.1 GCA_016935415.1 Anaerolineales bacterium
CAAACAATCGTTACCGTTGTGTTGGGCACCCTTCTTGCGCTTGGTGGTCTCCTTTGTATCCCAGCCTTTATAATGAGCTTGATTGGAACAGTGCCGAGAATTTTTTGATATCCATGATTTAGCAGAAGTAAAATCATCTGATGGACATCAGCCGCGGCCCTGGTTGTGCCGGGGCAGAATTGTGTAATATTGTATCGGGAGTATGGGGAATTACGCAATTACTATTTTTCTGTATAATGGCGTAAGGTAATCTTTATGCAGGATATTTTTAATTTATACCTTGTTGCCCCTTCACCTTGGTAGAATCACCAAATCATTCTAATTAGAAATGAATATCACCAGAATTGGCAGTGTAGTATGACAAGAGCAAAATGGCGGTTGCCTTCAGAGAAAGAGTTGAAATCTCATCTCAGGAATTCTCATCGTGAAGCGATTGGGGAACGTCTCGAACGATACAAGTACATCTGGCAAGAGTTTGGTCCTCCCATGGGAATGATCTTGATTGGAGGAATCTCAGCATCGTTAGCACTTGAGGAACTACGGCTTTGCTATATCGATGGATATTACCTTGCTTGTGTGCTCCTAGCACAGATTTTTATTGAGAACTCCTTGGGTGGCTTATATATAATGGCTGGAGATGAAAGAACAGCCGAAAAAGGATTTGCACAACTAATTGACAAAGCATTGATGGATAATCTAATTGATCCTTTGCTCGCTAACCATTTCCATGAATTGCGGCGAATGCGAAACACCTATGTTCATCCAAATGCAGGACTTGATAAACGAACGGTTATGGGGCGAATGTTAGAGAAATACGAAGATGGAAAAACTTTCGAATCCCCAAAAGATTTTGCAGAAGAGGATGCAAGACAAGCCATTGAGATTCTGGTGGACTTTCTGCGATATAGTTCCCGTCAGGGTGAACACCCTTGGGAGCCACCAAGAGATTAATAATCTATTGTTGGGAATAGGCTGAATCTGTTGAACAATGTGTGCCATAGTTAACAAGCGCGTGTAGCTGATATAGAAGGTAGAGCGAAACTAAATGATGTGGGGTGGTGGGGGAAACAGGCTGGTATGGTAGTGAACTGCCTAACATTATTCTAAATGAGACTTGATCATATGCGCCAGATCGGCGTTGATGCCGTTTACCTGGGAGAGCTCCTCCACGGAGGCGCTTTCGATCTTGTCGATCGAGCCAAAAGTGGTCAGCAGGGCCTTGCGGCGGGCCGGGCCGATGCCGGGGATGGCGTCCAGGCGCGAGGCCAGCCCCTGTTTGGAGCGGCGTTTGCGGTGGGCAGTGATGGCAAAGCGGTGGGCTTCATCGCGGATACGCTGCACCAGGAAGAGACCTTCGGAGTTGCGCGGCAGCAGGATGCCGCGAGTTTTACCGTGCAGGAAAAGCTCTTCATTCTGCTTGGCAAGCCCGGCAACCGGTATTTTCCCCAGCAGATCGAACTGTTCCAGTACCTGCACGGCGCGGCTGAGTTGGCCCTTGCCGCCGTCGACGATTAGCAGGTCGGGCAGGCGGGCGAAAGAGGGGTCGGGCTTCTTGCCGGGGCCTTCGGTAGTTTCCTGGGCGCCCTGCCATTGGCGGAAGCGGCGGTTGAGCACCTCTTCCATGCTGGCGTAGTCGTCGCCGTGGCCGATCACGGTGCGCACGTTGAAGCGCCGGTAGTGGCTCTTGTTGGGCACGCCGCGTTCGAAGACGACCATACTGCCGACGATGGCGGTACCCTGGGTGTTGGAAATGTCGTAGCACTCGATGCGCAGCGGGGAAGTGGGTAGGTCCAGCGCCGCTTGCAACTCGGCCAGCGATTGGGTTTGCTTGTGTTTGTCGGCTTCCCATTTGGCCTGCAAGGTTTGCAGCGTGGAGGCGGCATTTTCGGCGGCCATTTGGACGAGTTCTTTCTTCTGGCCGCGGCGCGGAATCTTGATTTCGACCTTGCTGCCCTCGCGGCGTTGGCTGAGCCACTGCTTGATGATGTGGGCCTCTTCGATTTCGTGGGGCAGCAAGACCTGCTTGGGGACGTTGGCGGCCTGGTCGTAGAACTGCTTGATGAACTCTTCGAGCACTTCGGTGTCGGGGTTGTCCTGGGTGCCTTCCATCAGGAAGTACTCGCGCCCGATCAGTTTGCCGCCGCGGATGAAGAAGACCTGCACGCAAGCCTCCCGGTCGGAGCGCGCCATGGCGATCACATCCGAGTCCTGGTAGGTGGGGGAGACGACTTTCTGTTTCTCGACCACGTTCTCGATGGCCGCGAGTTGGTCGCGGATCACGGCGGCTTTCTCGAAGCGCAGTTCCTCCGAGGCTTTCTCCATGTCGATCTGCAAGCGCGAGACGATCGGATCGGTACGCCCGTTGAGGAAATCGCACAGGTCGGCGATCATCTGGCGGTATTCTTCCTGATTGACCATGCCGATGCAGGGCGCATTGCACAGCTTGATATCGAAATACAGGCAGGCGCGCTCGTCCTGGCCGGTGATGGTGCGGTCGCAGGTCAGGTAGGGGAAGATGCGGCGCAGTACATCCAGCGTCTTGTGCACCGCCCACACACTGGTGTATGGCCCGAAATAGCGGGAGCCGTCTTTCTGCATGTGGCGGGTGACGGTGACTTTGGGGAAAGGATCAGCCCAGTGTACTTTGATGTAGGGATAACGCTTATCGTCCTTGAGGCGCACGTTGTAGCGCGGGCGATGCTTCTTGATCAGGTTCATCTCCAGGATCAAGGCTTCGAGTTCGGAACCCACCACGATCCATTCGATGTCGGCGATGCGCTTGACGAGTTCGCGCGTTTTGTGATCTTCCTGGGCGCTGGCATGGAAATACGAACGCACCCGGCTGCGCAGGTTGACGGCCTTGCCAACGTAGATGACCTTGCCGTCGGCGTTCTTCATGATATAGCAGCCGGGCTTCTTGGGGAGGGTATCGAGGGTGGCTTTAAGTTCAGCGGAGATTTCCATGATGGTGAATTTTAACATGAGAGCGTAAAACCTGGCAGTATGAAGTAAGCAGTATGCAGTAAACAGCATGCGGTGGGCAAATGAGTGGTCGCTTCTTTGATATGCGAAGCGTGAGACGAAATACGTGATTCGAGCGGCGAGAGCGTGGTGAGAAGACAAGCAGTGTTTCCAACGGTGTTGGATTTTTTTGATTGGTTTCAATTGACCCTCTCCCGCCGGGAGAGGGCGGCAGCCGTAAGGCTGACGGGTGAGGGGAAACAAAAGATTTTCCAATAACAAGAAATCCTCTCGTAAGCTTATTATTGTTATAATTCGAGCATGGATACCCCAATTGAAGTTCTCCTGGGCGAACGCTTGAAAGCGCGTGGTTTGACCTTAGCCACGGCCGAATCCTGCACGGGCGGGCTGGTGGGGGACCGCATCACCAATGTTTCCGGCTCTTCGGATTATTACCTGGGGGCGGTGGTGGCCTATGCCTACCAGGCTAAGGTCGACCTCTTGGGGGTCAGTTGGGAGACGTTGAATACCCACGGGGCGGTCAGCGCCGAGACGGTGCGGGAAATGGCAGCCGGGGCGCGCAAGGCGTTCAAGGCGGATCTGGCGGTATCGATCAGCGGGATTGCTGGACCAACCGGGGGTACGCCGGAGAAGCCGGTGGGCACGGTGTGGTTTGGTTTGGAAACGCCGGACGGGGTCTGGACACGCCGGCATCATTTTAGCGGGAATCGGATCGAAGTCAAACAGCAGGCCGCCGCAGCCGCGATCCAATTCGTCTTGGATTATCTGGAGGGTGAACTTGGGCCAGCCGATTGAAGTCACTGCCCGCTTCGACCGTCGCGGCAAAGCGATTCCAACCGAATTCGTCCGGGATGGTGTCAACTTTCCAATCGTAGCGGTGGGGCGGCGCTGGAAGGAAGCGGACGGTGAGCATATCCTGGTGATGACCGCGCCGAATGACAGTGTATATGAATTGTTATACATTCGGGACGATGGGCGCTGGGAGTTGGTGAAGAGCCATATCGATCCCCGTAATCGGATGGTTTGATGGATTGGTGATTAACAACTTAAAGGTGGTGGTATGAAAACAAAATTATTCTTCTTGCTTGGAGTACTCTTACTCGTACAGTTGGCCTGTGCAATTCCCACTTCACAAAGCGACTGCGGCCCAACATTGGATCAGGAAACATTGGATAATCTGGCGCTTGATATGAGCAATACCGTGCAGGTCATGCCGGGCGAATCGCACCAGTTCAACTTGGGGGTGGTGGAGTGTTGCTACGTATTTACCGAGGTGGATGCCTGCGCGGATTGGACGGTAACGCCAATGGAAGGTGCCAGCATTTCGGCGGACGGCCTGTTGACAGTGGCGGCGGACGCGACCAATGGCAGTGTATACACGGTTAGTGCCGATGTGGAAGATGGCCGCCGGGTGGTGGATATCGAAGTGCACGTCTTCGACCCGCAAGAAAACCCGCTGGTTGGTTTGTGGCGTGAGCAGGGACAATATACTTGCGCGGATGGCGAATATGTGGTTCCCGCAGAGAAGATCGGCGAGCTTGAATTCCGCGCCGATGGCAGATTTTATGTAACCTGGCAGCCTTTCGAGTTGTACCGGGATTATTGGGGTACGTACACTTTCGACCTGGCTGCGGGAACGCTGGCGCTGAATGTCGAAGGCGGCAACCACGTCCCTGAAGAGACCGATCTTGAGGGACGTTTTTCGATTGACGCGGATGGCAAGCTCGTACTCGAAGACATGTGGCTGGGCTACCCGCCCTTCGCCGAGCTGTCTCAGAATTGTGGGTATCTCTTTCAGTAATAGATGAACGCGCGGCAGTTTGGTGTCTTTTTCGGGTTAGCTTATCTGATTTCCTGGGCAGTGTGGCTGCCCCTGGTCGCAGCCGGAC
>JAFGRA010000387.1 GCA_016935415.1 Anaerolineales bacterium
ATGGATACGGGCAACCAGTTGGCGCGGGCTGAACGGTTTGGTGATGTAATCATCCGCCCCAATATCCAATCCGCCCACAATGTCTTCTTCTTCATTCTTTACAGTCAGCAGGATAATTGGCACATCCGATTGTTCGCGAATTTGCCGGCAGACCGTAAAGCCATCTACTTTCGGCATATTCACATCCAACAAGATCAGATCGGGTTGGTCTGCCTCCCAACGCTGGAGGGCAACCTGCCCATCCAGCGCCTGGATCACCTCGAACCCTTCCCGCCGCAACGTAAATACAAGCACGTCAGCCAGCACACGGTCATCATCGACTACCAGAACTTTCATGCCTCCTCCATCTGCACCAGCGTAAACCAGAAGATCGAACCACCCTGTGGGTTATCAGCAATGCCTGCTTCGCCACCATGCGCCTCAACGATTGCCTTGACCACCGATAAGCCCAGCCCGGCACCTTCCTTGCCGTATTCGTTCGGTGTGCCCGTTTGCATGAAACGGTGGAAAAGCTGCTTACGATGATCTGTAGAGATGCCCGGTCCCTGGTCGATCACGCGCACCTGCACCTTACTGTCCATTAGTTTTACTTCCACCATGATGGTGGAATGATCCGGGCCATACTTGCTGGCGTTCGATAATAAATTTACCAGTACCTGGACAATGCGGCGATGATCCGCCCTGACACCGGGTAAATAAATCGGCAAATTGATCACCAACTGCTGACTATGCTTCTCGATTAAGGGCTGCATCAGATCAACGGCGTCGGCTATGATGTCTTTCAAATCACCAACCATAGGTGAAACGCGGAAATGCCCAGCCTCGATACTGGCCGTTTCCAACAGGTTATCGATCAGGGTTTGCAAACCGACCGTACTTAAGTGCAGCGCTTCAATCAACTGCTGGAGTTCTTCCTTAGAAAGATAAGCAGCCTGGTCCCGTAATAGTTCGGTGGAAGCCGCCAGAGCGGAAAGCGGCGTGCGGAACTCATGCGAGATGTTCGCCAGGAACTGCCCAATTAAACGATTGATGACCTCTTCTTCGCTTACATCGCGCAATACAAAAGCGATATGGGCATCGTTTACCTCTGAAGGCGTAAGCTGCGCGCCAGAAATCGACAGCGTTGCCAGTTGTCCGTCACCCAATACGACATCCAGCTTACGACGACCGCCCGGTTCGGGAATACAATCTAAGAAGGAAACGTCCCGGTTGGGGATATTGAAGACGTCATCGCAATGTTTATCGAGCACCGCCCCACGTTCCCAAAGCATGATCTTTTCCGCCCCAGAACTGAAATACAACACCTTGCCGGTACTATCCAGCGCGACCACCCCCTCCACGATTGAATCCAGGAGGTTGTTGATCCAATTCTTCTCTTGTTCCAGGCGGGTGAGGATCTGCGCTAAATCAACCCGGGCACCTTCCAAAGCCTGGGCAACCTGGGCAATCTCTTCGACCGGAATGTTGGTATCGACCTGCGCTTGTAAGTCACCCCCCCGCAACTTTTCAGCAGCCTTGGCCAGCAGCTCCAAAGGTTTACTCATCCGGCGCGCCAGCAGCACCCCCAGGATAGCGACCACTACTGCTGTAGCCGTGATACTGAACACCAGCACAGCATCCAATCGCCGTTGGGCCAGCCTGATCGCCTGCACATTGAGCGCCGTCTCCAGCCACAGGGCATTCTCAACAAGGTCATAATTGGCAGCATAATACAGTTGGCCGTCAGCTTGAAAAGAACGTGTCGACATCCTCTCACCCATTCCGTTTTCGACAGCCCCAGTAGCCGTGAAGCTGCTCGCCAATGCCGATTTCCCCTGCCACAAAATGTAATCCAAACCGGTTTGCGTCTTGGTCTCTTCCAAATAGGCATTATCCCATTGCCGAACGACAACAATGGTGGCGAGCAGCGCGTCCTCTTGCTGCACGGCCTGTCGGGCCACGTACCAGGCCATATCCCCGGTTGCCCGGGATACGATCTCGAAACTGTCCGCTTCGAAGGTACACACCCCGCCCGGTGCATCTACTTCTGTGGAAACGAGCAACCCGCCCTGCGGGTCACACACGAAAATGCCATCGACACCGGTTCCGGTTTGTAAGGCATTTAGATAGGTGTGTAAATCATCGCCATCCCCCTCGGATAATAATCTGGCCAGAGTCGGCCGCTGGGCAGTGAGATTGGCAGCGCTGTGCAGTTCTGCCATATCCGCCTGGAACAGTGCCTGGGAGGTTTGCTGATCTTGTGCCACCTGCGACCAGGCCTGGCTTTCCATCTGGTTCTGCAAGAGCCAAATCGCCGGAATCCCAGTAGCAACTGCGGTCAAGCCCACAACCGCCAGGAAGCTCAAGATCATCTGAACGGAAAGACTGCGCGGAATCAATTCTTTCTTCATGCCAACTGCTCAAGCCACAGATAGACCACGTGGATAGGATCATGACGATTATATCTCATTGGCGAGGGTCATGGGGCGTGAGGCGAGAAACGCGTGTCGTGAATCGATATTCGTATGACATGGAAGGATGTTGATGGCTTCGTGCAAGTTACGCTTGCGCTCTGCAATTTATCATTTGCAATATCTCCCCCACGCCCTTAGCTCATTCACCTCTTGCGCCGCTTCAACAGGTCCGCTCCTACCACGAAGGCAATCGAGATACAGCCCAGTAGCAGCGCTGCACTATAAGCGGCAATATATTGCCGCTCTTCCAAGGCGTGGTAGATATACACTGTGGCCGTATCCGTGCGCCCCTGGATGCCGCCACCGATCACCAACACAGCCCCGAATTCGCCCAGGGCGCGCGCCAGCGTCAGCGAAAGACCGTAGATGATGCCCCACTTAAGGGCAGGGAAGATCACCTGCCAGAAAGTCTGCCAGCGCCCGGCCCCCAGTGTAGCCGCGGCAAACTCCTCAGAACGGTCCAGGGTCTGGATCACCGGCAGCATCTCGCGGATCATGATCGGCAGCGTAACGAAGAATGTTGCCAATACCATCCCCGGAACGGCAAAAGCCACCTTGATATTGAGCGGCTGCAGCAGCGGGGCGAACAGACCCTGGCGGCCGAACAGGAGCAGCAGCATGTACCCCACCACCACCGGTGAGATCGCGAACGGGGCATCGATCAAACCGTTGATAAACTCGCGGCCCTTGAATTCGTGGCGAGCTAACACCCAGGCTACCAACGTCCCGGTTACAGCGTGCAGTGCAGTCACTCCGATTCCAATCAAAATACTGAGCCGGAAGGTGCTCACCAGCGCCGGGTCGCACAGTGCGGTCCAGATCGGATTTAGTCCTTCCCGAAACACGCCACCCAGGATCGCCAGCAGCGGTGCTAAGACCAGCAACGCCACATAGAGGTAGGCCGCGCCGATCAGTAAGAAACGGCCTGGCTCGGCGCGACCTACGCGTGAGGGAGGGCGATTGTTGCTTTCCATCTTATTTGTGCATCGCTTTCTGCACCCGATTGACGAGCAGCATCAGCGTGAAAGAAACCAGGATCAAGACCAGCGAAACCGCGCTGGCCCCTAGGCGGTTTTCGGACTCGACCTCACCAAAGACGTACACCGCCGCGGTCTGCGAGTACAGCGGGATGTTCCCGGCCACGATCACCACCGAACCGAACTCGCCGATGGCGCGCGAGAAACTCAACAAAGCCCCGCTGAGAATTGCCGGGAGCAGTGCGGGTAACACGATGCGCCGGAAGATCATCCAGCGCGAGGCCCCCAGCGTGGCGGCGGCATCCTCCTGGACGCGATCCAGGTTCTGCAAGACCGGCTGGACAGAACGCACCACAAAAGGCAGCGTGATGAACAGCAGCGCCAGGACAATGCCCGGGGGGGCGAAAATGATCGAAAGGCCCAATGCATCCTTGAGCCAGGCTCCCAACACCTGCTGCGGACCATAAAGGATCACCAGCATCACACCGGTGACCAGCGTGGGGATCGCCAGCGGCAGGTCGATAACCGCGTTGAGCAAGCGTTTGCCGCCGAAATCGTAGCGCACCAGCACATAAGCGATCAGTGTGCCCATGATGACGTTCACTACCACCATCAATCCTGAAGTCAGGAAAGTAAGCTTAAGGGCATGCCAGGCAATGGGCAGCGAAATCTGGTGCCAGAACTCGTCCAACCCCTCCCGCAGGCCATCCCAAACGATCACCAGGATCGGCAGGATGACCAGCGTGACAAGGTATACGATTACGCCTACCCGCAGCCCAATGCCGGCTTTACGGGAGCGAGTCTTTGCCACTCGTTGAACGCTTTCCAACTGACTCAATCGCCACTCCCTTGGACGTCCACCAAGACCTGCGAGAAGATGCCTTCATCGCTGAAGAAATCGGGGGTCGCCTTGGCCCAGCCGCCGAAGTAATCAATCGTGAAGAGGTCCTCCACCGGCGGATAAAGTTCGGCAGTATCGGCGGCCACATCGGCATCTACCGAACGCAGGCCGTATTTGGCGTAGATGCGCTGCGCTTCTTCCGCGAACAAGAACTCCACAAAGGCGTCAGCCACTTCCTGGGTGCCGTGTTTCTCGGCGTAAGCGTCCACGACTGCCACAGGGTTTTCGATCAGGATGGTCGAACGCGGGATGACCATATCATAATCCTGCCCGCTCAACTGGGCCACCAGGACTTCGTTCTCGTAAGTGATTGCCAGGTCGCCGACACCCTTCTCGAAGTTGGTGATGCTGTCGCGGGCGGCTTTGTCCATTACGGTCACATTCGCCAACACCTGCGCCAGGAATGCTTGGGCGGCGGCATCGTCATCTGCCGCAACGCCTTCGATGTAACCGCGCTTGGCCGCACCGTATAACGCCAGGATGTTCCACTGCGCGCCACCGCTGGTTTTTGGATTGGGAGTCAAGATTTCGACGCCGGGAGCGGCCAGGTCGTCCCAATCCTGAATGTCCTTGGGGTTACCGGAGCGCACTGCAAAGACGACCACCGAAGTGCTCACAATGCCCTTGTTCGGGGCGGCGTGCCAGTCGCGCGTGATCAAACCCGCATCAACCATGCGGGTAACATCCGCTTCCAGCGAAAGCGCCACCACGTCGGCCTCGAAGCCTTCCACCACTGCCCGGGACTGCGCCCCCGACCCCAGATAGGATTCCTCGAAGACCACTTCCTGCCCCGTCTTTTCCTTCCAATATGCTTGAAATAAAGGGATGATCTCACTATACGCCTCGCGCGGGGTGGTATAAGCGCCCAGCGTGAGCGTAACCGTATCCGCACCAGCTGCATCTGACTCCAGATTGGCGCTACAAGCGGATATCGCCCCTACCAACACCATCATAATCACAACCAAAACCAAAACCAATGTTTTCGTTTTCATGCAAAATTCCTTTCCGTTCATTTCGGAGTATTTACGAAGTGCGACTGCACCAGCAGGAAAGCTTTATCATCCACGGCTTCCAATAACTCACGTACCATCCCCTCCAACGAAACCTGCTCACCCGGGTTGGGCAGCGTCACCCCCAGTACAACCAGGTCGATGTCCGGCTGCCTGATTTTCTGCAGCAAGGTGGGGATCACCGCACCTTGCTCAAAGGTTGAAGTTGCGTCGACTCCAAACAGCGTCAGGCTGCGTTCACTATTCGCCAGGAAGCGCTTGATCTGCTGGCGCTGCACGCCGTCCGGGATAGTCTCATCCACGCACAGCACTTCCACCTTGCTCCCCAGGTGGCGCAGTAACCGCCCGGCAAAGAGGATGTCCTCTTTGGCAGGTTCGCCGCTCTTGACACACACCAGGGCGTGTTTAGGGATTGGCTGCTCGCCAGGTACCAGCAGCAAGTGGTGGCTGCCGGTACGCAGTACAAGCCTGGCAAGTTCAAAATCGCAGCAGGGTAGAATCACCAAATCATAGGGATAATTCTCGACTTCCAGGGCGATGGCTTCCGGGGTGGGCAAACGGCTGTCGCGTACGTCCAGGGCAGAAAGTCCGCTGCCCAGGCGCTTACGGATTTCCTGGACGGAAAATTCTCCCGTCTGCTTTCCATCCCCCAGGTTCAATAGGGTCAACCGGGCGTGTGCCAGGCGGGCGATCTGCCCACCCAGGTCGATGGCGCCTTCGCTTTTAGCATCGCCGTTCGAAACGGCCAGGAAACTCATGCCCGGGTGCGGGAGCACATGCAGGTCGTGGATACCTACCCAGACACGGTCGCCCGGTTTGAGCGGCAGCGTGCGGGTCAGGTTCGGCGGGCGGGTGACATCCACCCGCAAGTTCTTTTGCCCAAAAGCCACCGGTGGGGAGATTGGGCGCACGCCGGGAATGGCGGGAACGCGCAGTTGCAGGCGCTCAACCGCGCCGACGAAACCGGTCTCCAATACCTCCCCCACGCCCAATGCCGGGCACCCCAATCCTTCGGGGGTTGTTGCCAGCGCCACATCCTCCGGGCGGAACAACACCTGGGCGCGCCCGTTTGCATCTAACGGGTAATCGTCTGACTTTAATGAGAAATACTGTTCACCAAGGCACACACCCTGCTCATTCGATTGCCCCAACAGCAGGTTGGCCGAGCCGAGGAAAGAAGCCACGAATTCGGTCTGTGGGCGCTGGTACAGGTCTTCGGGCGTGCCGGCTTCGATCAGGCGACCATAGTTCATTACGCCGATACGGTCAGCCACGTCGAAGGCTTCTTCCTGGTCGTGCGTGACCAGGATCGTGGTGACTCCAAGCTGGCGCTGGATCTTGCGCAGGTTCTTGCGCAGTTCAACGCGAATCTTGGCATCCAATGCGCCTAGCGGTTCGTCTAGTAAAAGCACTTCCGGCTGTGGAGCCAAGGCGCGCGCCAGAGCGACGCGCTGCTGCTGCCCACCGGAAAGCTGGCGCGGCATACGTTCTCCCAAACCAACCAGGCCAACCAGTTCCAGTAACTCGTCACACCGCGTCTGCCGCTGCGCAGCATTTACCTTGCGAACAGCCAGGCCAAATTCAATATTCTTCGCCACATTCATATATTTGAAGAGGCCGTAATTCTGGAACACGAAACCGATACCACGTTCCTGGGGTGGCAGGTGGGTGACGTCTTTGCCGTTGAGCACAATCTGTCCCTGGTCCGCGGCTACCAGTCCGGCAATGATGTTCAAAATCGTGGTCTTGCCGCTGCCACTGGGACCGAGCAGCACAAAGAACTCCCCCTCACCAATCTCGATCGATACCTTGTGGAGAATGGTTTGTTCGCCGAACTGTTTGCTTACACTCTGAATTTCGATGGACATGTTTAAACCCAAATATTTCCAATCGCGTGAATAGACAAGATCATCATCTAAATCTATTTGTTAGGAGTTATATTTCTGGTGATAGAGCTGTTATAAACTGGTAACAAAGTGCAGCACTTTGGATTCCCAATCCTTAAATAAAAAAGAGGCTGGGCCTCTTTTTCTTCTAGTAGCGGGGAGAGGACTCGAACCTCTGACCTTCGGGTTATGAGCCCGACGAGCTGCCACTGCTCCACCCCGCGTCGCTTATTGTCTTACAAGAGGGGCATTATAGCACGCCCACATAGTGCCGTCAAGGTGCATCGGAAAAGAACCACTCTTTCCAGGCTTCGAGGAAAGTGTAACTGGGCGCAGTCGGAGTCGGTTGCAGTTTCGGTTCTGGAGTATAGCCCACCGGCGTAAGCAGGAAGATGGGAACATCCCCTTCTTGCACGTAGCGGCCTTCTTCACGCGCCCAGGCTTCCACGGCTTTGTCCGAACCGGCATAGGCCACCTGGGTTTCCAGGTAAGCTTTGGTTACCTGGAGTTCGTCAAGTTTCTCGGCCTCAATCTCATTCTGGGCACTGAGGCGTGTGAGGGAAGCCATGCGATTATTGAAATCCATTAACAAGAATACCAATAATGCCAACCCGGCAACAATAAAGATGCGCTTCCCCAAAACCTTTAATTTTTCCATAACTTCATGATACCTCAAGCGCGATATGGACGCAAGCGAATTCAGATTTGAACATAACGTATTCGTATTCTGGCAATAAAGTTGCAAGGTATCTGCCAAGATCATTAAAGAAAGAAACCCCTCTTGAGGGGTTTCATGCCGAAGGTGGGAGTCGAACCCACATGGGCGTAAAGCCCACTACGCCCTGAACGTAGCGCGTCTGCCTGTTCCGCCACTTCGGCTTGCGCATGCTATTTTACCTGGAATTTGAACTTTGTCAATCTCTTTCAAACGAATCTGTGATTATTTGATCACATTCACCGTGCTATAATCATCGTGAGGTTATAGAATGCAACTACCAGACTTCCTCATCAACATCCTAGACCAGCTAACAAGCTCCCCCGGCTATATTGTTTATCATTTGATGATGACTTTCTGGGCCTTTGGGGCTTTGTTGATCGCGGTGAATTACACCCGCCAGAACGAGCCTTCCCTGAAAAGCCGGGGCATCGCCGGTCTCAGCGTATTATTGGGTATCCGCCTGCTGTTGCTGATCGCCTTTGGGTTGATCGCCGACCCCGAAATTTTCCTGCCGCCGATCGAACGCGCCCTCGACGCAATTGGCCTGGTCGTGATCCTTTGGATGTGGGCATTTCAAAAGCCCGACCGCCGCGGGGATATTACCGCAGCAGCAACCATCGGCCTGCTTATAATTGCCGGGATTGCCAGTACGGTGATCTGGTTAAACCCCGCATATTCCCAGACCTACGCCTCCTTCAATATCAGTCCACTCGATATCGCCTGGATCGCGCTGCTCATCCTGGTGATCCTGGCCGGGGAAGTGATCCTGATCACCGCCCAACCCAAAGGCTGGGCTAATGGCTTCATGGTGGTTGTGGTGGTTTTCTTCGGTGTACTGTCCTATATCGTCTTCATCAAACAATTCCCAGGCAACTTCTCCAGCCTGATCCGGCTCTCCCAACTGGCAGCCTATCCCTTTTTGATCACGCTGATCCAAACCTTCCCGGTAGCCCCGCCCATTAGCCACGCGGAAGAAGCGCCAGCCGAAGAAGGCAAGAACGGCTCGACTGGCGAACTCCCCAAGCCTCCATTCAAAGCGACCGAAACCAAACGCCTCTTGAACGCCTTCGACCTGGCGCTGCAAGATGATCCTGCCCACCTGTGCCAGAAGCTCACTACCGTGATCTCCCAGGCGATCATCGCCGACGTCTGCCTGCTGGTGACGCCCGGTGATGCCGGGCAAGTTGTCGTGCAATGCGGCTACGACCTGATCACCGAAAAGAACATCAAAGGCTCGACCCTGAAAAAGAGCATTGTGCCGCAGTTATCCGCCGCCATGCGCCGCGGCAGCTATTTGATGCTGCCACCCGAAGATGACTCCAAAGACCTGCCCAACCTCGCCAAGCTGCTGGGTTCAGACACGGTCGGCGGGTTATTGTCCGTGCCCATCGTTTCCGGGGACAAAACACCCATTGCCACGCTGGTATTGCTTTCACCCTATTCCCAACGCACCTGGTCGGAAGAGGATCATACCTACATCAACGACATCTCCCCGGCCATCATCCAGATCATTGAAAAGGTACAGGCGGATTTCAGCCAGAACCAAGAATTCGAGCGCCTCAAAGAAGAACTCGAACAGGAAAAGACCGAACGCGAAACGCTGGCTGCCCAGGCCGAAACCCTGCAAAAAGTTGAAGCTGGTGACATCATCGTGATCGAGGAGTTGGCCCGCGTTCAAAGCGCCTACAATAAAGCCAGCGAAACGCTCGAACAGTTGGAAAAGGAAAACGAAACCCTGCGCGAAGAACTCGGCCTGCTGCACGAAAATACCCAGCAGGTGTTCGTGGGCAGCGATAAGATCGACGAACTGAAAGCCGAGAACGATGAACTCAAAGCCACGATTGCCTCGCTGGAAGTTTTTGAAGAGATGGCCGCCGAAGTGGCGCAAGATGCAGAGCAGGCCAAGGCCGAACTGGAAAAGGTGCAGGGTGAGAAAGCAGATCTGATCGCCAAGATCGAGGATTTGGAAACCACCGTCAAGTCCGGTACCGCGCCCACCGTCACCACACTGGGAAAAACCAAAGACGAGCTTGACAAGCTGCAAAAAGAAAATGCGATCCTGCGCGCCGAGATTGAAGACCTCAAAACAGCAAGCGATACTCCCGCGCTTGAGGCAGAACTCGAAGACCTGAAAGCGGAGAAAGCCGAGCTTGACGAGCAGCGCACAGCGCTGGAAGAACTGCAAGCCGAAAAAGCTGAACTGATTGCCCAACTCGCCGCCCTGGAAAGCATAGAAGCAGAAAAGGCCGAACTGGTCGAACAAATGGCGGCACTCGAAGCCGAACTGGAAACCGCCAAGACCCGGCCGACCAGACAAAGCCTCACAGAAGTCCAGGAAAAGCTTGATATCTTGCGCACCGAAAACCAGCACTTGCAATCCCAGGTGGAAGACCTGCAATTGAAGGCTATCGAAGCTGAGAAGCACAGGATCGAAAATGAGCAACTTCAGGCTGCGAACCAGGCTTTGGAAGCACAAATTGCCGAAATCCAAACAGCCGAAGAGGTCACAAAGGTGCAGGAGGAACTGAATCTGGCACTTACGGAAGTTGCCGGTTTGGAAGCTGCGCTTGCCGACGCCAAGAAGAAACTCACTGCCAAGGCTGCCAGCAAACCGGCTGAAGCTGCACCCCAGACCGAACAAAACGAGGTGATCGCTTCGATGGCACAAGACCTACGCCAGCCGATGTCGTCCATTATTGGCTATACCGACCTGCTGCTTAGCGAATCGGTTGGCATCCTGGGCGCACTACAGCGCAAATTCCTGGAACGCGTCAAGACCTCCACAGACCGCATGAACACCTTGCTGGGCGACCTGGTCCAAATCGCCACCCTGGACCCGGGTATGGTGGATGTCAGCCCGGAATACGTCGACCTGATCTCTGTTATCGACGATACGATCAACACCACCAGCACACAACTGCGTGAGAAGAACATCGCCCTGCGCGTGGATATTCCAACCGAAATGCCCAAGCTGCACACCGACCGGGACAGCTTACAACAGATCGTCTTACACCTGCTGCAAAATGCCGGGGCGTGCACCCCCGTAGAAGGTGAGATCCTCCTGCGTGCCCAGGTACAAGCCGACTACGGGCAGGAAGATTACGTGCTGGTACAGATCAGCGATACCGGCGGCGGCATCCCCGCGGAAGACCTGGGACGCGTGTTCTCCCGCCTCTATCGCGCCGATAATCCCTTGATCCAGGGCGTCGGCGATACCGGTGTGGGGTTATCGATTGCCAAGGCGTTAACCGAAGCTTTGGGAGGCCGCATTTGGGTCGACAGCGAGGTGGGCGCAGGGGCAACCTTCAGCGTGCTGCTGCCCCTGGAAAACAATCTCCCCTCGAATAACGGCAACGGCCATACCGAGGCATGAAAAAATCGGGGCGTCTATTGCTTGGTATTCTGATCGCCGCGCTTTCATTCATTGCCGTTGTCGTAGGCCTAAGTTTGACCCTAATCAATTGGGAACCAAACAACCAGCCGGTTACGACGAATCCCGGCATTCAAGCAACAGGCCTACCCACGTTCACCCAACCCCCCAGCGGTCCCACCAACACCCCACCGGCAATTCTTCCCACTGCCACCAGCGGATTGGCTACTTATACCCCTCCACCACCGCAGGGTTGGGAACGGTATCCTGTCGCCCCAAAAGATAACCTGTACTCGATTAGCCTGGCCCATAACATCGCCGTGGCCGACTTACAAGCCGCCAATTGCCTGAAAGACTCCACATTCATCCAGGCTGGGCAAACGATCTACGTCCCAAAGCGCTGAATTTGGCACCCTCCCCCAATACCGATCTACACACACCACCAGTCCGCGCTCCGGGAAGACGGCGAAAATTCCAAATCCAGTATACAATTTAGGTTATGGTGCTTGCCGCTTTGTTTTACGCGCGAAGGATTCTGCATTGGTACAGAAGTTGCACGCTTAACATAAAAACAAGTTTCGGAACAATAGTGATTTATGAATTTGCGTAACCGGTTGATCTTGGGCATATTTTCCCTCCTGCTGGCCGCCTGTGGGACACCTGGGTTGGCACAATCGATCGCACCAGTCGCGCAACAAAGCACCGCCATGCCAGCTGCGCTGGTCGGTGCCCCGGCAAATGCCACGCCCACCGCCACGCCGTTCATGCCCATCCCGGTTACGCCCACTCCTGCCCCAACCGAAATCCCGCCTACCCCCGCGATCAGCCCCACGCCCACTTTTGCCCCGCTGGCGACCTCTACCCCCGCGGCGGCAGACTGGTTGGATGGCATCGATCCCAGCTTCTACGGCGCAGGGACGACTTCGGCGATGGGCTTGTTTGACCAGCCGGACAATCAGATCAACATCCTGCTGCTTGGTTCGGACAAACGCCCCAACGGCACAGCCTACCGCACCGACGTAATCTTGCTGCTGACCTTGAATACCGAACTAGGCACCGTGAACGTGACCTCTTTCCCGCGTGATCTGTACGTCTTCATCCCCGGCTGGGGCATGGATCGTATCAATACCGCCCACTTCCGCGGCGACTTCGAACTGGTCAGCCTGATGTTCGAATATAATTTTGGCGTGCGCCCCGACCACTATGCCATGGTCAGTTTCAGCGGTTTCAAACAGATCATCGATCTGCTTGGCGGCATCGATGTACAGGTAGAAAAGGAACTGACCGATCACCGCACAGGCTACAACTGGTACACAGTCTCTCCCGGTACCATGCACATGGACGCCGACACTGCGCTGTGGTACGTCCGCTCCCGCAAGACCACCAACGACTTCGATCGCACCCGCCGCCAACAAGAGGTGCTGCAAGGTATCTTCATGCGCCTGGTCAGCCTGGACGCGCTCTCCAAAGCACCGGAAATCTATGACAACCTGGATGAGTTCGTCAAGACCGACCTCACCTTCGCGGATATGGTTCCCCTGCTGCCCCTCGCCGGTAAAGTTGCAACGGATGGAAGTAACATTAACCGCTACGCGATTAATTCCGAACATGTTACTTCCTGGCTGACCTACGAAGGCGCACAGGTGCTTTTGCCCAATCAGGATCTGGTCCGTTCCGTAATGCTTGAGGCGCTAAATATTCCCTGATGCGCAAAAAAAACTGGCTGCTGATTGGTGTATTGCTGGGAGCAATCCTGGCCTGCAACCTGCCCGCCAGCGCCCCGGAAGATGGCCCGCCGTTCATCTTCGAACGTCCGCCGGTGCTTTTCCCTTCGAACACACCTAATCCAACCCAAATGCAGGCGACGCTGGCCCCCAGCCTCACCCCAACGCGCACCCCCC
>JAFGRA010000388.1 GCA_016935415.1 Anaerolineales bacterium
CTTCGGTTTTGGTGGTACGCTGCTGGCGCTGTTCATGCGCGTGGGTGGCGGCATCTACACCAAAGCAGCCGATGTCGGTGCAGACCTGGTAGGTAAGGTCGAAGCCGGTATGGAAGAAGACGACCCGCGCAACGCCGCCGTGATCGCCGACCTGGTCGGTGACAACGTGGGCGACTGCGCCGGTATGGCCGCCGACATCTTCGAATCTTACGAAGTCACCATCGTATCCAGCCTGATCCTCGGCCTGGCGCTGACCTCAATCACCGGTCAGTTGTTCTGGATCGTGCTTCCGCTGCTGGTGCGCGGCGTCGGTGTGATCAGTTCCATCTTCGGCACTTACGCCGTTTCCCTGTGGAACGTGGACGATGCCGAAGAAGCTATGTACATGAGCTACGAGCTTTCCAGCGCCATCACCATCGTTTCTACTTTCTTACTCTCCGTTTTCTATGCCGGTGCCCGCAACCCGGACGGCAATATGCTCTCCCACCTCTCGTTGGGTGCGCTGGTTGCTGTAGGTGTAGCCCTGGCTGTGATCTTCAACCCATTGACCTCGATTGCCACCAGCGCCAACAGCAAGCGCGTCCAGAACATCGCCAAGGCGACTGCCTTCGGCCCCGCTCTGGTGATCCTGGAAGGCCTTTCACTGGGCTACATGTCCAGCGTGTGGTCAGTGATCGTGATCGTCCTCAGCCTGACCGCATCCATCCTGGTTTACACTGTCACCTTCCCCGTTGGCCTGTATGTCCCGACCCTGATTGTTGGCGGCGTGCTTGCCGTGGTAATGATCGTGCGCGGCTTTGTAAAGAAAGCGGTCGTCAGTGGCTTCTTCTACGCCATGTGGATCATGGTCTTCTCCCTGTTCCTGATCTCCATGCAGGGTGAGGGCGTAGCCGCCGGTGATCCCTTCACCTATATCCTGTTCGGTATTTCCCTGATCGGTGTCGGGATGCTCTCGCACACCGGCAACAACGTCAGCATGGACACTTTCGGCCCGATCTCCGATAATGCCAATGGCATCGGTGAACTGGTCGGTTCCGCCGAGTTCTCTCCGGAAGCGCGCCAGATCATGGCCGACCTGGATGCCGCCGGGAACACCACCAAAGCCATCACCAAGGGTGTTGCCATCGGTTCCGCTGTGATCGCCGCGGTCTCACTGTTCGGTTCCTTCTTCACGGATATCGAACGCGTGCTGCCCGCCGCCCGCGCTGAGAACTTCGAGCGCATCATCAACCTGGCCGACCCCAAAGTGTTCGTTGGTCTGCTGATCGGTGGTGCCCTGCCATTGTTATTCGGTGGCCTGCTGATCAAGGCTGTGAACCGTGCTGCCGGCTACATCATGGCTGAGGTTCGCCGCCAACTGCGCATCCCTGAGATCATGAGTGGCGAACAGACCCCCGACTACGCCAAAGCGGTGACGATTTCGACCCGCGCCGCGCAGACCGAACTGATCCCGCTCGGCTTGATCGCCATCCTCTCCCCCATCGCCGTTGGCCTGCTGCTCAAAGAACAGGCCCTAGGCGGCTTCCTGGCCGGTGTGATCCTTTCCGGTCAATTGCAGGCCGTCTTCATGGCAAATGCCGGTGGCGCCTGGGACAATGCCAAGAAATACGTCGAAGACGGGAACTTCGGTGGCAAAGGCAGCGAGAACCACAAGGCTTCGGTCGTGGGTGATACGGTCGGTGACCCGCTCAAGGACACCGCTGGCCCAGCCCTCAACCCGATGATCAAGGTTATGAACCTGGTTGCCCTGATTATCGCCCCGATCGTGGTTTCCTACGAAGGTATCACCATCCCGATCTTGATCGCCGTGGTGATCGCCGTTGGCCTGATTCTGTGGAGTGTGGCTCGCAGCGACCGCGACGAAGAAATGGTCGAGACTGAGCGCGTCGAGCAGGTTTCTGGCGACTGAAAACTGAATACTTAGCGAAAAAACACAATGAGCGGCTGATAGTCAGCCGCTCATTTTTTTAATATGAAGCCCAGCATATGCTTTTATCCCGGCACAACGGACAAATTCCCCTGCACACGAATACGAATCTGGTTAGTGTGAACAACATCACCCCAGGTGGCGTATCCTTGCGGGGGTTCGTAGCAGGTCTTTTCATGATGGTATCGCCCCGCAATGCCGGTCATCACCGCCATTGAGTTGGTCGCTGCCGCCTTTACACCATCATCCGTAGCCCGGGAACCCACGTAGAAATCATTCCCCGGCCACGAAACGTGATCCCAGGCCACAAAACTGAACAACTCGCAATCCCGAAAATCTTCATTGGCTTCTGCATATGTATTTGGCGAGCACAATTGTGGTTTGGCCTCATTGCCTTGGGTCAAGGGGCGCACGAAAAACGAAATATGCCCGATTTCTATGCGTTCATTCTCGCATTCCCGATAGGGATCGAAATACACCGCCCGGATATTTGGAAACCGGTCTTGGTAGTTTTCAAGCAATTGCACCAAAACGGCTTTCAATTTGGCGGCCAAGGTTCCCCGGAAAGGACCGGCAAACTGCCCACATCCCAGACCGGGGATGGTGATGAATGCCGCTTTGTCCCGTTCTGTGGATACCCGGTTTGCATGGACGAATAAAGGCAACAATCTGCTTTCATACAAGCGGTAATAGGCTTGCGGATAGATTTCGTCTCCGCGGACAACCGCATGCCAATCCGCAGGTATGTATCCGCGTCCATTGTGCAACAACGCACCGGGCACATACAGCAGCGTGGCCGCGAACGGTTTGGCATGCACTTCGGGATTCACGTGGCGGCCGTTATCAAAGACCGTCACCGGAACGGAGATGCCAACATCACCAAGGATAGCGAGTTCGGTTTGATTCCAGTCCGAACCATCGCCGGACAGCGCACTTTCCGCATAAATCTGGGGATGTTTGGTATTGATAAGCAGCTCTAAGAATGCTTCTGGCGATAATTGGGATCGGTCTGTATTATCCAACAGCTTCCATAAATAAGCACCCGCGTGTGCTTGCTCGGTTTGCAGCGCGTGCAAATAGCGCTCTGCCGCTTGAAATGCGGCTCGGTGCAGATGTACTCTGTAGGTCATGAGGGCATCCCGGTACGCATAAAAAAGATTATCCCCCCGGGTTGGTCGGGGCGTTCTCCCACACCTCGATGAACTCGCGCGCCTTCCCCGAAGAATGTAAATAAGCAAAGCGCGTGACCTGGCGGCCGAGTTCCTGCAACCGGCGCTCAATCATCCGGTCTTGCAATGCACCCGTTGCATCGAATACTTCCCGGGCTTTGGGAATAGAAACCTGTTCGGGCAGCACCCAGGCATGCACAGCCCGGCCGATCACGCGTAAGCCGTTCAAGGCGTTCACCGCCCCCATCGTTCCCCCGGCCACCCCAACCAGACCAATGATCTTGGCTTCGAATTCTTTGAAACCCATCAAGTCGATCGCGTTTTTCAAGACCCCGCTGAAACTACCATGGTACTCCGGCGTTCCCAGGATAAGTCCATCAGCCTCCCGCACTTCCCGCCTGAGTGTAAATACATCTTCCGGGTAGTTGCTTTCGTCTTCCTTGCCATCGCAAAAGATGAGATCGTATTCCTGCAGGTCGATCAACCTGATCGTTGCCCCAATATCTTGAGCACCTTGCAGCGCCACGGATAAAGCCTGGCGCGTATAGCTCATCCGCCGCAGGCTTCCACAAATCCCAACCACTTTTACCGCTGTCAGCGCTTCGCCATCACTCATCATCACCTCTTCGTTCGAAGTCGGTTGCATTGTGCTTTCATCTTACCGTAATTATGCCAATAAATCAAAAAAGGCTGGCGCTTGAACTACCAGCCTTTGATCTTTTCCTTATAGATAGGTACCTTCACACGTTTGCCAATATATCTCTGACCGCGTCGATCTCATCCTGAACCACGGTATGTGCGATGCCGGGATAGGTGCGGAAATCGACCTTTGCGCCCATGCGTTCGAAAACAGCCGCAGTTTCTGCGATCAGGTCATGCGATACCCACGGGTCGATGTCGCTGCCGCCAATGAAGACCGGCATCTCAGCGAACGATCCCGGATAATCACGCCGCGTTCCCGGCGGACCGATCAGCGCCCCACTCAGCACGAACAAGCCGCCGTAGCGAGTTGCATTGCGCGCCGCGTATTCCGAAGCCAGGCACGCGCCTTGTGAAAAGCCGCCAAACACGATCTGCTCATCTGCAAAACCTTGGCTCTGCAATTCTTCGACCAGGGTCGCGATGCGGGCCAGCGCAGACGAAAGATATGGTTCGTTGTCTTCAATTGGACCGAATGCCGAATGGGGATACCAGGTATTCTCCGCCGCCTGGGGGATCAGCAGCGCAGCCATGCCCGGATTGATCACTTGAGCGAGTGGAACCATCGTCTGGGCAGTACTGCCGCGCCCGTGCAGCAAGATCACCGCACAGGATGCTTTTTCAAGCGCGGTACCAACTTGCAGGCGAGGCTGTTCGGCGTGAATGTTTATGGTCATACTTTGCTATCAATCGGAGTGAGTCCGGCTTCGATCTCTGCCCGTCGACCTTCCAGGAATGGGGGCAATACCAGCTTCTCGCCAAGCGCATCCATATCTTCGTCGATTCCAAAGCCTGGCCCGTCGGTGGCAATCTCAAATAAAATGCCGTTCGACACCCGGAAATAGATCGACTGGAACCAGAAGCGATCGATAAGTTTGGTAACGTATAACCCGGATTCCATAATCCGGGCCCGCCACTGCTTCTGTCCCTCTGCGTTCGTCACACGAAAGGCCACGTGATGTACGCCGCCCGCCCCCAATCGAGCCTGTGGGTCTTGCGGGCGCTCCAACAACCAGACTTCTTTGCCGGGGCCGCCTTGTGGGGTCGTCTTATAGATGATGGCGGAAGTCTTCTCATCGATCCAGCGCGTGCGTTCCACTTCCTGGAAATTCAACACCTGCGTGAAGATCGGGGCAAGCTCATCAAATATGGTTATGGTCAGCACCACACCGTAAAAACCGCGCAGCAAATGCTCGTCAGGAATGTCCGGCCGCGGCCATAACTCCCCTTCAACCGGTGCACCTTCGTCATTGACTAGATACAGGCGTTGGCCTTCGAAATCCTCGAAGGTCAGCAGATCACGCCCGGCAAAGCTGCCAAACTCGATCTTTTCCACACCCTGGTCGGCCAGCCGTTTGGCCCAGAAATCCAGCCCTTCCCGGCTGGAAACCCGGAATGCCGTCCCGGCAATGCTATCCACACCGCGCACGTTCGGGCCGATGTGCGGCCAATCGAAG
The DNA here is from genome assembly GCA_016935415.1 of Anaerolineales bacterium. Classification (GTDB taxonomy): domain Bacteria; phylum Chloroflexota; class Anaerolineae; order Anaerolineales; family UBA11579; genus JAFGRA01. The sequence continues at coordinate 5,253 of JAFGRA010000388.1, forward strand.
AAAGTCATATCTGTCCCCGGACTCCCCACCTTGTCGGCATAGAAAAGATGGTAAGCAGATACATCATCCTGATTGACAGACTTCTTGACCAGGCGCAAACCCAGGGTTTGCGTATAGAAATCAACGTTGCGGGCAATCTGCGCACTGACCGCTGTAACGTGATGAATACCATTAAGTTGCATCAAGCACCTCTATTCCTTTTTTTTCGGCTATTATTTCAACTTAATAATAACCCATTTATACCTTTTTTATCATAAAAATATCATTAATAAAATCACCTTTCTCCACAAAAAAGCGAGTGTTATAAAACACTCGCTAAAGAATTGCGACTACTTGGAATTTTTAGGCATTGCCATTTATTCTTGCGCCATATCCTCAGCCGGAATCCCCAGGAAATAGCGCAGCCCGGACAGGTTCTTATTGGTGATCAGTCCATCGCTGTATTCCTTCAAGATTTCCTTGGGATTGAAGCCAATCGCCAACCCGGCATTCTGCAACATGAAGCGGTCGTTAGCCCCATCCCCTACTGCCACGATCTGGTCAGGGGAGATACCTTCCTGTTCGGCAATGATCTGGATAATGCGGCCTTTTTGCTCGGCGTCGATGATCTCACCTTTGATCTTTCCGGTCACCACGCCATCCTCAATTTCCAGTTCGTTGGCGAAGACATAATCCAACTGCAAGCGGTTCCTAAGATAGTCGGTGAAAAAGGTAAAGCCGCCCGAAACCACCCCGACCTTGTAACCCATCGAATGCAGGGTCGAGATCAACTCCTCCGCCCCGCTGGTCAGGTTGATCGTGCGGGAGAGTTTCTCAAGTTGTTCGGTGGTCAGTCCCTTGAGCAGACTCACCCGCCGCCGCACCGCTTCCTTGAAATCCAGGTCACCGTTCATCGCCAGTTCAGTCATCTTCTGCACCTCATCCCCCACCCCGGCCACCTTCGCCAGTTCGACGATAATCTCTTCCTTGATGATCGTGCTGTCCACATCGAAGATCACCACGCGCTTGGGCTTGCGGAAGACATCGTATTCCTGCAGCGAAATGTCCAGCCCGGTGCGCTCCATGAAGGCCAGCAAGTCTTTGCGGAAAGCCTTCAGGTCGCTGACCTCCGAGGCATCGACGATAATTTCCATCGCTATGTATTCGCCGCGGGCGATCATCTTAGCGTGCTCGATGTTGAATCCACGCTTCGAGAGTTCCAGCGAGACCTCGGCCACAATGCCGGGGCGGTCTGCACCCATCAGCGTGAGCAGCAGCATGTGCTTGTTGACCTTGCGCCGACCGGCTTCATAGGGTTCTACGCGTACGCCCAGGTCGAAGTTCACGGCGCAAGAATCAATCGCTTGCATAAACTCCGCATACGTGCAGTCTGCCGCCTCAATATCGACCACCAAAAAGATGGTAAACACGCCGCGGATCGCGCGCGCTTCTACGTCTACGATATTGATATCCATCTCCGCCACGGTGCTGGTCATACAGTGTAGCAAGCCGGGACGGTCCTTGCCAATCGCAGAAACAATAAATAATGATGAATCCATACATCCTCCTTGAGCAAAATAATGGCCTACTATACTACAAAATCCAATTGTCTATACATGAAAAGGGGATGAGTTTGAGAATTTTAAGATAGGAGTGGATGAAACACGAATGCCACGAACGCAAAATCATTCGTGCCATACGATCTATTTGTGTCATTCGTTTTCTCCCAATATTTACAAAACTTTAATCCTTATCCCTATCTAAATTTCAATTTATGCGTTAAACTTGGCAAGTTAATTTGGAAACCCGGCCAAAAACGGTCGGTTTTTTTGTGAAAGTTAATAGAGGTAGCAAGGTACTATGAAAATTACAAGATCAGACCTGCGCAATATCGCCATCATTGCCCACGTCGACCACGGCAAAACCACGCTCGTAGACGGCCTGCTGCGCCAGGCGCGCGTCTTCCGCGAGAACCAGCAAGTAGTGGAACGCGTGCTCGATTCCAATGACCTGGAACGCGAGCGCGGCATCACCATCCTGGCCAAGAACACCGCCGTGCATATCCCCGACCCCAAAACCGGCGAGCAGGTCAAACTCAATATTGTCGATACCCCCGGACACGCCGATTTCGGCGGTGAGGTCGAGCGCGTACTCAACATGGTCGACGGCGTATTATTATTGGTTGATGCTGCCGAAGGCCCGCGCCCACAGACCCGCTTTGTGCTCAAGAAAGCACTAGAACTTGGCCACCGTGCCATCGTGGTCATCAACAAAGTCGACCGCAAGGATGCCGACACCGACCGCGTGCTGAACGACACCTTCGACCTTTTCCTGGAAATGGGCGCTACCGATGAGCAAGCCGACTTCCCGATCGTATACGCCATCGCTACCAAACACCAGGCTGGTTTGACTCCTGAAGTTGGCCCGGACTTGCAGCCGCTCTTCCAGACTATATTGGACGAGATTCCCGCCCCGGTCGTCGACCCGGACGCGCCCCTGCAAATGCTGGTCACCACATTGGATTACGACAACTATCGCGGCCTGACCGCCATCGGGCGCGTCTTTGCCGGAACCATGCAGGCCGGACAACCCGTTGCCCGCCTGACTCTGGGCGGTGAAAACCTGCCCGAAAACCTGCGCTACCTGTATGTGCAAGACGGCCTGGAACGCGTCGAGGTCGAGCAAGTCCAGGCCGGTGACATCGTCGCCGTAGCTGGGTTGGATAACATCGCTATCGGTGAAACCCTGGCCGACGCTGAACACCCCAAAGCGCTGCCGGGCATCACCATCGAAGCGCCTACCGTGCGCATGACTTTCGGCGTGAATACCTCACCTTTCGCCGGTCGCGAAGGCCGTTGGGGCACCTCCCGCAAGCTGCGCGAGCGCCTGTTCAACGAAATAAAAAGCAACCTTTCCCTGCGCGTGGAGGAGACCGACCAGGCCGATACCTTCATGGTATCCGGGCGCGGCGAACTGCACCTCGCCATCCTGATCGAAACCATGCGCCGCGAAGGCTACGAATTCCAGGTTTCCCGCCCCGAAGTGATCCTCAAGAATGATGCTGAAGGAAACATCCTGGAACCCTTTGAAGAAGTGCACATCGAGACGCCCCCCGACACGGTCGGCATCGTGATCGAAAATATGGGCAAGCGCCGCGGCGAACTCCAGAACATGATCGAATCGACCACCGGCACCACCCTGCTGACCTTTATCGTGCCCTCACGCGGTATGCTCGGTTTTCGCTACCAATTCCTGACCGCCACGCGCGGCATGGGCATCATGAACACCATCTTCCACGGTTATGCTCCCAACGTCGGCGCGATTGCGACGCGCGCCCGTGGCTCGCTGGTTGCCTGGGAAGCTGGTCCAACCACGACCTTCGGCCTCAAGAATGCCGAAGA
>JAFGRA010000389.1 GCA_016935415.1 Anaerolineales bacterium
CGCGCGGTCAGGTCGCCACCTATTCCGAGATCGCCAAAACGATTGGCAAGCCCAAAGCATCCCGGGCTGTCGGCCAGGCCTTGCGGCGCAACCCGATTCCTATTGTGATCCCCTGCCACCGTGTGATCGCCTCCGACGGCACCCTGGGCGGGTACGCCGGAGTGATGGGTGACAAACGCAAGATCAAATTATTGAAACTTGAAGGTGTAATGCTGGCCTAAGGCTCTTGCCCGCCGATTGGGACGGCTGTAGCCGTCAGGGTCAGCCCCACTACCTGGGTCTGCGTTTCATCAACCTGTGCATACAGGGCTTCCATCGTAGCCGTGCAGACGGCCTTTACAAAAGCTGAATCCCCCTCACTTTGCCAGAAATCGACCAGGATCAAATTCTGGGAGCAATCTGCATAAGTATTGATGGAAACAGGGGAAGATAACGGCATGCCATTATGATCGACTATCCGGATTGCCAGGGTTGCAGAAGACGCAATCGGTTCTCCAGCCAGGATAAATTCAAATCCACCCACACCATAAGCCGGCGCCTTTCCACTGATCGCCCGCATCTGGATCGGGCTGCCATCCAGGCTCCCAGTAAGCTGGATTTCATAATCCTTTTTGGGTGTACAGGTACGGTCGATCACCCGCCCACCAATCCCCAGGAACTGGCAACCGCGGTCAGGGTGGTAGTCTACTGAGGATACTGCCGTAGGATAACCATCAACAACTGAAAAGACTGCTTTGAAGGGCACCGGGGTGACCGGTGTGGGGGGCAGGGAAACCGCGTCGTTACCATCTGTACAGAACAAAGTGGGCAGCAGGAATGCAAACAGCAGAAAAACGAGTTGGATACGCGCGCGTATCCCTACCCTTCTGCTGCTTTTCATTCGTATTCCTCCTTAGTGCTCCATACCTGTAATCGATGCAACGAACTTCCACGTATTTGGCGATGAGGATGATATTTTATTCCACTAACGGTCAATTATACAAGATTGTCAATTTTCGAAGATGAGAGATTATTCCTATCACCCCCGTTGCCAGGATCGGCTCTGCTTTCAAAAAAGAATCTTGGGCACTTGTCCATTGCCGCATTTCTGGGGATTGCTTATAATGTACCCACTGCCTGATTGGCCGGTAGAGCATACTTGCAGTGCTAGGAGATTCAATGAAAAAAACCTATACTGGTAACCAGATTCGCCAGATGTACATCGATTTTTTCGAGGAGCACGCACATACCTTCGTGCCGTCTTCCTCTTTAGTACCCGGTGGAGATTCCACCCTGCTGTTCACCAACGCCGGGATGGTGCAGTTCAAGGATGTTTTCCTGGGTACCGACGACCGCCCCTACACGCGCGCCGTCAATTCCCAGAAGTGCATGCGTGTGGCTGGTAAACATAACGATCTGGAAGACGTAGGCCGCGACGACACCCACCATACTTTCTTCGAGATGCTCGGCAACTGGTCATTTGGCGACTACTACAAGAAAGAAGCCATCGCCTGGGGCTGGCAGTTGCTTACCGAGGTCTGGGGCTTGCCCAAAGAACGCCTCTACGCCTCGGTATTCAAAGATGAAAAAGACGAAATTCCTACCGACGAAGAAGCTGCCCAATACTGGCTGGCACAACCCGGCTTCGATCCCAGCCACCTGGTATACCTGGGGCGCAAAGATAATTTCTGGGAGATGGCCGATACCGGCCCCTGCGGCCCAAACAGCGAAGTGCATTACGATCTCGGCCCGGAATACGGTGAGTTCGAATACATGGAGGATGGTCAGATCGACCTGGACGGCAGCCGCTTCGTAGAGGTATGGAATCTGGTGTTCATTCAGTTCAACCGCATAGATGAAAATACCCTGGAACCACTGCCCAAGACCCACGTCGATACAGGCATGGGCTTCGACCGCATTGTCTCTATCTTGCAGGGCAAAAGCTCCAATTACCGCACCGACCTGCTCTGGCCGGTCGTCCTAACCATCCAATCCCTGGCCGGACAGAGTGACGAAGAACGTGAGGCCAACTTCACGCCTTACCGTGTGATCACTGACCACGCCCGCGCCGCTGCATTCCTGATCGCTGATGGTGTCGTACCAGGCAACCTGGGCCGCAATTACGTCACCCGCATGATTATCCGCCGGGCAGCCCGTTTTGGCACCAAGCTCGGCCTCAACCAACCCTTCCTGGCAAAAGTGGCCGCAACCGTGATCGATATTTACGGCGACGCCTACCCGGAACTGGTACAGCACCGCGCCACCATCCTCGATAACCTCACCCGTGAAGAAGAGCGTTTCCAACGTACCGTCGAGAGCGGTATCGGGCACCTGGAAGACCTGCTCAAGGAAATGACGGCGCGAGGCGGAAAGGTTCTGGGTGGAGCTGCGGCCTTCGACCTTTACCAGACCTATGGTTTGCCGCTGGAAATCACGCGCGACATTTTACAGGAACGCGGCCTGGACGTCGATGACGAAGGCTTCCGCCAGGCAATGGAAGAACACCGCATCGCTTCTGGGGCCGGGCATGCCATGGGCGAGATGGGCATCAACGTCGAGTTTTACCGCACCGTCAGCCAGAGCTTACAGGCTGATGGAAAGCTGCCTGCTTCCGGCGTGGTTTACGATCCTTACCACAGCCTGGAAGTCGAAGGCGATGTACTGGCGCTGATGAGTAACGGCAAAAGCGTTTCCTCTGTCCAGGCCGGTGATCCGGTTGAAGTCGTGCTGCCGGAGACCTGCTTCTACGTGGCTTCCGGTGGGCAGGTTGCCGACCATGGCACGATTGTCTCCGTGGTCGAGCCGCGCTGGGAAATCCGCGTGGACGACACTTTCCAACCCGCCGCAGGCCTGATTGTACACGTTGGTGAGGTCGTCAAGGGCGCGCCAAAAGCCGGCGACACCGCCCTGGCCGCCGTCGACCGCCAGCGCCGCCAGGACATCATGCGTAACCACACCGCCACCCACCTGCTGCACTCCGCCCTGCACCGCATCCTGGGCGAACATGCCCGCCAGGCCGGTTCGCTGGTCGCTCCCGACCGGCTGCGCTTCGACTTCACCCACCCCGAAGCACTCACTGCCGAAGAGTTGGCTGCCATCGAAGAAGACGTCAATTACCACATCCTCGATAATTACATGCTCAACATCGAGCATAAGTCCTTGGAACAGGCCAAGCAGGAAGGCGCTATGGCGCTGTTCGGCGAGAAATATGCCGAAACCGTGCGCACCATCCAGATCGGTGATGGCGAACCCTTCTCCTACGAACTGTGCGGCGGTACCCACGTCGACCGCACCGGCGA
>JAFGRA010000390.1 GCA_016935415.1 Anaerolineales bacterium
CTTTGACTTGTCAGGTCTTGGAGGTTTATCTTACCGCAGCTTACCTCCTTTCGACCGTCAAAGTTGCACTTCAGACTTGAATCTAAGCTTTATAAAACCATACTATTCCAGAAGTTATCGCCATTCTAGAAAAACGATTATAGGCATGAAATGGTTTTGAGAAAGCATCGTGATTAAATTGTGGTGAATGAGTATCAACAGCCAGAACATTGAAATAAAAATTATCCGAAAGAAAATTAATTCTACAAACCTCTAACCAGTCGTATGTTGTTTTGGGCTTTTTCCCACCAGGTTCAGCCCAAGTTCTGGGTAAATCCGTAAAATGCAATTCTCCCAAATATTGATGTTTCTCCCGCGCCTGTTGTAATTGATCAAACAAGGCCAAAGTTTTCTTCTGTAAAACAAAGAGGTTTCCCCAAACCAGCCATTGATCATTGCCATAAGAACCTGATCTATCCTGGTATAAATTTACTAGGGTTTTTGCACTAGGAACTTCAAATAAAGTAAGTTGATTTCTCATTCTCCAATCCCATACAAATGAAAACTATAAGTAAAATGATAAAATAATTCCTACTGTAATGCAAGGTCTATTTTATGCAAAAACCCGAACCCGTCATTGTTCTGCCCCTCTTCCAACCCGAGCGCGCCGCGCTGCTCGATTTGCTGCGCGGCCTGGACGCGGCCGCCTGGAATGCTGCCACGGTCTGCCCCGGCTGGTCGGTGAAAGATATCGCTGCCCATCTGCTGGCAGATGACCTGGGTTTGCTCTCAAGCCAGCGCGACGGGCACAGTTGGCTGCCGCCCCAATTCCAGGACATCGACTGGGACGACTGGGGAGAACTGCTGGAATTCATCAATTGGCAAAACAACCTGTGGGTGGAAGCCACCCGGCGGCTCAGCCCGAATATCCTGATTGGCCTGCTCGAACACAGCGGTGCGGACATTTACACCCATTTTGCCTCCCTTGATCCCTACGAAATTGGTGGACCGGTCAATTGGGCCGGTCCGCAACCTGCCCCGGTCTGGCTCGACATGGGACGCGAATACACCGAACGCTGGCTGCACCAGCAGCAAATCCGCGACGCGGTCGGCATTTCCGGCCTGAAAGAACCCCAGCAGTTCGGCCCTGTTCTGGAAACTTTCGTGTGCGCTTTTCCCCACACTTACCGCAACGTCAGCGTAGATGTGTCCACATCTGTCACGCTGGAGATCATCGGCCCGGCAGGCAGCATCTGGAGCATCGTATTCGAAACGGATGGCTGGCAGTTGTATCGCGGCGGTCCAGCTTCCCCCACCGCCCAGGTCACCCTCGACCAGGAAAGCGCCTGGCGGCTGTTTACCAAAGGCATCTCCCCCGCCGAAGGCCGCCGTAACGCCACGATCTCTGGTGATGAAGACCTGTGCGCGCCGGTCTTCGAAATAGTCTCGATCATCGCCTAAAGTAAGCTTAAAAACTAAAAGCGCCCGCAGGCACTTTTATAGTAAGGGTGTTGTTAATTGGTGAGAGCCGGGTACGCCATTCCCGGCTCTCAATAAGGAGGAGAAGAAGAGAAATCGCCCTTTACTCTTCTATATAATACCAATCCTTTGTAAAACGTACTTGACGCTTACCCTACGCTTGCCCTACGCTACCCCCACAATCACCTTACAACCTGGTAAGAAATGCGTAAAGTAGATAAACTTTGTGAGAAAAAATCAATTCAACCGCAATTTTTCACAAAGTCCGGGCAAGCTGGTTATATAAGTGATGCAGCAATCCAATTATTCGTATGGAGATTGATAATGACAAAAAACAAAAACATCACTGTCTGGATCGGCGAAACTGCCCCAACGCCCTTGGGCGTGCTGTGGGTTGCCATGAGTGAAAACGGCCTATGGGCTTGTTCGTATGACATCTCACGCCAACAATTCATCGCCGAGGTCTTACACCGCGGGCCAGTAACGATCATTGAAGACCATCAGAAAGTCGCCGCCGGGCTGGCCCAATTGAATGAATTCCTGGAAGGCAAACGCCAATCCTTCGATCTACCCATCGACTGGGCCGGGATGACGGACTTCCAGGTCGCCGTGCGCCAGGCCACGATGGCGATCCCCTTTGGGGAAACCTCCACCTATGGCGACGTGGCCGCCAGCGTGGACCGGCCCGGGGCAGCGCGCGCTGTAGGGCGTGTGCAGGCTACCAATCCCCTGCCGCTGGTTGTGCCCTGCCATCGTGTGCTGGGCGCGGACGGCGGTTTGCACGGTTACGGCGGTTCGGGCGGGCTGAAGACCAAAGCCTGGCTGTTGAATCTAGAAGGCGCACAATTCACCCGCTGAGTAAATGCGCAAAAGATCTTAGCGGTAAAAATAACCAACCAGCGCATTTACCGCTGGAACTGAGCGTTCAAAACCTTTGGAAATATGTTAGCTGAAATGGTTATCATCCTGACAATTAGCATTTCACCACAGACGCTCAGTTCCTATTGACTTGAAACTTTGCCTCCTGCCAGGGGTTATGCTAGATGAGAACCCGGTTGGTCTCACTAGATTTTGGCACTTTTGTGCTAGAATCGGGAACAACCGGCATCTGAAAATCGTCTAATCAGCGTATGCAGGAGGCAGATATTATGCAAGCCGTCAAACCCAACAAACGTGGATTGTACTTCGAAGAATTCGAGGTCGGCACCAAAGTGATCACCGCGGGCCGCACCGTTACCGAAAGCGACATCGTAACTTTTGCCGGTCTGTCCGGTGACTATAACCAGATCCACATCGACGCCGAATTCAGCAAGACCAATGGATTTGGCGCGCGCGTCGCCCACGGCCTGCTGGTGCTTTCGATTGCCTCCGGCCTAGTCGTGCAGACCGGCGTGATGGAAGGCACGATTATTGCATTTAGAGAGGTCAACAACTGGAAATTCTCCAAACCGGTGTTTATCGGCGACACCGTACATGTCGAACTGGAAACCACCGAGGCCAAAGCGCTCCCCCGCCTGGGTGGTGGTGCGATCGTGATCGAATTGAACGTAAAAAACCAGGACGCCGAAACCGTAATGAAAGGGACCTGGACGGCGCTGATCACCAGTAAACCGGAAAATTAACCCCCTATTCCCGGCCCTTTACCAGATCTATTTACGCCAAATAGGATTACGCCATGACGAACGAGCCATTCTGGCCTGAAGAAGAGGACGACGAAGAAGAATCGCAGGAAGACAGTGAAGACCTGCGCCGCCGCTTCCGGCGTCTGACCGGCGAAGATGACACCCCGGAAAACGGGGAGAAGAAAACGCGCCCGGCCGACGAAGAAGGTGAAGAACTTACCGACACTGCCCGGCGGACGGATGACACCGCCACAATCCCCGGCGGCATCAAACCGGCCACCCTGCCCTATCAGAGCCAACCGGAAGCAGCATTGCCCGGTGAGGACGAGGTCGACCTGACCGGCGGCCTGTACGGCCAAGGCCCCGCTCCAGATTCCGAAGCAGCGCCCCCCGCAGGTCCCAGCTCTCCGCCAGTTGGCGAACCCACCGGCGGATGGTATGGCGGCGACAGCTTTAAACCAATAGACGTCAACGCTGAAGGCATCGACGGGCTGGAAGAGATCGAAAAACAGGCCCTGGTAGAAGAAGATGAGATTTCCGAAAGCGATACCCATGTGCCTTTCAACGAACGCAGCGGATACACCCCACCGCCGCCACCGCTGGGCCAGACGCCCTTAGGCCGCCTCCCGGCTGTAGACCGGGATGGGATGCCCCTGCCACGGCGCGTCACCGAGACCGATCTGGACGCCACCCACGTTTCCCCGGCAGCGTATATCCCGCCACCACCGCCAAATACCCCGCCAGACCAACCGACCAACGCTTTCCCACAAACGCCGTCCAAACCCGCCAAGAAAAAGCGCCGCAATTACGGCTGCTTCATCCGCATGTTGATCTTGAGTTTCTTCGCGGGCCTGATTATCGTGCTCGGCTTTGTATCCTACGGCATGTACATGTACTTCGACGTGCGCCGCGGCCTGCCGGATGTGGAAGAACTCTACAACCGTACCTCGCAGTTCGAGACCACCCGTATCCTCGACCGCAACGGCAACCTGCTCTACGAGATACTCGACCCCAACGCCGGACGCCGCACCTACGTCCCCCTGGACAAGATCTCCCCTTACGTGGTCGCCGCCACCGTTGCCACCGAAGACGAACTATATTACAGCCACCCAGGTTTCAGTCCGATTGCCATCGTGCGCGCCTTCTACCAGAACACCACCAGTGGAGAAACCGTTTCTGGGGCATCGACCATCACCCAGCAGGTTGCGCGTACCTTGCTGTTCGATCAGGAAGAAGCCAACCGCATTACCTACCGCCGCAAGGTGCGCGAGGCACTGCTGGCCCAGGAACTCACCCGGCGTTACACCAAAGATGAAATCCTGGAAATTTACCTCAATGAGAACAACTACGGCAACCTGGCCTACGGCATCGAAGCCGCCGCGCAGACCTATTTCGGCATCTCGGCCGACAAGCTCGACCTGGCACAGGCCTCTTTCCTGGTTGGCATTCCCCAGGCCCCGGCTGTTTATGATCCCTACACCAACCGGGAAGCAACTTTCCTGCGCCAACAAGACGTGTTGCGCTTGATGATCGAAGCCAGCGAAGCCCAGAACTGCATTTACGTCAGCAACAATGAGGAAAAAATTTGCGTCGATCTAGATGCCGCTTCTCCGGCAGTCTACGAGTTGGAGAACTACGAATTCCAACCACCCGACGTAGAGATCGTTTTCCCACACTGGGTTAATTACATCCGCTCGCAACTCGAGGAAATGTACGATCCGCAAACCATCTATCGCTCCGGCTTCACCGTGTACACCACGCTCGATCCTGGTTTGCAGCAGGTTGCCCAGGCCGTGGTGCAAAAGCAGGTCGCCAATATGGTGAACAACAACGCCCAGAGCGGTGCGCTGGTTGCCATCCAACCCTCCACCGGCGAAATTTTAGCGATGGTAGGTTCGGTCGATTTCTACAACGAAGACATTTCCGGTCAGGTCAACATGGCCACCTCCCCGCGCCAGCCCGGGTCTTCGATCAAGCCGGTGACCTATACGGCCGCCTTCGAGAAAGGCTGGACGCCTGCCACGCTGATCTGGGACGTGGAATCCGAATTCCCGGCCTCTGAAGACCCCTTCGACCCCAACGGGCCTTACGTCCCGGTCAACTACGACGAACGTTACCACGGCCCGGTGCGCGCGCGTGAGGCGCTGGCAAATTCCTACAATATCCCCGCCGTGAAAGCGCTCGAATACGTCGGCATCTATGACAACCCCGACACCGTGCAACGCGACGGCCTGATCGAGATGGCCGAACGCCTGGGCATCACCACGCTGGATAAAGATTATTACGGCTATTCGCTCACGCTGGGCGGCGGCGAGGTTACCTTGCTCGACCTGACCGGCGCCTACAGTGTGTTCGCCAACGGCGGACGGCGCATTCCTCCAGTCGGCATCACTAAGATCGTCGACCACAACAACCAGGTAGTGTACGAATATGCGCCCCCGGAAGGCGATCAGGTCATCCGCGCCGAGCACGCCTACCTGATCTCATCGATCCTGTCCGACAACGCTGCCCGTACCCCCGCCTTTGGAGCCAACTCCGTGCTCAACTTGCCCTTTACGGCGGCCGCCAAGACCGGCACGAC
>JAFGRA010000391.1 GCA_016935415.1 Anaerolineales bacterium
CGGTTGCGACCGGCTTTCCCGCCGGGCAGACCCCTCTGCCCCAGCGTATCGCCGAGATCGAGCAAGCCATCGAAGCGGGCGCAAAAGAGATCGACGTGGTCATCCCGCGCAACTTCGTCCTGACCGGCGACTGGAAGTCGCTCTATGATGAAATCAAACAGTTCCGTGCAACCTGTGGTGAGGCTGCACACATGAAGACTATCCTGGCCACCGGTGACCTGGGCACGCTCAAACAGGTATACCAGGCCAGTCTGGTGGCCATGATGGCCGGCTCGGACTTTATCAAGACTTCAACCGGTAAGGAACCGGTCAACGCCACGCTGGAAGTCAGCCTGGTGATGGTACGCGCCATCCGCGAATATCTGGAGCGCACTGGTTACAAAGTCGGATTCAAACCGGCGGGCGGCATCGGCAAAGCCAAACAGGCCATGGCCTGGCAATCCCTGATGAAGGAAGAACTCGGCGATGAATGGCTGAAATCCGACCTGTTCCGCTTCGGCGCTTCCAGCCTGCTGACCGACTTGGAACGGCAGTTGTATCACCACATCACCGGCCACTACGCAGCCAAGCACCATATGCCGATGGGATGATCCTCCGATGGTCGAGTAGGCGGCGCCTGTCCGCCGTATCGAGACCATCATGTAACCTAAAAACAAACGGCATCTTGAAGCATTGTGGTCTCGATACGCTCTTCGCACACCTGCCCTGGCGGGCGGTGCCAGGGAAGAACGCTCAGAGCTACTCGACCACCGGATAGCGAAGAAAAATAAATTGACATGGCATGGATGTATATTCTTGAATGCGCTGACGGCTCTTATTATGTCGGCTCAACCAAGAATCTCGATCAACGAGTTATGCAACATCAATCAGGCAAAGGTTCAAGATATACATCCGGAAGGCTTCCAGTGAAATTGGTTTATGGTGAAGAGTATGACCGCGTTGCTGATGCATATCAACGAGAAAAGCAGGTTCAAAACTGGGGCAGAGCGAAACGAGAAGCATTGATTAATGGTGAGTATGAAAAGCTTCCGCCGCTTGCCAAAAAGAAGTTTCAAAAGTAACCCGTTGGTCGAGTAGGGCGAAGCCCGTATCGAGGCCAGAAATAACCTGAAAACAAGAAATTTCATGAAGCGTGGTGGTCTCGATACGCCTTTCGCAACGAACGCTCAAGGCTACTCGACCACCGAGAATGGAATAAATTATGAGCACACTACTTGAAATCTTCAAAAGCATGGACTACGGCCCCGCACCCGAATCCCCTTCCGCCGTCAATGCGTGGCTGGAGGAGCACGGGCGCAAGTTCGGGCTGTTCATCAATAACGAATGGGTGCATCCCAAAGGCGCCAAAACCTACCCCAGCCTCGATCCGTCCAGCGGGGAGCAGCTGGCGGAAACCACTCAAGCGGGGCAGAAAGAAGTCGACGCCGCTGTGGCCGCCGCCCGGGCTGCTTTTGAGAGTTGGAGTAAAACGCCCGGCGTGGTCCGCGCGCGTTACATGTACGCGATTGCGCGTAACATCCAGAAGCACCACCGCCTGCTGGCCGTGCTCGAGTCGATGGATAATGGCAAGCCCATCCGCGAGTCGCGCGATATCGACGTGCCGCTGCTGGCGCGTCACTTTTATTACTATGCCGGCTGGGCGCAACTGATGGAAAGCGAATTGCGCGATTACCAGCCGGTCGGCGTGGTCGGGCAGATTATCCCCTGGAACTTCCCGCTGCTGATGCTGGCCTGGAAGATCGCGCCCGCGATTGCCATGGGCAACACGGTGGTGCTCAAGCCGGCTTCGTATACGCGCCTGAGCGCGCTGCTCTTCGCCGAGATCGTGGCCGAGGCCGGATTGCCGCCTGGCGTGGTCAACGTCATCACCGGCAGCAGCAAGGCCGGTTCGATGCTGGTCGAACACCCCGATGTGGACAAGATCGCTTTCACCGGCTCCACCGACATCGGTCGCATTTTACGGCGGCAGACCGCCGGGTCCGGAAAGAAGCTCTCGCTCGAGCTGGGGGGCAAGAGTCCCTTCGTCGTGTTCGAAGACGCCGATCTGGACGGGGCAGTCGAGGGTGTGGTCGATGCGATCTGGTTCAACCAGGGTCAGGTCTGCTGTGCCGGGTCGCGTCTGCTTGTCCAGGAAAACGTCGCCGAGAAGTTCATCCGCAAGCTCAAGAACCGCATGGGCAAGATGCGGGTCGGCGATCCGCTCGACAAGGCCATCGACATGGGCGCCATCGTGGATAAGTCGCAATGGGAGACGATCGATAGTTGGGTCAAGACGGGCATGAGCGAGGGCGGGGACCTGTTCCAGCCGGACATCAAGCTGCCCGAAAAAGGACTGTTCTACAAGCCGACCCTGATCACGGGTCTGGACCCTGCGGCTGCTACCGTGCAAGAAGAGATCTTCGGCCCGGTGTTGGTCTCGTTGACCTTCCGCACCCCGACCGAAGCCGTGGAACTGGCGAACAACACCCGCTACGGGCTGGCCGCCAGCGTGTGGAGCGATAACGTCAACCTAGCATTAGACGCGGCCAGCAAGATCAAGGCCGGTTCGGTCTGGGTCAACAGCACAAACCTGTTCGACGGCGCTTCAGGCTTTGGCGGCTATCGCGAGAGCGGCTTTGGCCGTGAAGGAGGGAAGGAAGGCCTGTTCGAATACGTCCGCCCGGTTTGGATGGATCGTCCACGACCGGATTTTGGTCTCGATACGGCGAAAAACACGCCTACTCGACCACCGTTCGAAGGAAAGGAGTGGGGCGAGCATATTCCGGCTAGACCAGTCATGCCTTCCACTGAGCGCGCCGATGGCCATGAGTTGCCACGCGTGGACCGCACACCCAAGATGTACATTGGCGGCAAACAAGTACGGCCGGATGGAGCGTACACCATCCCAGTGTTGGGCGCAAAGGGCGAGATCGTCGGCCAGGTCGGCGACGGCAACCGCAAGGACATCCGTAATGCGGTTGAAGCCGCGCATGCGGCTCACACCGCCAAACCCGGCTGGGCCATGCGGCACGGCTTCAACCGCTCGCAAATCCTGTACTTCATCGCTGAGAACCTGGACGCCCGCAACGCCGAGTTCGTGGAGCGCATCGTCGAGATGACCGGTCGGGCGAAAAAATCCGCCCAGACCGAAGTGGACGCGGCGGTCGAAAGATTATTTACTTACGCAGCCTGGGCCGACAAATACGGCGGCACGGTGCAGGAGACCACCCTGCGCGGCATCACGGTTGCGGTCAATGAACCGGTCGGCGTGATCGGCATCGCCTGCCCGGACGAGTACCCGCTGCTAGGCTTCATCTCGCTGATGGCGCCTGCCATCGCCCGAGGCAACACGGTCGTGATGATCCCCAACCAGCAATATCCGCTCAGCGCCACCGACTTCTACCAGGTGCTGGACACGTCCGACGTGCCCGGCGGCGTGGTCAATATCGTCACCGGCGACCGTGACCATCTTATCAAGACCCTGGTCCAGCACGAGGATGTGGACTCAGTCTGGTACTTCGGCCCGGCGGAGGGCAGCTATCACGTCGAATTCGAGTCGGCCGCCAACATGAAACGCACCTGGGTCGGATACGGCCTGCCCCGCGACTGGATGAGCCGCGAGCAGGGCGAAGGTCACGAGTTCCTGCACGAGGCCACGCAGGTCAAGAATATCTGGGTGCCGACGGGAGAGTAAGATACGGTGTTGTATAATCATCTCAGCGCAATAAGAATCGAGGTGCAAGATGGTATTACGTTCCATTGAAGTGACTGTAGAAAAAGACGGCACAGTCCGATTGACGAAAAAGGTTAAATTGCCCGCAGCACGCCGGGGTATCCTGACTATTCTGGATGAGCCAGTACCTGTTGCTGAAACTGCTTTATTGAGCGAAGCAGCGCTAGCCCAAGATTGGGATCGCCCTGAGGAGGATAAAGCGTGGGCACACCTGCAATCGGGCAAGTAGTTCTCGTTCCCTTCCCGTTTTCGGATTTATCCCGTACCAAAATGCGACCTGCGATTGTGCTTGCAGAATCCGGGCGTGATGATTGGATTCTTTGTCAGGTGACAAGCAATCCCTATGGCGATGAAAAGGCCATAATGCTGGTTGATAAAGATTTCCAAAGTGGCTCATTAAGAGTCACAAGTTACGCAAGGCCCGGGAAGTTGTTTACTGCCAATGCAAGTCTGATGTCAGAAACAGTCGGAACATTGAAAAGAGCCACCATAAAGAAACTAATCGATGGAGTAATAGAGATTTTCCAAGAAGGGATTTCCTAAGAACCTATCTCTAAACCTTCGTTGAAGTGTAAAATGTAAGCATGAACAAAGCAGAAAAGACACACTATGCAGATGTAGCGAGTTGGGAACTATCAG
>JAFGRA010000392.1 GCA_016935415.1 Anaerolineales bacterium
AGGCTGACCTGGTGGCGGGCACCGGACACTTCCGCACACCGGTCTCCAAAGGGGTCGAGATCATCGAAGGACTGCGCGGGCACACCTCTGGTTATGCCATCCCAACCTACGTGGTCGATGCTCCCGGTGGGGGTGGCAAGATCCCGCTGGCGCCTAACTACCAGCTTAGCCAATCCGACCATAAAGTGGTGCTGCGCAACTTTGAAGGTTTTGTGACTAGCTATGAAGAACCAAGCGCCTACACCGGGCATGACCCGGCGACCTGCACCTTCTGCCAAAACAAACGCAGCGAACCCGGGCAGCGCGGCATCAGTGGGTTATTGGATGGCGAAGCGATGTCGATCCAACCGGAAGGTTTTGATGCCACCCACCGGCGCGGCGGCGAACAGCACCGCCTGCGCCTGAACCCCAGCGAATGGCAGCCGTTGGGGATTGGAGAGAACGCCAAAGTCGAAGTCGGGGACTAAGCAAAAGATCATATCCGCCGGGCGATCCCCGGCGGATTTTTTACCCGGAGCACCTAAGTTTTTTGTAATGGTTTTGTAAAATACTTTGATATATTATTAGGGTACAATAATTCTGGTCATTGGAGAATTGACCCGCTGTACCGAAATGCTTTTCATCAGAATGATGACTATCAGATTGAAGACCATTTCGGCTCAGCATTTTTCAACCGTTATGAACGATCCGTTTCTCGTAATAGTCTTGAGATGCAAATAAAATGTTCAGTGGTTGAGAAATTCTTTATAATGCTTTTGAGACCGGCGCGTTGAATGGCCGCGAATAGGACTGTCGTGCAGATAGGAGACACAACGTGAGAGTTTTGATTTTAGAACAAGACGCTGACCATCGCCAGTTCTTGAGTGAGAAGCTAAGTTCTTTTGGTTATGATGTGGTCGAGAATGGGGATGGCGAAGGTGCGCTTGAAGTCATCGAAGATGAACCGGTACAGGTGATCCTGGCGGATTACAATATGCCTGATTTTGGAGGCAGTGACCTGGTCAATGGGATACTGGCTGCCAATCTGACCGATTACCCCTATATCATATTGATGACCACGCAAGACAATCAAAAGGAAGCCGTTGACTGTCTGGGACCGCTGCCGGGAGATTATTTGTTGAAACCGGTAGCGGAAGAAGACCTGCGGGCGCGCGTCAAGATCGCCGAGCGTTCGATTGCGATGCAGGCGCGTTTGCGCGAAACCATCGACCAGAGCGAGGCGCTGGCGATCTACGATCACCTGACCGGAGTACTCAACCGCCAGGCGATGTATGAACGGGCGCTGGCCGAAGTCAGCCGGGCGCAGCGCGAAGGTGTTCCGGTGAGTCTGGCGATGTTGGAAATTCGCAACCTGCAAGAGATTGCCGAAGAACAGGGTAATGAGGTGCGCGACCAGTCTGTGCGTTTTGTGGCACGCGCCACGCGCGCTAACGTGCGAATCTACGACCTGGTTGGGCGTTGGATTGGGGCCAAGTTCCTGCTGCTGCTGCCGGGCGCTTCCTTGGAAAATGCCCAGAAGGTGGTCGAGCGGGTGAGCAAGAGCATTTCCACGATCCGCATCCGCCAGCCAGATGGCGGGCGTTTGCAGTTAGAGATCGTGGTTGGGTTGGCGCGTATGCCGATGGATGAAGCTGTGCCATTGTATGTGCTGATCGAACAGGCCAATGAAGCCCTGATGCAAGCCGCCGGTGATCCAGAGGAACATATCAAGGCCTACCAGGAAGCAGCATAAGCACGCCACGTTAGGATGAAACTTGCCCCACACAAAACGGTGTGGGGTTTTTGTTTTGAGCATCAGGTGGGGAGGAAGTTAAAAACAAGTCGCCGCCGAAGGGCGACGATGAGATGAGGGCTGGAGCGATTCTTGTCGGCTGGGATGTGGGTTTCGATGACTGGCCGTAAAACCGCTGGGGAATAATGTTCGTTTAGCTTTTGTGTAAACCCTTTTTGGTAAC
Source organism: Anaerolineales bacterium (assembly GCA_016935415.1). Lineage (GTDB taxonomy): Bacteria > Chloroflexota > Anaerolineae > Anaerolineales > UBA11579 > JAFGRA01. The sequence goes on from JAFGRA010000392.1 coordinate 1,956, forward strand.
TGACCGTTTGTTTTTGGGATGTTCATATAAGATCATGAACGGTCAGTTCCGTTGGTAAATGCGCTTGGATGTATCTTTCGCGATGAATGCTTTTGCGCATTTACTCAGCAGCGACTTGATAGCTTTATTAAGCCACAAAAAGGACAGATTTTACAGATAAAATTGGTGGCGGTTGCATAACCATCTGTTAGAAACCTTGCAATCGTGTAAGCCCTGGATGCGGTCAAGGCGGTGATAAAAAATGGGCCGGTCACGTGTCCGGCCCATTGTAGAAAGGGGGAAGCAGTTGCAATGGATAACCGCTGCTTATCCCTTTAGCGAATGGCAAAGTATCTTCAGTGGATGCATACTACATCCCAATTTATCAAGAACTAATGTTCTATAACGATTATACATAATTGCAGCCTAAAAATCAAGCCAAATCCGAGCACGACTTTATAAAATTGTCCTGTTTTTAACCTTTGTCTGCAAGGTGATTAACTTCAAACGTGCGTATAATAGTATGCAAGGAAAGCGCGTATGTCATTGGTATCATCCGGTTTTTCAATTACCCTATTTATTGCCGCTGGCTTTTCGGCTGTGCTGGCCTTCATTGTTTGGGGGCGGCGCGAAACTCCGAGTGGTACCTACCTGGCATTGTTGTTGTTTTCTTTTGTATTCTGGGGGATAGCAGATGGCATGGAAGCCATGGTGGTTTCGGAACCTGCAAAGATCTTGTGGAGTAAAATTTCATACATAGGTGCCTACAGCGCGGCACCATTGTTTGTAATGTTCTCATTGGCCTTCAGCCAGTATGAAAAATGGTTGACCCGGCGGATTATTATCCTGTTGTGGGCGATTCCTGTTTTTATGGTCGGGCTTGTTTTTACAAATGAATGGCACGAGTGGGTGTGGAGTGGGTTTACTTATCAATCTGTGGGTAATTTGCTGTTCTATCATCGTGGGCCATTGTTCTGGGTGGGGGTGAATTACGCATATATCTCCATGTTTGTCGCTACTATTTTGCTCATTGATGCAGCCATCCGCTTTTCTTTGCATTATCGCTTCCAATCCTGGTTATTGATCCTGGCGGCTATCATTCCATGGATCAGCAATATGTTGTATATATTTCGGGTTGGACCTTTCCCAGGGCGCAATTTAACGCCAATCGCTTTTGTAGTCAGTGGGTTTTTAATTGTGGCATGTATTTATCGTTTCCATTTGCTTGACCTGGTGCCGGTGGCGCGTGGAAAATTACTGGATTCGATGAATGAATTGGTTTTTGTCACCGATAGTCAGTATCGTGTGATGGACCTGAACCTGGCTGCGGTCAATGCGCTTGGGCTGGATTCAGCAGAGACTGTTTTTGGTAAACCCTCAGTTGAGATCTTGCAGCGCTGGGTGGGGTTGGGGGAACTATTGCAGAGTGCTTCCGGTCAATTTACAGAACATAAAGAAATCCAGGATTCGCAGGGAAATTGGTTTGATGTACAGATCGTCCCCTTGAAAAATCGTCAGGAAAGGACCGTCGGATGGTTGATCTTGCTGCGCGATATATCCGAACACAAACACCTGGAAAAAAACTTGAAGGACAGTGAGGAAATTTTTCGGCGACTTGCTATTCAGGCCGAAACGCTGCAAAAAGCTGCGGCGGCGGTGGCTTCTACCCTGAACCAGGAGGAAGCCATTGAACGTATCCTGGAGCAATTGGAGCATGTGGTCCCGTACGATAGCGCTTCAGTGCAGTTGCTGCGCGAGGGAGCACTTGAAATTGTAGGCGGGCGCGGTTTCGAGGATATGTCGATCGTGTTGGGTTTGCGACTGCCGCTTACGGGCGAGAATGCCTCTTCGGTGGTCTTCGAGGAGCGAGCCCCCATCGTCTTGGAAGACGCGCAGGAAAAATTCGAAGCCTTCCGGGTTCCACCGCATAACCACATCCACGGCTGGTTGGGTGTGCCGATGATCGTGCAGGATCGCATGATCGGGATGATTGCCTTGGACAGTGTGAAGGTGGGCACTTTCAATCGGGAACATGCTGACCTGGCGGCCGCTTTCGCCGACCAGGTGGCAGTAGCGTTGGAAAACGCGCGCTTGTTCAATCAAGTGGAAGTGTTGGCAAGGACCGATCCATTGACGGCAATTTATAATCGCCGCCATTTTTACACGCTCGCCGATAAGGAATTTAGACGCGCGGGACGTTATGGTCACCCACTGGCTGTCTTGATGTTCGATATCGATCATTTCAAACGCTTCAATGATACTTATGGGCATCACGTGGGTGATGATGTGCTGGTAGAGATTGCCAAACTGGTACAGAAGAATTTGCGTGATGTGGATGTGTTTGGACGTTATGGCGGAGAGGAATTCATCATTATGGCACCGGAAACCAATCTGAAGCGCGCCGAGGAGATTGCCGAGCGCCTACGAGTATTGATCGAACAAACTGAGATCGGGACAAGGATTGGTAGGTTGGGGATAACGGTCAGCTTTGGGGTCAGCGCAATGGAGGGTGGCCCAAAGCTGTTCATGGATGATGTCGAGGTGTTAATCAACCAGGCCGACCAGGCATTGTACAGCGCCAAGGAAATGGGGCGCAACCGCGTGGCGTTGTTTGGGGTGGAGAAATAAGAGGACGGGGGAGATAGGGTGAATGAAAAATTAACAAATTGCCATTGCCAAATTGCAGGATAAGGTACACACGTTGCAAGATGCAAACGAAAATTATTCTATAGATTATAGAAGCCGCAGAATTTGAATTGACCGTCAGGCGGTAACTTTGCGCTTATGGCGTTTGCGGCAGGCGGCGCTGCAATATTTGATATGTTTCCATTCGGCAGCGAGGGACTTGCGCCAACGGAAGGGACGACCACATTCGGCGCAGGTTTTGATAGGGAGGATTTGTTTTAGGGTCATGGTGTACTCGATTTGTTGTTTCGTGAAATGGCACTTCACGTAGAATCAAGAATAAGCTCCACCAATAAATGGCAATTCCTCAAAATCCCAATCCCGGTAGCAAGCTGCGGCGTATTCTGGAATTTTGTCCCTTCGGGCACGGAATTGCTCTATATTCCTTCTTCCCATTCATTCCCCCAGTAAACTGGTCGGCATTTTGGAGGAAGGAATAAATTCCCTTTTATTATATACCCGAATTCGACAAGTGCACTTGCTACTTTTGCGTTTTCAGCTCGTAGATGAAATCTGCGATCCAAGCCAACTCAGCCTGGATCAAGGCAGCGCTGTAGGTGAACATGCCGGCCAGGAAGAGGGGCGTATCTGCGGCGGATTGGGTTTGGCGTTGCTGAAGCTGCTGAAGGCGGGCACGCAGTTGCTGCTGGTATTGGCGCAGGGCGGCGACCACTTCGGCGGTGTTGAGGCCGGGGATGCCGGACAGACCCAGCAGGAATTGTGAAGAAGGCTGGCTGGCAGTGGAAAGCGCGTCCAGGGTGGCGGTGCGCCAGGCTTCTGCCCCGCTTGAGGTGGTGGCGTAAACCTTGCGGGCCGGGCCGCGGCCAACAGGGGGCGTAAGCTGGCCTTCGATCAGGCCCTCTTTTTCGAGCTTATTGAGCAGGTAATAGATCGAGGAAAAACCGATTTCGGTCCATTCACGCATGCCGCGTGCTTCAATTACCTGTTCGATCTTGTAGCCGTGGCGCGGTTTTTCCAGCACGAGGCCGAGGATGGCAAGTTCGGCATTGGTCATCGCAGTACTCCGATCACTTCTATATTCTAAGATTAGAATATCATGGGAGGGATTATGCTGTCAACCAGTTTTTAGACGATAGGGACGCTGGGCGTTGATTCTGGATTAGAATCCGGTTATGGGAAATACAATTGATTTTAGCGAACTTGCCCGACATTTCGATGGCCCTGGTGTGCGGGCGGTGGTGCTGATGGGCAGCATGGCGCGCGGCGATGCCGGGCCGTATAGTGATATCGATCTGGTGCGTTTCAAAGCAGAGGACGTGGAGCTCGAACCGCAGTCTGGCAGTAGGATGCACGCGGATCGCCTGGTGGTGGTCAGCGATGTAACCCCGGCAGAGGTGGAGGCGTGGTTTACCGAACCCAAGGCCGCGGTGGATGTCATTGCCGGGTTGCGTATAGCCAATGCGCTGATCGATCGGGAAGGATATTTTGCTGCTATTCAAGCCCGGGCACGGGCATTTACCTGGGACGCGGCCATGCAGGCCAAGGCCAATCACTATGTCAGCCGAGAAATGGTCGGTTGGATCGAGGAAGTGCATAAGGGATTGGAAGGGCTGCGGCGCGCGGCGGATTATGGCCGCCTGCTCAATGCCCGCTTTGGACTGACCTGGGGATTATCGAAACTGATGGCGGTATATCAGGGCGTGCTGCTAACGGGCGATAACGCGCATTTTGAGCAAATCAACCGGGCGGCGGGAGAGAACAGCCGCTGGGTGCGCCTGCGGCGGATCGCCTTTGGGGTGGACGCAGTAGCTGGCGTGCCGCCTTCGCTCCGGCAGCAGGTGGTCGCGGGGTTGCGGTTGTACGCGGAAAGCGCGCACATCTGGGCGGATGCCCTGGGAGAAAGCGACCGCCCGCTGGTTGAACGGGCGGTCATGGAGATAGAAAGAGCGTTGCAAGTCGCTGAGTTTGGTGAGTGTTAATTGGGCAGGATGGTTTCGATTTGAGCCATTTGGTCAGCATTGAGTGGGCCGTGCTGCATGGCGGCGCAGTTCTCGGCGACCTGGTTGACGGTCTTGAAGCCGGGGATGGGGATGGTTTTGTCACTGAGCGCCCACAGCCAGCCTAAAGCACCCTGCACCAGGCTGCGGCCGTCGCTGGTGAGAATTTCGCGCAGGTTGGCGAGCATGTCCAGGAACTCGGGTTTGGGGCGGCCGTCTGCAAAGTAGCGTACCCATTCGTGCCCGGCGCCGCGGAAATCGTCTTTGGAGATCTTGGTGGCGGCATCGAACTTCCCAGTCAATAGGCCAAAGGCCAACGGGGTGCGGTTGACACTGGCCAGGTTTTCAGCCTTACACAGCGCCAGCATGTTCGGGTTGGGATTGAACAGGTTGAGCTCGTGCTGTACGGCGGTGCAGTTGGGGCGCGCGGCGAAAAGGGCGGCCGCGGCGGGATCGTCGGTGCTCCAGGCATAAGACCGGATCTTCCCGGCGGCAACCAGCTCATCGAGTGTATCCAGGACGGCTTCGGTCTCTGTGGGAGTAGCGCCGCAGTGTAGTTGGTACAGGTCGATGTAATCGGTATCGAGACGTTTCAGGGATTGCGTGCAGGCCCAGCGGATGTAGTCCGGCGATACATCGGTGCCGAGCAGTTCTTTGGTAGCTTCGTTGTAGGTGAAGCCGAATTTGGTAGCAAGTACAACCTGACCTCGACGTCCGGCAAGCGCCTTTGCCAACACGTGCTCGCTGTGACCGGTACCGTAAGCGTCGGCGGTATCGAAAAAGTTGACGCCCAGGTCGAGCGCGCAGTGGATGGCGCGGATGGACTCATCATCGTCGACGTTGCCCCAGCCATCGGGAATGCCGTTCAGGAAGAAGGGGCCGCCGATGGCCCAGCATCCCA
>JAFGRA010000393.1 GCA_016935415.1 Anaerolineales bacterium
GCGCCGGGGGATTGTTCTTCATTACCTGTAGATACAGATTGTGTGCGCCCTGTTCCTGGCCCCAGGCGGCGATGGCGTGCAGCACGGCGCTGGCCGCCCCGCGGCGGCGGTAATCGGGCAGGGTCGCCATGCAGAAGATGCCGACCCAATTGCTATCGTATACGCTCAGGCCAATCGCGGCGGGTTGTCCATCCAACCTGGCGATGGTCAGTGCTTTGGGCTGGGTGATGCGCTGGATGATACCCTGGCGTACGGCCGCGCTGTGGTTGTCGAAACCTTCGGACTGGCGGTAGGTGGCGAACCAGGTTTCGCTTTGGCCGTCCGCAATTTCTATTTCGAAACTAATCTGTTTGGTAGTTTTCTCCAATGCCTCTGCTAGAGGGACGATCTGTACTTCGGTGTGGGCGCTGGCGGTGTAGCCGCGCTGTTCCAATGCTGCGTCCAGGCCGGTGGGCAGGGCTGCCGGGCAAATCTGGAAGTGAGTGGGCGCGTTCTGCTTGCCGTAGAAAGCTTCAGCCTTTTCCAGCAGTGCGGCAAGCGGCAGTGCGCTGTTCAGGTGGTTGGGAGATACAGAGTTGCCCCGCCGGGTAACGCCTTGCGTATAGCGCAGTCGCCAGCCGTCCAATGCTTCGCTGATCTCGGGTGGCCAGGCGCGCGCGGCGCAGTCTTCGATTTCGCGGATCTGGTTGGTATCCATGCGCCTTATTGTATCGAGAAAGTGGCGGAAACGGAATGATTTGGGTCATTAGCTACCGAATAATCCTCCCCAGCTGTTCGTTAATGAGAATGAACGGAGTCCAGAATATAACTAATCGGAGGAATGATGCGCTCTACGAATAAAACTTCAAGGATTTTGGGGATTGCTTTTTTGCTCCAATTCATGACATCTTTCAGCAGCGGTGTGTTTTTGCAGCCAAAGCTGTTCGTACCGGGCGATATGCATGCCACGCTGCTCAAGATCGCCGGTAATGTTGGGCTGATGCGGGCCAGCATTTTGCTCGATATGTGCACGGTCCTGGGTGTGATCTTTTTAGGTGTCGTGCTTTATCTCACCTTGCGGAAACAAAACGAGACCATGGCGTTGGTCGGGATGACGTTCTATCTCCTGGAAGGGGTTTTGCACGCTGTCAGCCGCATGCAGGCTTTCGCGCTGATGGGCATCAGCCAGGACTATGTGGCCGCGGGCTACCCGGCCGATTTGCTGACCTTGGGAAAGCTGACCTTTGAAGCGATGAATTTCCTGGGTTCAACGCTGATGATGCTGGCCTTTTGTGTGGGCGCTGTCCTGTTTTACTACGCGCTTTACCGCGCAAAGATCGTGCCGGACTGGCTGTCTTTGTGGGGCCTGGTCACGGTTTCCTTCTTACTGATCTGGACAGTACTGGCGATCCTGGGGATTGAAGTGCCATTTTTCTTGTACGTGCCTTACGTGCCCTTTGAATTCGTGATCGGTATCTGGATTTTGGTCAAGGGCGTCAATCAGGAAGTAGAAAGCCACTCAAGCCCGGTGGTAGCGAACGCGGCTGCATTGTAATGTAAGGTAATAAAATTGCTTTTGAACGGGTCTACATGTTGTAATCAGCTTGACTCTAAAACAGTTCGGCTTATAATAAGGACAATTCAATACCCAGATACGCATTGATCGGGACGAGTAATTGGGAAGCGTTCCAATAGAGAGAAGGGATCACCGGCTGAAAGTCTCTTCAGGAAACTCCCGTTGAAAACCCCCCGTGAGCGGAAACCGGAAAGGCACACGAAGACGTGTGTAACAAGTATGGTGCCCGGCTGACCCCGTTATCGGTCACACAGAGATTGGCAACTAAACAGTAGGTTGCTTAAATCTGGGTGGAACCGTGTGAGCAACGCTCGCGCCCCAGTGGTGCGGGCGTGTTTTGTTTAAAGAGTAACGAGTGAGCAGGCGCCCAGTGAACGGGTAACAAGTTCCAAGCAGAAATCCTCGTTACCAGGTGCCTAGGTGCCTGATTATTCAAAGGAAGAAGAATTATGCCTGAGCAAGAAAATAACTACGAAGAATCCGAACTCTACCGCATCCGCCACTCGGCTGCGCACGTCATGGCACAGGCTGTGATGGAGATGTTCGAACCCGGCGAAGCCAAGTTCGCCATCGGCCCGCCGATCGAAGACGGTTTCTATTATGACTTCGACCTGCCGCGCAACCTCACGCCTGAAGACCTGGAAGCCATCGAGAAGCGCATGCGCCAGATCATCGCCAAACATGCGCCCTTCGAGAAGGAAGTGCTTAGCGCGGATCAGGCCAAAACCATGTTCGCCGATCAGCCTTACAAGGTGGAACTGATCCAGGGCCTGGAAGAAGGTGGTTTCGGTGGAGAAAACCCCTGGTTTTCTCCTAAGGAATTGCACAGCAATTCCACCGAGTATGGGGAACCGCTAGCTGAAAAACCGGAGATTTCGATTTACCGCAGCGACGAGTTCGTCGATTTGTGCCGCGGCCCGCACGTCGACGATACCGGCAAGATCAATCCCTCGGCGATCAAGCTGCTTAACGTGGCCGGGGCCTACTGGCGCGGTGACGAAAAACGCCCGCAACTCCAGCGCATCTACGGCACCGCCTGGCAGACCAAAGACGAGCTCAAAGAATACCTCTGGAAGTTGGAAGAGGCCAAGAAACGCGACCACCGTGTTTTGGGGCGCGACCTGGATTTGTTCAGTTCCAGCGAGGATGTTGGCGCGGGCTTGACGCTGTGGCATCCCAAAGGCGGCATGGTGCGCAAGATCGTCGAAGACTTCATGCGCGCCCGGCACGAGAAAGCCAACTACGATTTCGTTTACACGCCGCATATCGGCAAGGCCAATCTGTGGGAGACCAGCGGTCACCTGGACTGGTACAAGGACGGCATGTATGCCCCACTCGATATCGAAGGCCAGGAATATTACCTCAAGCCGATGAACTGCCCCTTCCACGTGCAGATTTACAAGAGTAAGCTGCGCTCCTACCGCGAGCTGCCCTTACGCTATGCCGAGTGGGGCACGGTCTATCGCTACGAACGCAGCGGCGTGCTGCATGGTTTGCTGCGCGTGCGCGGCTTCACCCAGGACGATGCCCACCACTTCTGCCGCCCGGACCAGATGCC
>JAFGRA010000394.1 GCA_016935415.1 Anaerolineales bacterium
CGGGCAGGATGCCGAGAAGGCTTCGGTGCAGTACATCATTGACGGCAAGCAGTCGATGACTGTCTTCAAGGATGTGCGCATGCTGGTCGATGACGCCATCGCTGCCGCTGTCGCGCTGCTCCAGGATAAGGCGCCCGCTTCCAAGGGATCCTACGACAACGGCCAGGTCGATGTTCCGGCAATCCAATCCGCGGTCATCACGGTTGATAAGGACAACGTCAAATCCGCCCTGATTGATTCTGGATACTATGCGGCCGGCGATTTCGAGAATTTGCCCTAAGATTTTGCACCTGCCGGGAAGCTTTGCTTTCCCGGCAGGTGCAAATGCGAAGGTTAGTTAGGTTGCATCCCATTGTGGAAATACTATAATATTCACTGTGGTTAACCAACAGTCTGTGCGGGGATAGTGGGTGGCTGTGCCATTACTGTCCCTGCACACTCGTACTTTCGGTAAGCGGAGGCGTTATGATTCCTCTTTTAGAGATGCGAAACATTACCAAAGAATTCCCCGGCGTTAAGGCGTTGGATAATGTCAGTTTTAACATACGCGAGGGGGAGATTCATGGCCTGGTTGGAGAAAATGGCGCGGGTAAATCAACCCTGATGAAGGTGTTGAGCGGGGTCTACCCTCATGGAACTTACACCGGTGAGATCCTGCTGAATGGAACATTGCAGGAATTCAAAGGGATCAGCGATAGTGAGCACGCAGGTATCGCTATCATTTATCAAGAATTGGCGCTTGTGCCTGAGATGACGGTGTACGAGAACATTTTTCTTGGCCATGAGATTCACCGTGGTTTGATGATCGATTGGAATGAGACGATCAAGCGGGCTGACGAAATGCTCAAAAGGGTTAAACTTGATGTTAACCCTGAAACCAAGGTCAAGGATTTGGGCGTGGGTAAGCAGCAGTTGGTGGAAATTGCCAAGGCGCTGAACCGCGATGTCAAGATATTGATCATGGATGAGCCAACGGCGGCCTTGAACGAAGATGACAGCGCCAATCTGTTGAATCTGCTGCGCGAGCAGCGGGATCACGGTGTGACGTGTATCTTGATCTCGCACAAGTTGCGCGAAGTCATCTCAATTGCCGATTCGATCACGGTTTTGCGTGATGGGAAAACAATTTGTACCCTGGACAACCAGGCGGGTGAGGCATCTGAACCGGTACTGATTAAACACATGGTCGGTCGCGAGATCACCAACATATATCCCGCGCGGGAACATCATCCCTCAGAGGAAATTGTCTTCGAGGTGAAAAACTGGAACGCCTATCATCCCCAACTGGACCGCGACATTCTTAAAGACATTCATTTCTACGTCAAAAAGGGTGAAATTGTGGGCTTTGCGGGTTTGATGGGGTCGGGGCGTACCGAACTGGCCTTAAGTCTGTTCGGAAACCCAGGTGGTTACCATGTCTCCGGGGAGGTATTTCTCCACGGTAAGAAAATGCACTTTGGACATCCCGGAGAAGCAATCAAGGCCGGGGTAGCGTACTTGAGTGAAGATAGAAAAGGAAATGGCCTGATTCTCATCCAGGATGTGAAACAAAATATTACGCTTGCCAACTTGCGCAAAATTGCGCGGCGCGGCGTGATGGATAACAACGCCGAAGTTCAAGTCGCCACTGAGTACAAGGACTCACTTAACATTCGTACCCCTAGTATTGAGCAGTTAGTTGGCAATTTAAGCGGTGGTAATCAACAGAAAGTTTGTCTGGGGAAGTGGCTATTCGTTAAGCCCAATGTGCTGATTCTTGATGAACCGACGCGCGGTATTGATGTTGGCGCGAAGTACGAGATCTACACTATTATGAACCGGTTGATCCAGGAGGGCATGAGTATCATCATGATTTCCTCGGAACTGCCTGAGATATTGGGAATGAGCGACCGGGTATACGTCGTTTCCGGCGGAAAAATCGTTGGTGAGCTGCCTATTGAGGAAGCTACGCAAGAAATTATTATGGATCTGGCAACTGACTACTGAGGAGGCCCCATGTTTTTCAAAGATTTAGCCCAAGTTATACGAAAGAATATCCGCGAGTACGGTATGTATATTGCCTTGTTTGTAATTATGGTGATCTTTACGATCACGACAGACGGCATCTTTATTTCTTCGCGGAATATCAGCAATCTATTGAACCAAACCGGCTACATTGCAGTCCTGGCAGTAGGTATGACATTGGTTATTGTGATCCGGCACATTGACCTGTCGGTGGGTTTTCTGGCCGGCTTCCTGGGCGCGGTGGCTGCGATTGCGTTGGAATTTTGGGAACTGCCGGTGTATGTGGTTATCCCGATGATTCTGGCTCTCGGCGCGCTGGCCGGATTGATTACGGCCTTCCCGGTGGCCCAATTGGGCATCCCTGCCTTCGTGGCCTCACTGGCCGGGTGGTTGATTTACCGGGGCGCTTTGCTCCTGGTCACCGCCGGTACGGGCACCATTATCATTCAAGATGATGCCTTTAATGCCATCGGCAATGGCTACATCCCCGACATTTTTCCTGATAGTGCCTTTTTACCCGAAGTTCACAAACTGACGCTGATTATTGGATTGGTAAGCATTATCTTGTTCATTATCAATGAGATCAATGGCCGCCGAAAAAAGCAGGCCTACAACTTCGAAGTCCTGCCGATGAATATCTTTGTCCTCCAACTGGTTTTTATATCGATTCTCATCGGCCTCGTTACCTGGGTACTTTCAGGATACAACGGCCTTTCGTGGACGGTGGTCATCGTGCTGATTGTGGTGGCCGTTTACCACTTTGTCACCACGCAAACTGTCCTCGGACGGCATATCTACGCTATCGGCGGAAATCCCGAAGCCGCCGAGTTGAGCGGTATTAACGTTAAAGACTTGACCTTTATCGTCTTTGGTTCGATGGGGATGCTTTCTGCATTGTCAGGTATCTTGTTTGCCTCGCGCTTGCAATCGGCCACGACGACGGCCGGCCAGCTTTTTGAAATGGACGCTATTGCCGCGGCTTATATCGGCGGTGTGTCGGCAGCCGGCGGCGTGGGTAAGGTGACGGGATCGCTCATCGGTGCATTGGTGTATATGTCACTGACCAGCGGCATGAACTTGATGAATGTGGATATCGCCTACCAGTACGTCGTCAGAGGTGCAGTACTTTTGACTGCCGTCGTCTTCGATGTTGCTACTCGGAGTCGTGGAAAATAAACATCAGCCTTGTAAAGGGGTGTGAGTTTTTTCTATTTTCGAGCTATGCCCGAAAATAGAAAAAATACATTAAAAGCTCTCTTACGTAAAATGGAATTGTTAAGTGTCCATAACCTCACGTACTGTTTCGGCGCAGTGCCGGCTTTAACGGACGTGAGTTTTGCTATTGAACCGGGTGAAGTGATCGGTGTGGTCGGCCAGCGCGGCGCGGGAAAATCGACGCTGTTCCGGTTGCTCAGCGGCGCTGTTGGTCCATCGAGTGGAGAGATCAAAGTCGATGGTAGGTGCGTCATCCATAAGAATGTCGCGCACGTGCAGCGCCTGGGCATTGTTGCCGTACACCAACAGCTTCAACTGGTTGATGACCTGGACATTCTACATAATATCTTCCTGGGCCGCGAACTATGCGGCCCAAATTGGTTTCCGGTCTTGCCACAAGTAGGCAAAATGATGCAAACGGCGCGGGCTTTGTTGACGGCGTTCGAGTTACCGCTCGAATTGATCGAACAACGCGCCGCCGGACTTTCTACCGAACAGCGCCAAGTTATTGCTCTGGGACGGGCGCTCAGCCATCCATGCCGCCTGTTGTTGCTCGACGATGCTCTGGCAGTGTTGAGTTTCTCACGCCAGCAGATATTGCTGGAGCGGATTAAAGCTCTCGCGGCCCAGAATATTGCCGTTATTATGAGCAGCGACGACCTCAAGCAAATCTTTGCTGTCACCGACCGCGTCTTAGTGCTGTATCAGGGCCGTCAGGTTGCCTTCCGGCGCACCTCCGAATCCACGCCGCGTGAAATTGTGGAACTTATTGTGGGTTCCAACCGCCAGGAGCGCGTGACTCCGGTGATCTGGGCTTTCGAGAATTACTATGCTGCTCAACAGCAGGCCGAGGAATTGCGGCGTTCGCAGTTGGAGTTACGCCAGAATCTGGAAGCGCAAGACTCCTTGAATCGCGAGTTGATTGACCGGCTTCACAACCAGGTGGAAGCATTGGACCAGTTAAACCTGGCTCTGCAACAGGTCAGCCGTCGCTTAATCACTGAGCGCGAAGCTGAGCGCAAGGCCCTGGCGCGCGAACTCCATGATCAAATCATTCAAGACCTGCTGAGTTACAACTACCAGTTGGAGGAGGCCGAGGATGAAGTGGGAGAGGAAAGCTTGCGGCAAAAACTGGCCGAAATCCGCGAGGGTATCCGGCAGGTCGTAGGAGGACTGCGCTTGGTGTGCAGTGACCTGCGCCCGCCTACCATTGATCACCACGGTCTCTCGGCAGCCATCCGCTCGCTGGTGAGCCAGTGGTCCGAACAGACTGGTATTACAGTAGAACTGGAAATGGACCCGGCGTTGGGACGTTTACCTGAACCCATCGAGCTTTCGGTCTTCAGGATCATTCAAGAAGGATTGAGCAATGTGCGCAAGCACTCGGCCGCCACACACGTCAACCTGAGTTTGCAGCGAACGTCTACCGCCAGTTTGCTGGTGGACCTGATCGATAACGGCCAGGGGATGACCGAGTCGATAAACCTGGTGGATCTGACGGAACAAAAACATTTTGGATTGGTGGGCATCAGCGAGCGCGTGTCTCTATTGGGCGGCACTTTGCAGGTGGTATCCCCCCCCGGTGGTGGACTGGCGTTGCAAATTGAAATTCCTAGCCCTTATCCATCCATCGGCGACGTTTGATGTGGCTGCCGATGTAGCCGCGCTTTCCATAGCGTGTTTTCTTTTCCGCGTGTAACCGCGCTATCGATAGCGCGGTTACGCCCATACCGGAGCGCGGTATGGAAAGCGCGGCTACTTGGCACGGCAATTTAAAACATCTTCGATAACTTGGTAGACAGTAGCAGCGTCGAGGTCGCGTTTATCCAAAAAGGCCACCGCGCCGCTATCCAATCCTAGGCGGCGAAATTCCCGGTCGGGGTAGGCGCTGATCAAAACGAGGCGAGTGGTCGGTGAAACAGTTTTTAGCTGGCGTGTACACCAGATACCTCCCTTTTCCGGTAATACTACATCCACAAAGGCTAACTCCGGCTGTACACGTCCGGCCAGTTGCAGCGCTTCATCGCAATCGTCGGCCTCGTAGAGCGACGTCGCCGGATATGCTTTGCCTATCAACTTGCCGAGCTGCGTGCGATAGCGCACGTTATCGTCTACCACCAGCACGGACAGGCTCGCTTCGGTTTGTATATCAATATCCGTTTGGGCCATTCTGTAGCCGGGCATGGATAGTACTTCAGGATGACGCAAGGCGTAGTTGTTCGCCTCTAGGCGACTTCCCACATCAATAACCCGGTAAAGCGCCGTAAGATGATTTTCGACTGTCTTGATACTCAATCCCAGTTCAAAGGCGATTTTCCGGTTGCTGTAACCAAGTGTCAGCAAACGCAACAGATCGCGCTGGCGTTGGGTCAGCATGGATGCCGCGGTATGTCCGGCGACCGGGTGTTCGTCGATCAGCCGGTTGATCAGCGGGCCAGAAATCCAGCGATCCCCACCCAAAATTTTGCGCACCGCAAATTGTAGATCGGAAAGGGGTTGATCCTTGAGATGATACCCATCCACGCCCACTGAAAGCAGCCCTACAACGTAAGCCTGATCGTCATAGGCGCTGACCACCAGGGTTTTAAGGGAGGGGTACGTGAGGCAAATCTGGCGCATTTCTACCACCGGATCAAACTCGGGCATGTTGACATCCACGACCAGAAAATCCGGCTGGAGCGTTTCGAGCGCCTGTAGTAACTCAGGGCCGTTGCTCACCTCGCCCACGATCTCCAATTCAGGCAGGTTTGCCAACGCATTGCGCAGCCCCGCGCGCACAATTGCGTGGTCGTCGGCTAATACAACTCGGATGGATCCCGTCAATATTCAACTCCGTTACGGGCAGTTTGATCTATATTCCATGTTATCTGCATTATCTGTGTCCAAAATTCTTAAATCTGTCCAGATGGCAATTTGGATTAGTATAGCATGGGAATAGAAAAACACTCTCAAACCCTCGTTTCTGTCTGGAGTAGGGGACGAGGTAAGTTTTGCCCAGGTGGTTTGCCGCATCTCGCAATCTGGGTATACTCAAGGTAGTCTGTATCCGACATTTGTTTCACACTGAGAAACCGCTATGCCGCGTATTTTTGATAACATCAAGCAAGGCCTGCCGCCCGTTTTGCAAAAGGCCCTCGCGGTCGCATATCACGCCGATTTCTGCGTGGGGTACTTCAAGCTGTGTGGAGGCTGACCCGTTAAACCCGGTTTTAGCTTAACGGTGAGGCTACGTTCAAGGTGGCTGAAGCGGTTACTATAAATGCAGATTTTTGATATACTGAGACTTAGCAGATCGAAATTTAGGTTTGTAGTAACGGCTTTAGCCATCCAGAGATCGCTGAAGCGGTTACTATCAATACAAATTTGTGATCTGCTGAGACTTACACAAAACTATATAAGGTGAGGGAAAACTATGAAATACGGTATGAACCTAAAACCATCCCCCGAAGGGGAACTTCAAGATAGAGTATTGGACCTGGTATCACTGGGGGGGCTGATCCACCGGCTGGACCCAGGAGTTGTCCCCTTCCGGAAGGCGACGCATTGCGACATCCACGTGAGTGGCGGTGAGTTTAACGTGGCCGCAAATCTGGCGGACTGTTTCCGCTTGAGAACGGGTATCGTGTCCGCGATGGTGGATTATCCTATCGGGGATCTGATCGCGGAGCGCGTGCGCGCGATGGGCGTGATCCCTTTCTACAAGCGTTTTGAGCACAACGGTGTGACCGGCCCAAACATGGCCACGGTCTACAGCGACCGGGGGCATGGCGTGCGTGCGCCTGTGGTGTTCTACAACCGCTGTAACGAAGCCGCCGCCCAGCTCAAACCGGGAGACTTCGATTGGGGCAAGATTTTCGGTGACCGCACGCGCTGGTTCCACAGTGGCGGCATTTTTGCTGCACTGTCCGAAACCACAGGCGAGGTTATCATCGAGGGTATGAAGGCAGCCAAGGCCGCTGGCGCTATTACGTCTATTGACCTTAACTACCGCGCCAAGTTGTGGAACCGCTGGGGAGGTCACGAGGTTGCACTGAAGGTACTCAAGCGCATCGTGGAAAATGTTGACGTGATTGTTGGCAACGAAGAGGATTTGCAGATGGGGCTTGGCATCCCCGGCCCAGAGGTCGCGGCTAAATCCAAGCTCGATCCAAGTGTCTTTTTTGGTATGATTGACAAAGTGACCGCGCTATACCCAAACGTCAAGGTGGTAGCGACCACGTTGCGCGAAGTACACTCGACCAACCGGCATAGTTGGGGCGCGGTTGCCTGGATCAACGGCAAGACCTATCAATCACCTACCTGCGAACTGGATGTGTTGGATCGCGTTGGCGGTGGCGACGGCTACGCTGCGGGGTTCTTCTACGGGTTGCTGTCCGGCGCATCCGAGCAGGAAGCGGTCAATCTGGGGTGTGCGCACGGCGCGCTGTTGACCACCTTCCCCGGCGA
>JAFGRA010000395.1 GCA_016935415.1 Anaerolineales bacterium
CTCCGGCGACTGGGTAGACTCGCTGAGAGCGCTGTGTGAGAAATACGACACCTCATTAGATGTGGTATTGCTGTCAGCCTTCAACACGCTGATCCACCGGTACACCGGGCAAACGGACTTTCTGACCGGCGTGACGATCAAGAACCGCAGCCGACCCGAAACCTGGGGGATGATCGGCCCCCTGATCAACACACTGGTACATCGAACTCAGCTTTCAGATACCGAACCCTTCACCGATCTGCTAATGCGCACGGCGGAAATAAATCAGGCCGAATGCGAACACCAGGAATTTCCCTATGAAATTCTGGTGCACGAGTTCCAGAAAGAGCGTGACCTGAGCCGTAATGCACTGGCCCAGGTAATGTTCGAATTTGACAATCCTCCTCCCGTCAGGCTGGAGCTGTCGGGGATAAAAGCAGAGCGGATCGATCTGAAGGAAACTTCAACCCACTTTGACCTGAGCCTGTGTATGTACGAAGATGGCAGCGATCTATGTGGTGGATTCCAATACAGCGCCGACCTGTTCGATCCGGCAACGATTGAACGCCTGGCCGCAAACTTTGAGACGATGCTGCAAAGTATCGCCGCTGACCCGTCGCAAAAGCTGTTCGAACTGCCCATCATGACCGCCGCCGAGCAGCATCAGATCGTCGTTGAGTGGAACCAGTCGGAGAAAGCCGTCCCGGTTGAAAAGCGTGTCCACGAACTGTTTGAGGAGCACGCCGCACAGCATCCGGACCGGATCGCCGCAGCTTTCCAGGAGCAGGAGATTACCTACGACGAACTCAACAAGCGTGCCAATAAGCTCTCCCACCAACTCCTGGAGCGCGGTATACAGGCAGAGACCGTCATTGGTATCCTGGCAGATCGCAGCATCGATTTCCTGGTTTGCATCCTGGGGATTTTTAAGGCCGGTGGAGCCTATGTTCCCATCGATCCGGCCTACCCGCCCCAGCGCGTCCGCCACATGCTGACCCAGAGCCGCGCCGCCATGATCCTTGGCGAACAGCGCTACCTTCCACTGGCAGAAGAGGCGCTGGAAGATCAGCCCAAAGCCAACAGGCCGCAGTTGGTTGCCTTTGAGGATATCCTGCACCGTGATGCCGACGATAGCAATCCCGGCATTGAAGTCGGGCCGGAACAATTAGCCTATGTGATCTTTACGTCCGGTTCGACCGGTTTGCCGAAAGGCGCAATGGTCGAACATCGCGGGATGCTCAATCACATCTATGCCAAGATGTACGATCTCGGACTGACCGAAAACGACGTGATCGCCCAGAATGCTTCACAATGCTTTGATATTTCCGTCTGGCAGTTCCTTGAAGCGTTGGTGTTTGGTGGGAAGACCCAGATTTACGAAGATGAGATCGCCCACGCGCCAAAGTACCTGCTCGAAAAAGTCGAGGAACACGGCGTCACCATCCTGGAAACTGTGCCGTCTATCATGCGCACCATGGTCGAAGCGATTGCCGACGAGCCGGATCGCCCCCGGTTACAATCTTTGCGCTGGATGATCCCGACCGGGGAAGCGCTGCCGCCATCACTGGCCCGTGAGTGGCTGAAGAGTTATCCGAATATTCCGCTGCTCAATGCCTATGGCCCGACCGAGTGTTCCGACGATGTGACCCACTATGCGGTCTACGAACCGCCGCCGCTCGAAGTCGTCAACATGCCGATTGGCCGCCCGATTGCCAACATGCATCTTTACGTGCTGGATACGCACTTGCAGCCGGTGCCGATTGGTGTGATGGGCGAAGTTTATGTTGGCGGCATCGGTGTGGGGCAGGGTTACATCTACGACCAGGAACGGACGGATAAAGCCTTCATGGCCGATCCCTTCCTGGATGACCCGGAGGCCCGTTTCTACAAAACCGGTGACCTGGGGCGTTGGCTCCCCAATGGCAATATCGAATATCTGGGCCGCGTTGACTTCCAGGTCAAGGTGCGCGGTCTCCGCATTGAATTAAGCGAAATCGATGTGGCGATTGAGAAGCACCCCGACGTGCGTGAAGTCGTCACAACCGTCTACAAGACACCAACCGGCGGACACCAATACCTGGTTTCCTACCTGGTAGCGACCTCAAGCCCACCGCCAGGGGTGGAAGACCTGCGCAGCTTCCTGATGGAGAGACTGCCGGAATACATGGTGCCGCCGATCTACGTATTCCTGGATGAGATGCCGCTGACCTCTAACGGCAAGATTGACCGTAAAGCGCTCCCTGCACCGGAAGTGGCCCGGCTTAGCGAGGATGCCTACATCGCTCCCCGAAACGCCGCCGAAGAACACATGGCTGCGATCTGGTCTACCGCATTGGGAATTGAGCAGATCGGTGTCCGTGATAACTTCTTTGACCTGGGTGGGCACTCGCTGCTCGCGGTGCGCCTCTTTGCCCGGATTGAAAAGGAGTTCGGCAAACGGCTTCCACTGGCAACTCTTTACCAGGCCCCGACCATCGAGGCACTGGCAGCGCTGGTCGAGCAAGATGGGGTCTCAAGCGAGGTGTGGTCACCCATTGTCAAGATCAACCCGCTTGGATCAAGGAATCCTTTCTTCTGCGTTGGCGGTAACGTCATTGAAGTCAGGAATGTCTCCCGCCATCTTGGTGAAGACCAACCCTTCTACATGCTGCACTGGCAGGGGCTAAATACCGACCAGATGATGACCGCCGGGGTTCAAGAGGTTGCGGATGCCTTTATCAAAGAAGTCCGCAAGGTTCAGCCGCATGGCCCCTACTCGCTGGGTGGCGTTTTTGCCAGCGGCGTTGTCGCGGTTGAGATGGCCCGGCAGTTTTATGAGGCCGGTGAGGAAGTCGAAACACTGGCGATCTTCAATACATTACCGACCATTGAGAAATCAAAATCGACAGGGGAGCGAACCAAATCCAGGGTTCGAA
>JAFGRA010000396.1 GCA_016935415.1 Anaerolineales bacterium
GTGTGTGCAGCGGTATGTGGGGATGGGACATGCGATGCGACTGAGGATTGCACATCCTGTCCGGCAGACTGCGGGGTATGTCCAGTGGTATGCGGTGATGGAACCTGCGATGCGACCGAGGATTGCACATCCTGTCCGGCGGATTGTGGCGCATGTCCGTAAAAGCCGTTATAGTGCTGTCTGCTTTTTGCCCTGCATGATAAGGAGAAACTAATGAAAGCTACCCTTCGCAACCTTCTTCTGCCTGCCGCCTTCCTGGGGATGGGTGTCTCGGCCTTTGCCATTACCCCTCGATTGACACTTTGCTCTACCCTGGAAACCGGTCGTTATAACCTGTTTACCTTGTGGGGCGGCTTTGTGGGGTTCTGGGTGCTGGTGGCGTTGGGATTGGTTGTTCTGGGTGGTATATTGATATATAAGGGCCGGGGCAAGGAACTACCTGATATTCTACCTTCAGTCATCCTCGGTGTTGTGATTGCTGCTGGTATAGCGTTTGCCTGGTTTGGATTCTTGCTGCCTTATCGGCGACCCTGCATAGGGGCTTTTGTGTGGCTATATGTAGGTTGGGGCGCTGTGGCTTTGATTGTTATTGCCGTGATGAAACCTGTCTGGCTTGCCAGAGCTGGAGGGATCGTTTTTGGGGTTGTGCTGGGATTGGCACTATTAGAGGGTGGTGTGCGGCTTTTTGAAGGTCCTGAACAACGCTCACGTAAGTTGATACAGGACGCGTCTCCGGAGCAGCCTATTTATGATGTGCTTTTTGTCCAGCCTGATCCTTACGTCGGGTGGATAAAGGTACCGAACTTCGAGTTTGTCTGGGCGGGTAATGACGTGGAATGCGTGGAATATCGAGTGAATGTCAAGACTAACAGCACCGGTTTTCGCGATGTTGAATGGGAATTGGAGAAACCAGATGGAACGCTCCGGGTTGCTGTGATCGGCGACTCGTTTGTGGAAGCGCTTCAAGTGCCGCTGGAACAGACAGCCAGTAAGGTGTTGGAAAAGAGGCTCACAGAAGAACTCAACCGCCCGGATGTGGATAAGGTAGAGGTAATGAATGTGGGAGCCTCGGCTTACAGTGTGGCGCAATACCTGATGGTCTATGAAGAATATGTTGCACAATATCACCCGGATTATGTCTATATTTTTTTAGCAAATCTTCACATGGTTCGAACATTTGATCGTGATTATGGCAGCAGGCGAAACCAGGCCTTTAAACTCAATATTCGCCCGACATATCGCATCAATGAGAACGATCAGCTTGAATATGTGCCCGCGCTCGAATATGAGCGGTTTGAGGAAGCTATCCAGGACGCGATTGACCATCAATATGGCGAGGATCGAATCTACGAATTGTACAGCCAGGAAGATGCTCAGGAATTTTATGCCACTGATCCGTACATTTACTTGCGAACCCGCTCACGGTTATTGAATCGCGTTCTGCCTGACAATTTGGTTTGGCCTCCTAAGTTATTTGCATCAGAGGAAGCTGATGAGACTGCTGCCGCTCAGCCTGCTGAAATTGCCGAACTAAACTTTCGGATCATTGAGGAATTAAATAATCAGGTGCAGGCTGATGGTGGGAAATTGATATTAGTCGATGCCTTTCTCATCTTTGATAATGGTTCTGCAGGCCTCAGTGAGCGCAGCCGTGAGCTTTGTGAGGAGATTGGTGCTGGATATGTCAATTTGAGCGAACCAATTATTGAATCAGATGAGCCTTATGACTGGGTGTGCGATTCGCATTTCAATGAAAATGGGCAACGGATTTTTGGTGATGTGATGTTCGAATGGCTTGAAGAGGAGCTAAATTCCGGCCAATAGTCTGTTGTTTATAAGGAGTATTGCCCCACTGATGCTTTGTGAAATGAGTTTTGTGAAGAAAAAAGCCGTTAGCAGTCACGCTAACGGCTTTTCGGTGGTAATGATTACATTACATCATGCCGCCCATGCCGCCCATACCACCCATGCCACCACCGGGCATTGGGGGTTCCTCGGTGGGAATGTCGGTGACGAGTGCTTCGGTAGTCAGGATCATAGCAGCGATGCTGGCTGCATTTTCCAGAGCTCCGCGAGTCACCTTGGCCGGGTCGATGATGCCTTCGGCGATCATATCGACATATTCACCGGTCATGACGTTGAAGGCAATATTATTGTTGCTCTGTTCGCTATGGGCACGGCGCACATTTTCAATAATGACCGCGCCATCCAGCCCGGCGTTAGCTGCCAGCTTGCGCATGGGAGCTTCCAGGGCCTTGCGCACGATAGCCACACCAGTCTGCTCATCGGCGTAATCCATCTTAATATCGTCAAGGGCTTTCATCGCATTGATCAGGGTCACACCACCGCCGGGCACGATCCCTTCTTCAACGGCTGCACGGGTCGCGCTCAGGGCATCCTCGACTCGGTGCTTCTTTTCCTTGAGTTCAACTTCGGTGCCTGCGCCGACCTTGATCACGGCCACGCCGCCAGCTAATTTAGCCAGCCGTTCCTGGAGCTTTTCCTGGTCGTAATCGGAGGTGCTTTTTTCGATTTCCCTGCGGATCTGTTCTATGCGGCCAGTGATCTGCTTGTCGTCACCCTTGCCGCCGATGATGACGGTATCGTTCTTGTTGGTAACGACTTTGTCGGCCTGGCCGAGGTCGTCAATGGTCACACTTTCCAGCTTCTGGCCGAGGGCTTCGGCGACGACCGTGCCACCGGTCAGGATGGCGATGTCTTCGAGCATGGCTTTGCGACGATCACCAAATCCGGGGGCTTTCACGGCGACCACGTTCAGCATCCCGCGCAGTTTGTTCAGTACCAGGGTTGCCAGGGCTTCACCGTCAACATCTTCGGCGATAATGACGAGGTTGCGGTGGCCGCGGTTGAGTAATTTTTCCAGCAACGGAACCATGTCCTGTGCGGTGGAGATCTTCTTTTCATGCAGCAGGATGTAAGGTTCTTCAATGAGCGCTTCTTGCGTTTCGGGGCTGGTCATAAAATAGGGGCTGATGTAGCCGCGGTCAAATTGCATCCCTTCGACGTACTCGGTTTCGAAGCCCAGGCCCTTGCCATCTTCAACCGTGATCACGCCGTCTTTGCCGACCTTGTCCATCACGTCGGCGATCAGTTCACCGATCTCGCGATCCTGGGCGGAGATCGATGCCACGTTGCCGATCTCTTCCTTGGTGTCGATTTCGACGGCCTGTTCAAGGATGGCGGCGGCGACTGCCTCGGTCGCGGCCATGATGCCGCGCTTGATCAGCATCGGGTTGGCACCGGCGGCCACGTTCTTCAGGCCCTCGGTAACCATGGTGTGGGCTAAAACGGTGGCGGTGGTGGTGCCGTCACCGGCGATGTCGTTGGTCTTGGTGGCGGCTTCCTTGAGAAGCTGCGCGCCCATATTCTCGTAGGGGTCTTCCAGTTCGATTTCTTTGGCGACCGTCACACCGTCGTGGGTGATGGTCGGTGCGCCCCACTTCTTGTCGATTGCTACGTTGCGACCTTTGGGGCCCAGTGTGGTGGCAACCGCGTTTGCTACCTGATCGATGCCGCGCTGGAGACGGCGGCGGGCGTCTTCACTAAATGCCAGTTGTTTTGCCATATTTCGAGTTCTCCTTAATTAAGGTAAGCCACTATAATGCGGCTTCAAGTCAAGTCAGTCTGCTGGGGTTATGATTCGACGATTGCCAGCACGTCGCTCTCTTTGAGGATTTTTACTTCCTTGCCTTCGAGCTTGACTTCGGTGCCAGCGTATTTGCCAAACAGAACGGTGTCGCCCTCTTTGACATCCATGGGGATTCGGGCAGAGCCATCTTCTTTGAAGGCCCCAGGCCCAACAGCCAGAACTACACCCTGCTGGGGTTTTTCTTTAGCCGTCTCTGGAATAAAGAGGCCGCTCTCGCGGCGGGTTTCCGCTTCATTTGGCTCGACGACCAGACGATCTCCGA
>JAFGRA010000397.1 GCA_016935415.1 Anaerolineales bacterium
CTTTGTGTCCATTTATCCTCCAAAACAAATATTAAGTATTAAGCTTACCTAAACGATCGATTTGAGATCCGGCGGTGCGGTGCGTTTGATCGCCGCTCCGGGGATCACTTCTTCCAATTGTGTCACAATCGCTTCTGAATCATCTGCCTGTGCCAACTGCACCAGGGTATCTACTTGGCGTTCGAGTGTATCACCGCTCAAGATTTCTTCGCCCAGCAGGCGGGTGATGTCGGGGTGATCGGTGGGCTGGTATTCGGCGCCCTCGTCCCACAGCACTTCGCTCAATTTCTCGCCCGGCTTCATGCCGGTGAAAATAATCTCGATATCTTTGCCCGGTTCCAGCCCGGAAAGGCGGATCAGGTCTTCGGCCAGATTGAGGATGCGCACCGGTTCACCCATGTTCAGGATGAAAGTCTCGCCGCCTTCACCCAACGCCGAAGCCTGCAAGACCAGGTGTACGGCTTCGGGGATGGTCATGAAGAAGCGCTCGATGTCCGGGTGGGTGACGGTAAGCGGACCGCCCTGGGCGATCTGGCGCTTGAAGAGCGGAATCACGCTGCCCCGGCTGCCGAGTACGTTGCCGAAGCGCACGACCGAGAAAGCCCGGCCGGTGCGTTGGGCTGCATCAAGCACGATCATCTCGGCCAGGCGTTTGCTGGCGCCCATTACGCTGGAGGGCCGCACGGCCTTGTCAGTGGAGATCATCACCAGTTTTTCCACTCCGGCCTGGCAGGCGGCGGCGATTACGTTGCGCGTTCCGGAGAGGTTGTTGGTGATCGCTTCCGGGATATTCATCTGCATCAGGTAGACGTGCTTATGGGCTGCGGCGTGGAAGACCACCTCGGGTTTGTAGCGTTCGAAAATCACTTCCAGGCGCTGGCGGTCACGCACGTCGGCAATCACCGGGTGCAGGGCCAGCGATGGAAACGTGTCTTTCAATTCTAACAGGATCTCGAAGATGCTGTTCTCGCCGTGCCCGACCAGGGTGATCTCTGCCGGGCCCCAGCGCGCGATCTGGCGGCATAACTCGCTGGCAATCGAACCGCCCGCACCGGTGATCAGGATGCGTTTATTCTGTAAGCTGCGCCCGACGCGCTGGCGGTCGATGTTGACCGGTTCGCGCCGTAAGAGGTCGGTGATGTCTACCTCGCGCAGGCGGTTGACGCTGACTACGCCGCCGAGCAGTTCGTAGATACCCGGCATGGTGCGGAAGGGCGTTCCCTTGCGGCGGCAAATATCGGCTACCTGGCGCAGCACGCTGCCCGGCGCGCTGGGGATTGCCATGATGACCTCGCTGACTGGCTGGGTGTCGATCACTTGGCCCAGGTCTTCCAGGCGGCCAACTACCGGCACACCGTGGATTTCGTGGTTTTGTTTATCGACATCGTCATCTAGATAGGCAACTGGGGTAAGGTTCAGCTGCGGGTTGCGCTGTAATTCGCGCACCACCAATGCGCCGGCATCTCCGGCCCCAACCACCAGGACGTGCTTTTCTTTCCCGTTGGCGCGCTTGCCGTTGGTCTGGTTATCGCTGAACAGGCGGGCGGCAAAGCGCAGGCCGCCGACCATGCCCAATGAGACCAGCCAATCGATCAGGATGGTCGAGCGCGGCAGGAAGTGGAAAACCTGGAAATGGAACATCGTTAGAACAATTGCACCCATCACCGCTGAAGCGGTTGTCACCGCAATCAGGATCAGGCGCATTTCGCGCACGCTGGCATAGGCCCATACGCGCCGGTACAGGCCGGACTGGTTGTAGACCAGTGGCTTGACCACCAGAGCGACGACTAACATCCAGAAAATGGTTGGCAGGTAATCGAAATAGAGCTGGGAGAGTTCCAGGCGTAATAAGAAACTACCCACGACCGAAACGGCTACCAGGGCCAGGTCGAGGAAGAAGAGGTTCTGGTCTCGCAGCAGGTTGCGCACCTTCATGAGTACTTCCAATCCGGCGCAGCTTGCAAGCGATACTGGGCGTCTATGTAATTTGCTGTCATGCTAGCGGCCTCGCAGGCCAAACACCGTCCCCGCCGTGCGCAGGATAATGGAAATGTCCAGCCAGATGCTGCGATGTTTGATGTAATAAAGATCATATTCGAGTTTGATGACCATTTCCTCGATGGAGGCGGCGTAACCGAAATTGATCTGCGCCCAACCGGTGATGCCGGGCTTGTCCAGCAGCCGGCCGCGATAGAAGGGAATCTCGCGCTGGAAATGCGCCATCAATTCGGGTTGCTCGGGGCGCGGCCCAACCAGGCTCATCTCCCCGCGCAGCACGTTAATGAACTGCGGCCACTCGTCCAGGCGGCTCTTGCGTAAGAGCCTGCCCAGCGCAGTGGTGCGTTGGTCGTCTTCTTTGGTCAATTCGGTGTTGGCGCCATTGCCGTTGACCATTGTGCGGAACTTGAAAATTTTATAGGGACGGCCGCCTTTCCCGGCGCGCGTCTGCGTAAAGACGATCGGGTGGCCCGATTCGAGGAAGATCGCCAGGGCAATGAATGGGCTGATCAAGATCAGGATCACCACGCCCACGATCCCGCCAATGATGTCCAGCAGGCGCTTGGAGATTTCGTAGAAGCTGCTTACCTGGAGTTCATCTACAAATGAGCGCAGGATCCAATCCGCTTCCAGGTGCTGCACCGGCACACGGCCCATTAACTGTTCGTAGGCGGTGGGAAAGCGTGTGATCTCAAGGCCCTGTTCCTGGGCATCCAGCAGCATTTGGAACATTTGCGGGTTCATTTTGCCGGTGATGGCGACGATCACATCGGTGATCGCTTCTTGCTCGATTAAATCTAAGATGCTTTCGCTCCCCCCCAATACCAGGTAACCCTCGATCACTGAGCCGATCTTATCCGGGTCATCATCCACCAGACCGACCAGGTAGAATGGCGGCGGCCACAGGTCATTGACTACTTGAAGCAGCACCTGGCCGGTGCTGCCCGCCCCCACCAGCAAGATGCGCCGCATAAACTGCGGGTCGGTAAAGATTTGAATATAGATCAAGCGCCAGGAGAGGGTGAGCAGAAAAGCGGTAACCACGAAACCGGCCACACCACGCCGGGGCAGGGAGCCGGGCGATGAGGTGAAATACACCAACATGTAGATGCCCAGGCCGATCAAGGCGGCAGTGGTCACGCCGCGCACGGTGGCCTGCCAGTTGGAAGCGCGGTGGGTATCGTAGGTGTCGACCAGCAGCAGCAGCCACACGATTGGGATCAGGAAGAACCACTTCTCCGGCCGGAGGATCAGGAAATCAACGAAGTTTTCGATCTCCTGCCCGAGCTGCCAGTAATATAAACCGATCAGGAGGGCGGCGGCCGCCATCAGCAGATCGCCCACCACGAGCAGCACGCGCCGCTCCCCCATCCTCAAGCGCCAGCGGCGAGACTTTTGCGCATTCGATGGGGGTTTCATCGTGGGTTTGTTCCGGGAGTTTGCATAGAGTAGATTACTTTTTAGTGAGCAGGCTCCATAAAAAAGCGCCCCCCCAACAAATGTGCATTGTGGCAATCGCCAGAGGGACACCGATCATGGTGGCAGGTTTTCGATTTTTGAACGCCGTTTGCGTGCCCACGGCAAGCAGGATCAGGCTATATGATACCACTTCTAACATAAAAAGCAAACGCGCCAGCGGCAGCCAGGGCGCGGCCAGGCCCAGTACGATCAGGCTGAGTACGAAGACGGGTGGCAGCGCCTGCCGCCAGCGGATGGTCTCCGGGTAACGCCGCAGCATGCGCACTTTCCAGAAGCCGTAGCGCCAATATTGCTTTGCCAGTGCTGAAAAACTAGGGCGGGCGAAATAGGTCGAGCGAATTTGCGGGTCCAACCAGACCACGCCGCCGGACTGGCGCACGCGCGTGTTGAATTCGTAGTCCTCATTGCTCAGTAAGGTCTCGTCGTAGCCGCCGATCCCGAGCGCGAAGTCCTTGCGGTAAGCGCCGAAGGGCACAGTGTCCACGCTTTGGGCCTTATCGGTGTAGCGGTAGCTGGCGTCGCCCACCCCGAGCGGATGGGCGGCGGCAATCGCAATCGATTCGGCCACCCAGCCTGCACCGCGTGGCTTGATCTCCCACACCCCACCGACGTTTGCGCCTTTACCAGCCTGTAACCCGCCCAGGCTGCGTTCCACATAATCCGGGTGGGGCACGGAATGGGCGTCCAGGCGCACGATGGTTTCGCCCTGCGCGGCTTCAATGGCGCGGTTCAGTGCGGCGGGGATGGTGCGGGCGTTATTGTCGATCACGTGCACAGCCAAATCCGGGTGTTTTGCCTGGAAAGCGGCGATCTCAGCGCGGGTGCCGTCCGTGGACATGCCGTCGGCGATGACGACCTCCATCTGCGCGGCCGGGTAGGTCTGCGCGTGGATCGCCTCCAGCAGCAGGCCGATGGTCTTTTCCTCGTTGTAGCAGGGGATGATGATGGATACCTGGGGCATGCGCCTCACGATCCTTGGATTAGATGCAGCAGGTTGAGTTAGGCCGCGTTTACCAGGGCGACGGCTTCGACCTCGACCAGCGCACCGGCGGGCAAAGCGGCGACCTGTACGGCCGAGCGCGCCGGAGGATCGGCCGTGAAATAGCTGCCGTAGATTTCATTGATGGCGGCGTAATCGCCGATGTCCTGCATGAAAATGGTGACCTTGACGACCGATTCGAGCGAAGCACCGGCGGCTTCCAATACGGCTTTGAGGTTTTCAAGAGCTTGTTTGGCTTGGGCCTGCACGCCGCCGGGAGCCAGTTTGCCCGTGGCTGGGTCGAGGCCGATCTGGCCGGAGGTATATACGAACTGTCCGGCACGCATGCCGGGGGAGTAGGGCGCTAGTGGCTTGGCGCCACCGGTCGGGATGATGACTTCTTTCTGGGGAGTTTGCATGGTTTCACCTCTTTGTGCGTAGAATTTTATATAGGAAGTAATACCATTCTAAACGGACTCGGCGATGGGGTCAAAGGCTATCCTTGGATTTGTTGTACAATAAATGCTATTGTCGTAGGGGCGACGTCATCATCAGCATGATGATCCGTGGCCGCCAGAATCATCATTTTATGTCTTCTCTGGTGCCAAATTATTCCCCCAACAAAGCTGCATCGAAGAATTCCACCAGGCGTTGGGCGAATTCCTCCTGGGCGGCCAAATGATAATTGCCGTGCCCCGCGCCGGGTACCACCCACAACTCTTTGGGTTCCAGGGCGGCTGCATACTGCTCCCGGCCGCGGTTGGTCGTGACCTCGTTTTCTCCATAGATCAGCAGCACCGGGCGCGGGCTGATGGTAGGTAGGTCATCGATGGGGCTGCTTTGCCAGGGATCGACGCCGGTTTGCAGGCGATAGGCCGCCGCAATGGTATGGAAGAAGACCCACTTGGGCAATCCGACCCGCGTTTCCCGGTCGCCCTCAACAAAATCCTCCCCCAGGTTGTGGTAGCCGCCCATCGCCACCACCGCCTTGATCTCCGGCGTACGCGCTGCCGCTCGGATGGATGATACCCCGCCCATCGAAAAGCCGTAAATGCCGATGCGCTCCGGGTCGACCTCCGGCTGTTCCATTAGGAAGGCCGCACCCTGGACGGCATCGAAGGCTTCGTTATACCCCAGCGTAACCCGGCCGCGCGGTTGGGCGCAGCGGCGGCTGCCCACCTGCAAGACCCCATATCCCGCTTCCAGCAGTGGTTCGATGGAGGGCAGCGCATTGCCAATTGAGCCGTCCATGCCGCCCATAGCGATCACTGCCGCGCCGTTCTGCGTAGGATAGTAGCGTACTGGAAGCTGGCGGCCGTCGTGGGTGGTGATGGTGGTGTCGATGTAGCTGCCCCAGGCTGTAGGTGGGTCGGGAAAGGAGTCGCATGGGCCGCCGGTCAGCGCACTGACGAACAGCCACGCCCCGCCCAGGTCGATGGCGACCAGCGTAACCAGGATGGTGAATACCACGATCTTGAGGATGTATGGCCAGCGGATATTTTTCATAGGGGAGCGTTCAGCCGTCAGCTTTCAGGTATTACTGCAAAGCCTAGTAGGTGCTGATTTCAGCCGCGTACAATCTACGGATCTGGGTTTGGAGATTAGTCAGGCGAGCGCGGATGACAGCAATGTTTTCGATCCTGGCGTTGTCGGTGCCGGAATTCAATTCACTAACGAAATAGTAGATCAAGGGGTGCGTGGGGCAATATTCTTCGATCAGGGTGGCATAGAGGCCCTTTTTGATGCGCATGGCAACCAGCAGGCCGCGTTTGTCATGCGGTGCAGCATCTAGCTGCTGGATATCCTGCGCAAGTAAATTGAGTACATCCCCGGTATCGATCACCAGCCGTGTGAAGAAATATGGGGTGTAGTAGCTGGTGCGGATGTAGGCCTCGATTTTCTCAACCTCTGCCGGGGAAAACTTTTGGGCAGCTTCCTGGACGGCCAGCAAGAAGGAATTGAGCAGCAGGTACATGCGCCAGTTCAGAAAGCCGACCCCCACCGCGATGACTTCTGCCGGTTCGCCGGATGCATGCAAACTTACCAGCAGGGCAGTGTAATCCGCGACGCCGGTGTGGAAGGTTTGTACGGGTTCAGCCTGTGTGCCCAGGGTACCGGTAAGCGCGGCCTGGATAGGCGGGAAGAATGCTTGCAGGCGGGTTTCCTGTCCCGTCCACTTGGCGATCTCGTTGTCCAAAGCGCCAAAGAACGCCCCCAACTCATCCCTGATCTGGGGAATGGTGGAATTCAAGTCGGTGGTTGTATTTTGCCTGTTTTCCATGTCCCCTATTCTACCGCTATTGCTGGCGGCTTTGTTGCACCCACACAAACCCGCCGCCGATTAGGGCAACCAATGCGATCACGCCAGTGCCTATAGCCCAGGGGTTGCTACCTTCTTCGGTTTCTCGCTGCGGGGTGGGGGTCGGCGGCAAGGGCGTAGCTGTTGCGGGGATTGGAGATGGTGTGAGTGTAGCTGTAGTTGTTGTGAAAGTAGCAGTCAAGGTCGGAGTTCTTAGTCTGGAGGTAGGTGTAGAGGAGGTAATCGTTGCCGGTATATTTTTGGGGATTGTAGGAGATGCTGTTGGAGTCTTTGTGATTGTGCGTGTGGGCACTTTGGTCCGGGTCGGTGAAGGTGTTATGGATGGGCCTGGGTCTGGCAAATCCTTGCCGGTTGAAAATTCAATGTAACTGAAGATTTCCCGGGCTAGATGATTTTCAAAATCTAGGAATAACGCTTTATCGAGATGAAAGAGAGCCTTTTGTATCGAGGGTGAGTTTATGTCCACATTATAATATCCCGTTCTATTTAACACCTCATCAAGATATAAATTTAACGCTATGCCCGTATGGAAATCCACGCTGTTCGCGCCTAGTTCCTCTGCATGGGCAAATGCCTGCTTGCAATAATCAAAGAAGTAAGCCCCATTTTCGGAAAAAATCCAGTCTTTATGATCGTTAATTGATAAATAGTGACATGCCAGAGCATACTCAACCCAGGCATCTACATCGTCCGGGTTATTTTTTGCGACTTTCTGTTTATTGCTAAAGTAGTTCCACATCCCAGGCCTGATTACTTTGACGCTCCAATTATCATCAGACGTTGGTTCCAGATTTTCGTAATGCCAGCGTACCTCAGAACCGATGAACTCGGCACCTTCTGGGTATTCAAACACGTTTTCGGTGGATGTCCTGTAGGGCATTTTCAAGATAATATCTGCATTTTTAATTGGGCCGTACCAGCCTGCGCCGGTTTCGAGGAAGTAAAAGAATTCAGGCTCGTATGGCCAAGGCCACGATGGCGAATAGGTTGTATATCACACTCTTACATTTACATTCTTTTGTGGAGGAAAAGTCACATCGAATATTGCCCATGTAAGGTCAGAATTTGAATAATGCGCTGTTGTCCAATCCAATTCCTGCCCGTTGACCAAGACTCTGAAATCTTGAATCAAAGTCCCATTATAGAATGACCACAAATTCATTGGAAAATGTACGAGCATCTGCTCTTCAGCATCCCCCTGGTTGCGCATGGTGAACGAGGCATTTACCAGCGCCTCATATCCCGGGTAATTTCTATCTTCCCAATATGCCTCATAGATTCCGATCTTGCCAGTTATTTCAATCTCGACTGTTTCAGAAAGCATTTGCACCATGGTGGTTTCTTCATCAGGGCTGATACCACTCCCTTTTGGCGGTCGCGGTGGACCAATATCGGCGCGGGCTTTCGTCGCGCCGGATGCGGAGATGGTCAAGCTGCAAAGGATGATACCCAGCATGAGGTTGCGGAGTTTCATGCCTTCCCCTTTTCCACCCAAATCCACACGAACCCGCCGCCGATCAGGGCAATCAATGCAATCAATCCGATCATGCCTGCAATCCAAGGGCCGCTGTCTGGCTTGACTTCCGGTGGTTTGGTGGCTGTAGGGCCGGGTGTGGATGTCGGTTGTGGCGTAGGTGGGGGTGAAGTAAAGGTGCGCGTTGGCGTTGGTATGGATGTGGAGGTGAGGGTGATGGTCGGCGTAAGCGTGTTGGTGGGAGAACGTGTGAAAACTGATGTGTTTGTGATTGTACGGGTGAGTGTTTCCGTGGGTGTAAGTGTGGGAGTCTTTGTAGGACCTGGCTCTGGTAAATCTTTATTGGTCAAGTACTCAATGTTGTAGTAAGCGCTCCAAGCCCGGTCATTTTCAGGATCAAGCAGGAATGCTTGATCGATGTGAAAGAGGGCTTTTTGCATTGCCGGCGAGTTTATATTGGTATAAGGATGATCCGCTTCTTTTAATGCCTGATCGAAAGCTAAGGATAAAGCCATACCGGTATGGAAATCTACACTGTTCGCGCCTAAATCTTCTGCATAGTCGAATATCTCTGTACATGTCTCAAAAAAATGTTCACCATTTTCATTAAAGAACCATAATTTGTTCTCGTTGATTGATAAATCAAAGCATGCCCAGCCGTAATCTACCCAGGCGTCTGCAATGCTCGGGTTGTTTTGGGCGATTCTCTGTTTGTTGATATAATCCGCCCACGCGTCTGGCCGGATGAGTTTGATTTCCCAATTATCCGCGGATGTCGGTTCCAGATTTTCGTAATGCCAGTGTACTTCCGAACCGGTGAACTCAGCGCCTGCCGGGTATTCAAACACGTTTTCAATCGTTGCCCGGTAGGGCATTTTTAAGATAATGTCTGCTTCACGGATTGAGCTGTACCAACCTGCTCCGGTTTCGAGGATGTACTTGAATGAGGGTTCATACGGCCAGCCCCAGATGACTGAGTAGGTTGTGTATTTGACTTTTATGATGACGTTCTTATTGGCGGGAAAGGTTACATCGAATACCGCCCAGGTAAAATCTGAATAGGAATATTTTTTTGTAGTCCATTCTTGCTGCCGGCCATCTACGAAAACCCGAAAATCACGAATATAGGAGAATTCCTGTTCTTCTTCCCATTTCACACCATAGGTGAGTGGAAAATGAACGGCCATGTTTTCATCTTCTTCCCCACGATTACGCATCGTAAAGGATGCATTCACCAACGCCTCGTAGCCTGTTACGGAGCCATAAAATAGGGGTTGTGGCTCTTGATAATAGACCCCTGAATCTCCAGTTATCTCGATCTCCACGCGTTCAGAAACCATCTGCACCATAGTTTGTTCTTCGCCCGGGCTAATGTTGCTTGCATCTGGTGAAGGTGGCGGCCCAACATCGGCATAGGCTGTCACAACGCCTGATGCAGAGAGAATTAAGCTGCAAAGGATGATGCCAAGGATAAGGTTGCGGGATTTCATGCTTTCTGCTTTTCTACCCAGACCCACACAAACCCGCCGCCGACCAAGGCAATCAACACAATCAGTGCAATTGCGCCCACAAGCCAGGCATTGTTGTCTCCGGCGACCTCAGGCTGTGGCGTTGAAGTGCGCGTTGGCGTGCGCGTAACTATAGCGGGGGTACGCGTGCGCGTTGGGGGCAGCGAAGATTTGCTTGTGCGTGTGCTGGTGGAGGTTCTGGTTGGCGCAGGGGTGCTGGTGGGAGAGGTGGTTATGGTTGGTGTGATGGTGATCGTGCGTGCGGGTTTTTCGGTAAGTGTAAGCGTAGGCGTCTTGGATGGGCCTGGCTCTGATAAATCTATTGTAGTGGCAGTGTCGATATCAAAAAATAACTGTTGAGCTAGATCATTGTGTGGATCAATCCATAAGGCTTTATCAATATGTTTGAGTGCTTTCTGGATCAAGGGAGAGCTTAAATCGATGTAATCATAAGTTTCATCTCCATAATACCGATACATGTGATCTACATATGAATAATAGATGTCTTCCTCACTAAATACGTAATCCATATATAGAACCAGTGCTATTCCGGTATGGAAATCCGGGCTGTTCGCACCTAATTCTTCCGCGCGATTGAATAAATTTTTACATTCTTCAAAAAGATACCCATTATGTTCGGACAAACTATAATAAATATAAGGATTTGTCGATAAACGAAAGCATGCCCAAGCGTATTCGACCAACGCATCTATATCATTGGGGCGCTGCTCGGATTTCTTCTGCGCATCTATATAATTTTGCCAAACAGCGGGCCTGACAATTTTAGCAGTCCAATTATCATCTGATGTTGGTTCCAAACCCTCAAAATGCCAGCGCACCTCAGGACCAACGAATTCGGCCCCTTCTGGATAGTTATATACATTTTCAGGAGAGGCATGATAGGGTAAGCGCAAAATGAGATCAGCTTCATCGATTGAATCATACCAACCTGCCCCGGTTTCCAGTATATAGTTGAATTCTTGATCCTCCGCCCAGGTTTGTCCATAACCATGCGTTTTGTAATTGACTTTTATGACAACATCTTTGCCATCCGGAAAAGTCACATCGAATTTGGCCCACAAGTAATCCGAATAATGATATTCTACGTGAACCCAGTTCAACTCTTGTCCGCCAACAAAAACGTGAAAATCACGAACGATTGATTCTTCCCCTAAATACTCATAAAGATACATTAATGGAAAATGTACTGCGATACTTTCGTCTTTCTCCCCCCTGTTGTGCATTGTGTAGGCAGCGTTCACTCGCGCCTCGTAGCCGTATTCTTCATAGTAACTCGATGGGCCATCCTGGTGATGTATATATGCGCTTTGTTCCCCGGTTACCTCAATTTCTACTCGTTCAGACACCATCTGTACCATAGTTTGTTCTTCCCCAGGGCCAATATTACTTGCTGGAAGTGGCGGGGGCGGCGCAGCATTAGCGCGGGCTGGGTGAGCGCTAGATAGTGGCAGGATCAAGCCAAACAGAATTATGCCGAGAACGAGATTACGGAGTTTCATTTCCAGTGGCCCTCCTGGTGGTCGAAAGACACGGCCGGGTTCATCCTCTTAATTATATCCAAAATTACCACGCAGCCATGCTTGAAAAGTCCCTCACCTGCAATTTCTAATCTGTAATTTGCAACCTAAACGATCCCCTAATTCAAAACTTCTCTAAAGCTCCGCCAACGAACCTTTTTCCGGGAAGGAAACGACGTGCATGCCCTTCTTACCCAAGGCCTCGATTAGGCCGTTGGCACCGCGTTCCTCACCGTGTACCAGGAAGACGCGCTTGACCTGGTCTTTGACGGCCAGGGCGTAATCGCACAGCAAGTCCTGCCCGGCGTGGGCCGAAAAACCGCGCACTCTTTCCACCTGGATCTGGCGTTTGTAGGTCTCACCGAAGATCTTGATGTGCTCCTGGCCTTCGACCAGGCGGCGGCCCAGCGTATGGGGCGCTTGCCAGGAAACGATCAGCACCACGCTGTTGGGATCGTGCACGTTGTTTGCCAGGTGGTGCAGGATGC
>JAFGRA010000398.1 GCA_016935415.1 Anaerolineales bacterium
AGCTGATTTACTCAGTGATTACCTGCGGGCAGAACTGGCTGCTCCACGAATTCAGGCTTTCCTGCCCGCATAAGCGAAAGTCCTGCTCTTATTCTGACCCTTTTTGTGCAGCAATGGCCGCATCGGCTTCACCTTGCAACCAGGCTTTGAGCGTGCCGCGATACAAGGCGCGTTCGAAGTAGTCTCCATAGATAGAAATACCATCGTATCCTTTTTTGAACAGGTGATACACGAGCGGTTCTAGCTGTCTGGCATAATGGTTCATACAGGCTTCAGGGTGTACGCCCGGCCAGGAGTAGCATGTGACCGTGGTACGCCGGTGCTTGGAGGGGATCGAGGCAGGCACCAGGCTGTCCCATTTCGGGTCGTCAGCGGGGAAGACATATTGGTCCAGGTTGCCCTGTGGGATGCCTTCAAGGCCGCGTACAACGGGTGGGTCCGCATCCAGAGTGTAGGGGTCTACCGCCAGGTCAACAATGACGGCATGTTTCGGCAACCAGCCGATCCACTTGTTCGGAACGACGGGCTTGCTCGAGTCTCTTCGTTGAGTTGCATCGACCAGGATATCCGCCTGTCGGAAAAGCGCTTCCATCGTAGCGGCGTTGGAGGCGATGTTGCGGCCAATCGAAAGGGCGGCAGCCCCCGGTCCGTTCGAGGCGATGTGGTCGTAGTTGCGTTCTATATTACCTAATTTAGTGGCTGCTTCCACGGCGTGTTTGCCGACCATGCCAGCTCCGATGATGAGCACCTGGATGGGCTTTTTGTCTGGCCGGACCAGCCCGGGCCAAATCTTTTCCAGCCAATCGAAGGCTGCTTCCAGGCCGTTCCAGGCAACCGCCTTCATATTTTCAACCAGGCGGATGTTATCGTCGTTGGCAATGCTGTCGAGGGAGATGGCTTTGATGCCCAATTTCTTCAAGCGGGCGACGCGGATAGGCCGGGTGGGATAGTGCAGCATGGAGATGAGCGTAGCGCCGCGCTTGAGCAGTTGGAACTCATCCGGCTTGGGAGAGCGCAGAATCAACGTGATATCTTTCTGGAAAGCCTCTTCCCGGCTGCACATGTGAATGTTGGGGTTGGCGCGCTTGTAATCTTCGAAGCTGAATCCTGAACGCGCGCCATAGCCTTCTTCGATGTAAGCCTGGGTACCAAGTTCTACCAGATAATGTATGAATTCAGGCAAAAAGACACGTTTCTCACCCGCTTCGTGTCGCATGCGGGGAAAGCCGATGGTTTTTGGTACGCTCATCCTTTATCTTCCTTTTCAGGTTTGTTTGACACTGAGACAAGTTCGTTACTCTCCCACTGAGAGAGCAACGCGCGCCCGATGGCGCGCTCAAAGTAGCGGCCATGTGAGTTGATATTCTGCAGACCGCCCCGGTCAATGAGGGTGCGTAGTATTGGGCGAATCTGCTCGCCATAAAGGGCCATGCATTGTTTTGGATGGATGCCCGGCCACGAATAGCAGGAAACCGCGTGGCGGCGGTGCCTGGTCGAAACACACTCTGGGATACGGTCATAGACCGTATCGTTCGGCATGAAAACGTACTGATCGAGGTTACCTTGTGGCATGCCTTCGATACCTTTGACTTCAGGCGGGTCCACCGAGCAATCATATGGGTCTACGGACAAATCGACCAACACGGCATGTTCCGGCATCACGCCGATCCATTCGTTTGGAATCACGATCTTGCTTGCGTCCAGACGTTGCGTGGCGTCAACCAGAATATCGGTGTGAGTCAGGATTTCTTTCATAATCTCTTCCCGGTCGGTCAGGTCGTAATCGATAGCTGTCACCTGAACCCCTGGCACCCCGCGTTCGGCCAAGGTCTGCCAGAGTTTCATATCTCCGTAACGACTGGCTGCCTGGACAGCGTGCATCCCTACTGCGCCGACCCCTACTATGGTCACATGAATGGGGCCGCGCCCGGCGCTCTCTAATCCGGGAGCCGGGTACGTGCGGTGCAAGATCTGGAAGCCGACTTCCAAGCCGTTCCACGCTACGGATTTCAGGTTTTCGATCAGGCGACGCCCGGT
Organism: Anaerolineales bacterium; assembly: GCA_016935415.1. Classification (GTDB taxonomy): domain Bacteria; phylum Chloroflexota; class Anaerolineae; order Anaerolineales; family UBA11579; genus JAFGRA01. The sequence continues at coordinate 2,038 of JAFGRA010000398.1, forward strand.
ATCATCTTTGAGTGAATCAAGCGATATGGCTTCAATCTTCAGAGATCTCAAAAGGGCAACCCGTTGTGGGCGGGTGGGGTAATGCAACATCGAAACCAGGCACGAGCCGGGCTGTATCAGTTTTAAGTCCTCATTAGAAGGACAACGCAAAACCAAAACAAAATTTTTTTGATAAATTTCCTCATGGGATGCAAACTTGGCGTTTGGAGCAAGCTTTTGATAATCTGCCTCTGTATAGCCCATACCCGAGCCGTAGCCGTACTCTAGGAAGACTTGTGCGCCGCGCTTTTCCAAATCGGCTACCAGGGGAGGCAAAAAATCGCGGCGTTCGCCGAATTCGACGTGCATGCGAGCCAGACCAACCGTAATCGCTTCAGTCATTCATTCCCTCGATATTGAATTTGGAGGCCTTCTCCAGCCCCCAAGTTAGTTTACCATACTACGAAATCAGATTGAATACGTTAGAATCGTAAGAAACCCTATACAGGATGCAAAAGAAAGAATGATAAAACGATATTTGCTTTTCTTACTGACATTAATCTATGCTGTCGTAGCCTGTGGCAGTACGACACCTACCCCTCCGGGAGCGCCGCTTCCTGCGTCGGAACCTGCTCCCATCACAGGGACATCCCCGGTGCCCGAGCCTGACCGTGCACCTGAAGAGAGCCTTCCAACTGAACCTGAAAGCGGGATGCCGCAAACGGTATCCGCCCCAACCGGCTTGCGTGTCGTATACATCCGCGAGGGGAATCTCTGGTCCTGGACGGAGGCAGGCGGTAAGGCGCAGCTAACCGGAACCGGCGACATGTCCACTGCGCGCCTTTCGAAGGACGGTCAGTTGCTGGCCTTTATACGCGGGCGCGAAGTCTGGACGGTGCGCATGGATGGCACGGACGCGCGTCTGCTGGCAACACTAGGGGATGCAGGCGGCGCGCTCTGGTTTGCGCCGAATGGATCGCTACTGGCCGTTTCTACAGGAGATCATATTGATGTGATCGATTTGAATGCTTCCAGTTCAAACACTGTGGTTACTTACCCTGCCGTCCCCCAGGGTTATTACCCCGAAATAGTCTGGTCGCCGGATGCGTTTGGGTTCAAAACGGTCATCCCGCCGCAAACCGAGACTGGACAGGGGGAGTTGCTGTTTATCTTTGCCGACGGCACGGCGGCGAGCCTGGCAAAATTTGCGCTGGTTTCACCTACTGAAAGTTTGCCCTTTCTCTCGCCGGATGGCGGTTATGTCATCTATGTGGCGAAGTTGGGGGATGGCAAAGAGTCGCTGTATCTAATGGACAGCAGTGGTGCAACCAGGCCCTATGGCGAGCCAGCCGGCAATGTCCGTACATTGGGCTGGATGCCGGATTCGAAACACTTTGTCTACTCCCAGGAAAACCCTGCACGCACCTTCCTGGGTGATGTGACTGGACCACCGTCGGAAATCGTATTGGAAAGCTATCGAACGGTTCGCTGGGTGGATGCGGGGCGCTTTCTTGCCTTGCAAGATGGTAATCTATATCTTGGCGCCATAACCGGTGGGAAAACCCTGATCGATGCAGGTGTATCTGACTTTGATTTCGAGCAGTAAGGGGAACCACCAAGTCATAAAGACTCCAAAACACAAAGGAAAATTCGTGGCTTTGCCGTCTCGCACCGGCTGCCGCCTTTACTCGCGGCACGAACGGTGGGACTTTGAGACTTTGTGGTTTTGTTCAGACTGGTTTTAATTCTACAGAATTTGAATGCTCCCGTTTTGCTTAAGAAAACGAGTTTCGTTGTACAATAGAGGAGATGTCCAAGACGCTTAAGGTCCTTTTTCTCGCTGCGGAAGCCGATCCGTTTGTAAAGGTTGGCGGGCTGGGGGATGTCGCAGGGTCATTACCCAGGGCGTTGAGGGCGCTGTCCCCAGAATTGACCGGGGAGGTGCTCTTGGATGTGCGTCTGGTTTTGCCTTTTCACCCGGTCATACGTTCCAATATAACCTCCCTGCATTCATTGCCCCCCTTCACTTTAAGGCGCAATGGCGAAGAGATTCTTGTCGAGGTTTTTGAGACAATATTAGAAGAAATGCCAGTCTATTTCATTGGCGGTGGGCCGATAGATGCCAGCGGCTCTGTGTATTCCTCTAATTCTGAAACCGATGGTGAGAAATACACTTTTTTCTCTCTGGCCGCGCTCGGATTGGCAAAGCAATTGAACTGGTATCCTGATGTTGTCCATGCCAACGACTGGCATACAGCATTGACCGCCTACGGCTTGCTGGTACAGCATTGGCAGGAGGGGCAACCGCGCCCGGCTTCACTTATCACAGTGCATAATTTGCCCTTTCTAGGCCCTGATGTACACAATGTACTTGAAAAGTATGACATCCCGTTGGCCCAGACTGACCTGCCGGATTGGGCGCGACTCAAGCCGCTGCCATTGGGTTTATGGTCTGCTGACGCGATTGTAGCTGTCTCGCCGACGTACGCGGACGAGATGCTCTCAAAAGACTATGGGTCTGGTTTGCAGGATTTCCTGAAAACCCGCCGGGAAAACCTCACCGGTATTCTAAATGGCCTGGATGTGAATAGCTTCGACCCGACTACCGATAAGGATATTGCGGCACAGTTCACGGCCGAATCCCTTGACCAGCGGAAAGCCAACAAAACAGCTCTTGCCACACAGGTTGGTCTCGTGGCCGATCAGGCTGTCCCTTTGTTTGGCGTCGTCTCGCGTATGGACCCACAAAAAGGCATCGACCTGGTGCTCGATGGGTTGCGCAGGATAGTTGATACGCCCTGGCAGGCCGTCGTTCTGGGGACGGGCGATCCCAAACTGGAAGAGTCTGCGCGTAAGTTGCAAAAGGATTTCTCTGAGCGCGTGCGTATCGCAGCAAAGTATGATTCCAGGCTGGCCCGGCAGATCTATGCGGGCGCCGATATATTTCTGATGCCTTCCCGCTATGAGCCCTGTGGGCTCTCGCAGATGATCGCTATGCGGTATGGTTGTGTCCCGGTGGTGCGCGCTGTCGGCGGCCTGCACGATACCGTGACAGAAGGTGAAACCGGCTTTGTCTTCATCAAACCACAAGTGAAAGATTTTGTTACCGCCGTCCAGCGCGCCCTGGATACCTATCGTAATAAGGAAGCCTGGCAGGCTATGCAGAAAAACGGCATGAGACAGGATTTCTCGTGGACGAAGTCGGCCTCGAAATATTTTGAACTCTACCAACGTTTAATCAGCACCCGCACCTGATTCGTTTTTGCCATGAAAACTCGCGCTGTTATTCTTGCCGGGGGAGAAGGTTCTCGTTTGGGCGTGCTAACTGCCAAACGGACCAAGCCCGCTGTGCCCTTTGCGGGTAAGTATCGCATTATCGACTTTGCCCTCTCAAACTGTGTTAATTCAGGGATTTTCGATGTAATGGTGTTGGCGCAGTACCGTCCACAATCGTTAATCGAACACATTGGTGCCGGAGCGCCCTGGGATTTGAATCGTGATTTTACCGGCGGTATCAAAATATTGACACCTTATAAAGCACGTTTTAATTCAGACTGGTATCTTGGCACCGCGGATGCTGTGCAACAGAATTTCACCTTTATCAAGCGGGATTCTCCC
>JAFGRA010000399.1 GCA_016935415.1 Anaerolineales bacterium
GCCCAATTCCAGGATCGTGCTGCCAAAGCGGCGGGCGACAGCTTCGGAAACGTGGCGGCCAATCGAGGTCGAGCCGGTGAAGGAGATCAACGGCAGGCGTTCATCGTTGAGCATCAGTTCGCCTACGTCGCGGCCGGAGCCGATTACCAGGGTAAAGATGCCTTCCAGGCCGTGGTCGGCCATCACCTGGTTGGCGATGTGCTGTGTGGCGACAGCCGTTAGCGGGGTCATCGAGGAGGGTTTCCAGACGATGGTATCTCCGGCCACGGCGGCGATGGCCGAGTTCCAGGCCCACACCGCGGTGGGGAAATTGAAAGAGGTGATTACGCCAACTGCACCCAGTGGATGCCATTGTTCGTACATACGGTGCATGGGGCGCTCGGAATGCATGGTCAGGCCGTAAAGCTGGCGTGAAAGCCCGACCGCGAAGTCGCAAATGTCGATCATTTCCTGCACTTCGCCGGCGCCCTCGACGCGGATCTTACCCATCTCCAGCGTTACCAGTTCACCCAGCGGTTCTTTCATCTCGCGCAGGGCGTTGCCCAGGTCGCGGATCACTTCGCCGCGCTTGGGGGCGGGAACCATGCGCCAGCTCTTGAAGGCCGTGTCGGCGGCGTTGGCGATGGTTTCATAGGATGCAGGCGTAGCCTGGATGATCTTGGCGATAGGGTCCCCCGTGGTTGGGTTGTACGAGATGAGTTCTTTTCCTTGCGGGTCTTCGATCCACTTATCCGGCCCGTAGCAGGCACCGGGGTTGACATCTTTAAGGGCAAGTTTATCCAACAAGGCTTTCATTCTAGGTTTATCCTCCGCGTGAATAGTAAAGTAATGGGTTCGTTCGATGTAAGTATAGCGCAAGTCGGCGGGGTAGCCAAGACAAGAAAAAAACGCTCCGGTTTTTCCGGAGCGCTTTTTCTGGGATGGTGAGGAAATTATTCTTCCATTTCCATAACTTCGGATTCTTCTTTAGCATCTTCTTTTTCCCGGGTGGTCAGGTAGATGGCGATCAGTGCTATGCCAAAGAATGTGGGCAGCAACCCGATCAGCATCCAGGGGCCGAACTCCAGCGGGAAACCGGTGTTAAGTGCCCAGCCGATGGGGTAGAGACCCAGGCAAAGTGCGATCCCCAGGGCGGTAATCACAATGCCCCAGCGCAAGGTGTCCTTGCCGTTGCGGGTTTGCGGCACTTTGACCAGGCCGCGTTCGGCCATTTCAAGAATCTCCTTGTGGCGCAGGCGGCGCACGTAGGCCGCAAAGCCAAAGGGAACGCCCAGAAAGATCAGGGAGACTGAACATACACCGAATATGGTTCCAAAAATCTCGAAAACTTCCATTTTACTTCTCCTTATTTATGATTGATTTATTCTTCAACGATGAGTTCTGAGATTGTGATATTGCCATTGCGGGTGAATACCTTCAGTAATGGTCCACCATCATTCAACTCGCCGGTGATTTTGCCTTCATTGATTTCACCACTGACGGTGATCTGGAAATCCGTTTGGATATCACCAAACTCGGTTTCTAAGGCAATGTCGAAAGAACTGGTTGACGGAATGGTTATGGTGAAATCACCAAATTCACCTTCGATGATATGTTCTGCCTCCGGGTCGAGTTCACCGGTAAACTCCACTGCCCCATTGCGAGCGAAAATATCCAGAGTTGCGTTGTAGGCATCGGTGATTTCGATATCGCCGAAGTCCGAGTCGAGTGTGAGTTCCCCATGGGCACCTTGCAATGTGATGCCGCCATTGCGTGAGCTGAGTGTGTAGCTATCGGCATCGACATGAATAACCTCAAAGTTGCCGAACTGGGAAGTGATTTCCAGCGCGCCGTCGATCTGGCTGTCTTCCAGGGTAACGTTACCGTTGTCGGTAGTAAGGCTTACCGGACCAGCGGTGAGGTCGACGATGTCGATATCGCCAAAACGGCTTTCAATTTCGAACTTGTCTTTTGCGGTTACGTTCTCGATGGTGAGGTTACCGTTTTCGGAATTCAAGGACACATCGTTGCCGATGATGTCTTCGGCTTCGACCTTGCCAAATGAGGTGGTCACACCGATGTTCTCGCCTTCGATCCCAACCAGGGTAATATTGCCGTTACGGTCATCAACTTTGAGCGATCCGGTCAGATTCTGGACGGATACATCACCAAAGTAGGAGATCAAGGCTGCGAAGCCGGTTGTGCCATTCAGATCGATATCCCCATCACGCGTTTCTAACTGCACTTCGATTTCGGCCGGAACAGTGACGATGAAGTCGATGCTGTCGAGATGATGCGCTTCAAACATGAAAGGGCCATTTTGGGGAGGCGTCTCAAAGGTAAGTTCCAGCCCGTTTTGGGTTTCAACCACGTCGATGGTCAGTTCACTGGCAGCCGCTTCTGCTTCGTCTTCATCGGCACGCCAGGCGGTCTTGACCAGTTCTACTTCAACCTGGTCCGTGTCACCGGCTTTCACCTCGATGTCACCGGATTCGGTGTTGATACTCAATTTGGCGGACGATTCGATATCGAATGTACGTTGTTCGGTTACAGTTCCTCGGGTATTCCAGGATACGAAGGCCTGGTTGAAGCCTTCATTTTGCCTGAACCAGGCAAAGGTACCAAATGCAGTCAGCGCGCAAAGCCCGGTAATTACGAGTAGGGCCACGCCAACTACGGCCAGTATCAGCGATTTTCTGTTCATATGCTGCTCCTTATCCATTTTGTGTTTCTATAGGGTTTGACGGTAAAATCGGCAAAAAGTTTCATTGAGCAAGCAGGAACCAATTTATAATTGAGGGGGTTTGGTATTGGGTAATTGCCCAGCGGCATTTGCCTGAAACTTTTTTGGTAGCATGGCGGTCTAACCTACATAGAGGAGAATGCATTCATCCTGATGGATAACGAGACGCAGCTTATCCGACGCGCGCAAAAAGGTGATTCGGCTGCATTTGAAAAATTGGTCAATGAAAATGCGCAGTACGTCTATAATCTTGCTTTGCGTATCCTTGGGAATCCGCAGGACGCGGAAGACCTGGCGCAGGAGGCATTCGTGCGCGTGTGGAAGAATATCAAGAAGTTTCGCGCCGAAGCACGCTTTCGCACCTGGCTATACCGCATTGTGACCAATTTATGCTACGATCGTTTACCTCGTTTGCGCAAGGAATTGTCGCTGCTCGAGCCGGATGATGAATTGGAATTACCGGAAGAACGCTATCAGCCGGAGGATGAATTGTTATCAGCAGAATTGCGCACGCAGATCCACACCGCGATTGACAATTTACCAGAAGCGTATAAACTATTAATCACACTCCGGCATTTACAGGCGTTGAGTTATGCTGAGATCGCCGAAGTGACCAGCCAGCCGTTGGGCACGGTGAAGACCGGCATACACCGGGCCAGGAAACAGTTACGTGGTGTTATTCAAGCGTATGAGGAAATCTCATGAATGATGAACAACGTTATGACTGCATGATCGACACAGCGATTGAATCTTATCCTTTTGCGGCCTTGCCAAAGGGTTTTGTGACGCGCACGCTGCAGCAAGCTGCGCAGCTTAAATTCCGCCTGAGCTTTGTCGATATTGCCATTCCGCTGTTCTTCTCAGCCTTTGGCATGTTGGCATTCTTCCTGACATTTTGGCTTTGGACTTATCTTGACCCACTTTGGTTTGCGGATCTGCAACTCCGATTGACCCTGGCGCTTTTATATATTTCGATAGAGCCGCTGAGTTTTGCGATTGGGTTGGGGGTGGTAATGGGCGTGGTCGTTTTTATGGGAATCGCGTTGGTGTACTTATTTATCTATCGCCCATACGCTTCGCCCAAGTTGAAAATATAGTCTTCACGCGTTGGGGGAGAGTAACTTGAATAGGGTGATTTCAGGGCGGCAGTTGAAGCGCACGCGCGGCGGAATCACCCCCACACCCCGGTTGGTATACAGCAGCATTTCTTCGATTTCATACAAGCCGATTGGATATTTCTCGCCATACTGGGGTGTGATCGGTGGTCCATAAATGGGGATATTGACCTGCCCGCCATGTGAGTGCCCGGAGATTTGCAGATCGAAACGCCTGGTGGGCGCACTGATGTCGGCAAAATCTGGTTCGTGGGCCAGCAAGATGGCACAGCCGTCGGCAGGTAATTGCTCCAAAACCAGATCCAATCTGGCTTCGCGCACCCAATAATCATCCACACCGGCGAAGTGCAGTTGGCTGTTCCCGCTTTTCAAGGTTTTGAGTGTGTTGCTGATATCGTTGACCCCGCTGTCCTCTAAGACGGCGCGCACGGTTACCGGGTCGGTCCAATGATCGTGGTTTCCCAGTACACCAATCGTGAAATCCTTGGCCTTTAGCTTGCTCAACGAGGCCACCATTTCGTCGTAATATACGCTGGGATTTACCGAAAAGAAGTCTCCGGTGATGGCGATCGTATCTGCTTCGAGGGCGTTGACCTTTTCAATGATCGGGTCAAGGCGTGCCGGAGTCATCCATTTATCTTTGTGGATGTCGCTGATCTGGGCAATCGTATAGCCGTTGAATGTGGGGGAGAGGCGCGGCAGTGTTAGCTTGACCTGTTCAACTTTTACCCAGTCCGGCTCAACGCGGCTGGCGTACTTATATCCACCGAAACCCATGGCTGTGCTGCCGACCACCGAGCCAAAAAATAACTTTAGAAAGGAACGCCGGGTGAATTTGTGCTCACTCATTTGAGCTTACTCCCGAATGGAGCGTGAAGATCGTGATTTCGGGACGGCAGTTGATGCGGATCGGCAGCGTGCTGGTACCCAGGCCGCGGTTGGTGTAGAGCACCATGTCTTCGATCTGGTATTGGCCTAATGGGTATTTGATTCCGCCCGGCACGCGGATGGGTGGGCCGATGAAGGGTAGCACCATCTGCCCACCGTGCGAGTGCCCAGAAATTTGTAGGTCGAAACGCCCGGTCGGTGCGCTGACACCGGCGTAATCCGGCTCATGCGAGAGCAGGATGGCGCAGCCATCTTCAGGTAACATTCCCAGGACTTGATCCAAATCTTCTTTATGTTCCCAGATATCGTCGATCCCGGCCAGATGTAGTTGGGCCCCGCCTCTTTGGAGTGTGTGTACCTGATTACGCAGTTCGACAATCCCGCTTGCGGACATGATTCTGCGAACGTTATCGGCTCCCGACCAATGGTCGTGGTTGCCGAGTACAGAATAAGTGGGGAAGGTCGCAGTGAGTTTTTTGAGTTCGGCGATCATGGCATCTTCGTGCCGGTCAGTGTTGTGGCTGACGTAATCGCCGGTGATCGCCACCACATCGACTTGTTGTTGGGTAATTAGATCGATCACCATCTTGAAGCGTTCTTCCGTCATCCAGGTGCCCATGTGGAAGTCGCCAGCTTGTAGCAAACGAAACCCATCGAATTCTGCGGCCAAGCGCGGCAGGGTCAATTCGATTTCCTTGATTTCGATCCATTTGGGGTTGACTTTATAGGTGTAGAGCGGTTTTGCCAGCGTTCGGATCACAACTTCGAAAGCCGAACCGAATGCAGTCATGATACGTCGGTGTGGAGCCAGGTCATTGTTTGTCATTGAATAATCATTTTCCCGATTATAAATTTGGCTGCAAGTTGCCGGAGCGTATTTTACCCTAGAATGCTAACCTGGCTTAACAATTGCAGTAGTTGTTCTGAAATGTTTATGGAATTAACCGTTTTATTGTCCGATTTTATTCATATAATGCAGGTATCTGAAAGTAGGTAGCGTAGTAGAAGGAATTGTTATGAATGTTAATCCACATTTTTCAATCTCACCGGATACAAAACCACGTAAACAATTGGCTGAGGAAACGCCGGTAAATTTTAACGTGGTGGTGGTTATTCCCGCCTATAATGAAGCCCGCTTGATCGGCTCCGTGGTTCTGCAAGTGCGTGATTTCGCCGATTTTACTATTGTTGTCGATGATGGTTCGGATGATGATACCGCCACAATTGCAGAAGCGGCCGGAGCGAAAGTTGTGCGCCTGGCAGAAAATGGTGGCAAGGCTGCGGCCTTGAGCGCTGGTTTCAAGAAAGCCCTGGAATACAATCCCGATGTTGTGGTTGCCATGGATGGCGACGGGCAGCATGTGCCCATGGAATTGCCTTTATTAATTGCTCCTATCCTGCGCTTCGAAGCGGATATTGCGATTGGATCGAGATATTTGGACAATCGCAGCAAAGTTCCAACGCATCGTATCTGGGGACACCGCGTTTTCAACCTGCTCACTTTTTGGGCCTCGGGCACAAGGGTGACCGACTCGCAGAGCGGCTACCGCGCCTTTTCACCGCGCGCCGTTCGTTATCTTTCCTTCAATTCCGATGGTTTTTCAGTTGAATCCGAAATGCAGTTCATTGCTACAGAGCATGATCTCAAAGTACTTGATGTCCCGATCACTATTCTATACAACGAAAAGCCTAAGCGGTCGGTTTGGCGCCAGGGATTGCGAGTATTGAATGGTGTTCTCAAAATGGCAGGACAATACCGGCCGTTGTTATTCTTTGGCGGTTCGGGGAGTGTAGTGCTTCTGGGAGGTTTCTTCTGGGGATTGAAAGTCGTAGAGATTTTTAGCCGCACGCAGGTTTTAGCAGCCGGGTATGCGATGATTAGTGTTTTGTTATCGGTGATTGGGATGCTGCTGATCTCAACCGGGGTAATCCTGCATAGCGTGCGGGCACTCATTTTGGAGTTTTTGGAGCCTGAAAAAGATCGGGTTTTGCAATAATGCTGGCGGCAGAGGCGGATGTGGCATTGTTGCAGGGGGAGGAGAATGTAGAAAAGAAGGGGGCATCTAAGGGGGCAAGTGTGATTATTGTGAATTGGAATGGGCGCGATTACCTGGAGGGGTGTATTGGGTCGTTGCGGGGGACGGGGGATGTGGATTTTGAGATCATTGTGGTGGATAATGAATCGAGTGACGGGAGTGTGGCGTTTCTGCGGGAGCGGTTCCCGGAGGTGCGGGTGATCGAGAGTGGGGGGAACCTGGGTTTTGCGCGGGGGAATAACCTGGGGGCGCAGTATGCGCAGGGGGAGTACCTGGCGTTTATCAACCCGGATACGACGGTGGAGCCGGGATGGTTGGCGGCGTTGA
>JAFGRA010000400.1 GCA_016935415.1 Anaerolineales bacterium
ATTGCGATTGGCCTGATCTTGATGATGTATCCTCCCCTGGCGAAGGTACACTACGAAGAATTGGGCGACGTTTTCCGCAACTGGAAAGTGCTGGGGTTATCCCTGGTGCAAAACTGGCTTATTGGTCCGGTCTTGATGTTCGGCCTGGCAATCCTATTCCTGCGCAATTACCCGGAATATATGGCCGGGCTGATCATGATCGGCCTGGCGCGCTGCATCGCCATGGTGATCGTCTGGAACGAGTTAGCCAAAGGCGACAGTGAATACGCCGCCGGGTTGGTGGCCTTCAACAGCATCTTCCAGGTGCTCTTTTACAGCGTGTATGCCTACGTATTCATCACCGTGCTGCCAACCTGGTTTGGGTTGCAGGGCAGCCTGGTGGAGATCACGATTGGAGAGATCGCCAAAAGCGTCTTCATTTACCTGGGCATCCCATTTATCGCCGGGTTCGTCACCCGCCTGGTGTTGCGTCGCGTCAAGGGTAATGCCTGGTACGAGGAAACTTTCGTGCCCCGGATCAGCCCGCTCACCTTGATCGCGCTGCTCTTTACGATTGTGGTCATGTTCTCCCTCAAGGGGAATCTGATCGTTTCGATCCCGCTGGACGTGGTGCGCATCGCCATCCCGCTGGTGATCTATTTCGTGGTCATGTTCCTGGTTTCTTTCTGGATGGGAAAACTGGTTGGGGCAGATTATTCCAAAACCACCACGCTGGCTTTTACGGCAGCCAGCAATAATTTCGAGTTGGCAATCGCCGTGGCCGTGGCCGTCTTTGGGATCAATTCCGGGGCGGCATTTGCAGCCGTCATCGGGCCATTGATCGAAGTGCCGGTGATGATCGGGTTGGTCAACGTTGCCTTCTGGCTGCAAAAGCGCATCTTCAAATCGGCATCATCGCTTCCTGAGATGGCCGCAGCCGCCGCGGAAGCCTGTCCCCCGGATGAACAATTATTGGATCATTAGGGCACTCGCTCAGAGAGACATGCCCTGCTCGATCTTCTCCCGGCGTTTCTTGATGCGGCGGGCAATACGCCGCCAGGTATTCTTCTCTGTGCCCATTTTCCCATACGATCAAAAACACATTCGCGCTAAAAAGCGTGGTCAGGAATTGGAAAAAAGGTGACAGCAAAATCATCCAGATCTCCCAGCCGATAAAACTGAACAACGGATCATACAGGATCAGCGGAATACCGGTCTCGATCAAATCATAGCCCGGCTTAAACAATACCTGCATTAGCTGTACCCAAAGCACCAGCATCATCAAGCCGGTAAAGCCAGGGGTCAGTATTCCCCAGCGAAAGGTCAAGCGGAGTATCTCCCCCAATTCCAGATTTTTTCGTTTAAAGCTACCTACCAGATACCAACCAATCACAAAACCGAACATGATATTGAAGAATGGCACCCCCATCCCCATCCCCGTACAGATTACATCTACAAAGAGATAGATCAGCAGCACGGTCCGGCCATTGAGGTCAAATAGTTTTTGTAACATTTCGATCCTCCTCAATCCATCTAATTATAGGCTTCCAGTTCGATCAAGAAAAGCAATCAAGTGTCTGCATCGGCTCAATGCGGGGAACACGAACGCCTCATCTTTTTAAATACCTTCAAGAAACGGTATAATCTGTTCATCCCGAAATCTGGAAATCAACCAATGACTGATATATTGAAAATTCATCCCTCCGACAATATGGCCGTGGCGCTGGTGGACTTGGCAGCCGGGCAAGCGATCACGGTCGAGAGTCAGACCCTACAACTGTTGAGCGCCGTGCCCGCCAAGCACAAAGTCTACCTGCGCGACCTGCCGCCGGATGCCATCCCCCGGCTGTACGGCATGCCCGCCGGCCAGACGCGCCGCGCCGTGCAGCGCGGTGAGGCCGCCACCCCCGAAAACCTGGCCGCGCTGCAAGAGACGCTCGAAGCGAATTTGCCGGAATTGCCAGCCTGGCAGCCACCCGAGCTTTTTGACCTACCAACCACCTTCCAGGGTTACCGGCGGGGGGATGGCAAGGTCGGTACACGCAATTATTTACTGGTGGTATACAGTGTGTTGTGCGCCCAGGTGGTGGCCGAGCGCGCCGTGAGTGTAGCCCGCAAAGCCTACGGCTACGAACGCGAAGATCCCTGGCTGGACTATATGAAGGGCACCAGCACCGTCCCGGCCGATATCATTTCCGGTTACCCGGGCGTGGACGATATCACGCTGTTGCAGCACGACACCGGCTGCGCCATCGGCGAGGAAGGCGACGTCGGGCCTTTGCTCGACTACATGGCCGGATACATCCACAACCCCAACGTGGGCGGCGTACTTGTGCTCGGCCTGGGCTGCGAAAAAACTTCCATCCGGCGTTTGCAGCAAGTGGTCGGCGAAGCGCACAAACCAGTCGTCTACCTGGAACACCAGCAGGCGGGCGCGGAGGACACTTTCATGCGCGCTGCGCTGGATGCCATCAAGGAGTTGATGCCGGAGGTATCACACGCCCAACGCCAACCGGTCCCGGCCGGGGCCTTGGTGCTGGGCACCGAGTGCGGCGGCTCGGATGGCTTTTCGGGCATCACCGCCAACCCGGCCGTAGGCGTGCTCAGCGACTTGTTGGTTGCGCAGGGCGCGAGTGTGCTGCTGCCGGAAGTGCCGGAGATGTTCGGCGGCGAACGCCTGCTGGCGGCCCGAGCCGCCAACCCGCAGGTATCGACCCAAGTTTTGGAACTGGTACAGCGTTACCTGGACTACGCCCGCCAGTCGGGCACCCACCTGGCCGAAAACCCTTCCCCCGGCAATGTACGCGAGGGCCTGACCACCATCCAGATCAAATCGCTGGGGGCGATCCAGAAAGGCGGCACCTCACCGGTGATGGGTGTGCTGGATTACGCCCAACCGCTCACCGGAAGTGGCCTGCACCTGCTCGACACACCCGGCTATGATGTGACCTCAACCGCAGCCATGGCTGCCAGCGGAGCCAGTCTGATGGTCTTCACCACCGGCCTGGGCACCCCGACCGGCAATCCGGTCACGCCGGTAATCAAGATCGCCACCAACCACCAGACCGCCAACAACATGGCCGACATCATCGACTTCGACGCCGGGGCAGTCCTGGACGGCGAATCTTTAGCGGAAGTCGGGCGGCGGCTGTACAAAGTCGCCATCGAAGTCGCTTCCGGCAAGCAAACTGCCAATGAAGTTTTGCAGCACTACGAGTCGGCATTCTGGAGCCGCAGCGCAACCTTATAAATAATTGAGGTATCCGCATGTCCCTGGAGATGATCCGTACATTTTTCGAATACGATTATTGGGCTTTCGAGCTGGTCTGGGAGCGCATCGAGCAACTGACCGATACCCAATTCACCACTGACACGGGCTATTCACGCGGCTCGATCCGCAACCAGGTCATCCACCTAATCAGCAGCCACCGGCGCTGGATGCAGCGTTTGCAGGGCATCCCGGTGAACGCACACCTGGTTTTTGGGGATTTTCCAACGCACGCCAGCGTTAAGGCAATTTGGGATAAAGCCCGCGTTGAATTCATGGCCTACATCGCCACACTCGATCCGGCACAGTTGGACGAAAGCATACCCTACGCCTTCCCCGCCCGCGGGATCGAGGCCGAAAGCCGCCGCTGGGAACTACTGCTGCATATCGCCAACCATGCCACCGATCACCGCGCCCAAATCCTATCCATGCTGGCTACCCACTTTTCCATCGAAACGCCTGAACAGGATTTATTGTTTTATCTATTGGAATCAAAATACAATCATTCTATCGAATAAATTTAGAGGTATTTATGTCCGCGAGAGATTTTTACCATACCAGCACGTTATCCAACCCCACCCGCGCCCAAATCCTGGCCGGGGAGGCGATCAAGATCAACCCGGCGTTGGTCACCCTGGTCGATGGGCAACTCGAAAAGCAGCCGCTGCGGGAATTGCAAGCCGGTATCCACGCCCAAGTGAGTGCCCTGCTGGATCACAAGGTGCGCACGTTCCACATCGATATCAACTACCCAGAATACGGTGGGTTCGGCGGCAATGGGCCGGAGATCAACACAATGGTATTTACCCCAGCCTTCGTGGCTGAACTCAACAAACTGGTGCAAACGGCGGATGCTTACCTTAACCTGCACTTGCTGACCACCTTTCCCCATAAGCGCCTACGCGCCTACGAGAACACCGGCGTAGGCGCGGTGTGCTTCCAGTTGGACGCCGTTCCTGACCGCGGCGCGCTGATCGAATTGATGGCGCGTATCACCGAGATGAGTGCCGTGCCCAGCCCGGTGATTGAAACCGTGGGTACGGAAAACCTGCCCCCCAAACCACCCGATCAAGTATTCGATTTCCTCAAGCCGGTACTCTCCCAGGTGGGTATGCTCACCTTCCAGGCCGCCGGTACCGGCTCTCGTTCCAACCTACCCGGTGGAAGTTTTTCCCTGGATGCACTGGAGAAATACATCGCCCCCTTCAAAGCAACGTTCAAAGGCACCATCCAGGTACAAGGCGGCATCACTACCGAGACG
>JAFGRA010000046.1 GCA_016935415.1 Anaerolineales bacterium
CGGAGCCGAAAAATCCCGACATCCACACCCCGATCTTGCCGGAGATGGTGGGATCGTGCGGGTGGTCGAGGGCGTCGGTGTAGGTCGAAAAGAACCGGCGCAGGTGCTGATCCAGTTCCTTGGTGACGACGAACTCATCGAGTTCCTGCCAGACCACGCCGTCGTCGAGCTGCTCGGCCTTCACGACCCCGTTGATGGGGCGGTTGATGTCGCGGGTGAATAATTCTTTGACTCTCATGGTTGGCTCCTGGAAATCATGGCACCAGTTTGAACGCCCGGTAGTAGTTTCGGCTTTCGAGGATGCCGAACAGTTGAAGGGTGAGTTGGTCGTATTTGCCGGGATAGAACATGACCAGCGGCGTGTTGCCCATGACGGGATGGAGATTGTTCAACAGCGCGTGCGACCGGAGCAGCGGCCAGACACTGCCGACGCCCGACACGAGCACCAGGTCATGCTGGCCAGGTTGGGCCGCGTCCGCGAAGACCTGGGCCAGCCGGGACTCGTGCAGCGGGGCACTCAGCGCCTTGAACACGGCTTCGTCGCCCTGAGCGCGTTGCATCTCGATGGCGCGATCCAGCAGGTTTCGAGACTTCAAGTAGTCGATGACCAGATCAAAAAGGTTTACATGTTTGACCCGGAGGCCCGGTTTGGACTTGGGCAGGTGGTCGAGCAGGAACTGGATGTGCTCGCGGACACGCAACTCCTCCTCGGCGGGATAATCGAAGACGTAGAAGCCGATCTCGTTGCCGAGGCCGCTGCCACTCAGCAGCTCATCGGAGGTGAGCTTGGGCAGGATGCGGTTCAAACGCGCTGTGAGTTGGTCGCTCATGTGCCTATGGTGATGCAGCGGAGGACGTAATCCTCGTGGTTTCGTTCCAGGTAACCGATGACCTCGGCGGTGATATGCACCCGTTGGAGCAGCATCGTGCGGGTGTCCTTGAGGTATCCGCTCTGGGCCAGGATTTGAAAGACGGACGACCTCATCCGATCGATAGTGGACTCGTGCCACTGTGGCATCTGCGGATCGCGCCCCCGGCAGTCCTCCACGTAGTCGCGCCAGAGCTTTTTGTGCAGGGCCTTGGCAAAGCGGCGATACTGGTCGCGGACCACCAGGTCCAGGAAGTCGCCTAGGAGGTAGCAGTGCTTGACCGCCGCTGCCAGCAACGCGTGCGTGGCGACGATCATGGTGCCGTCTCGAACCATCCGCCACAGTTCCGGCGACGTGGTTTCCAGCCGCTGGCGGATCAGTCTTGCCAAACGCCTTGCAGTCTCTGGATTTCTGGCCCTTAACAGGTTGTTCTTTAATGTAGCCTGCTTCCACTCTGCTTCATCTACACCGCGAAGCAGCAAATCAGCGATAATCCTGCTCTCGGTGACCTTCAATGATCCCGCGCTTAGGTCGGCCCGGTAGCGGCCTGCTTCCACATAAACGCCAGCCTGCCAGCTATATCGATTCGGCATGTTACTTACATCACTTGGGCAGAAGGTTATCATTCAGAAATCGCCAGATAATCGGGCGGCAACAACGTTTTGCATCACGCAAATATTGGCATATCACAAGGTATTATCGACCGGATCTTCTACCACCGCAGCCATCGGAAGAGATGATCTCGGTATGGCATCCAAGTGCCTTGACCTGTTCATTAGTAAGCCCTTGATTCCAAAGGGACTATGCCTAGCGGGGGATGATAGCGGTCAGCAAATTAAATGCAATGAGAATTTATTTCCTCCGGACGCTTCGGACGCTACCAAGGATATATCTTTGATATTATCCAAAATATTAGCTCTCATTCAGTATATTCCTAATCGCTAAAGAAGCGTCCGAAGTGTCCGTATTCTCTTGGCTTTTCGCCGCTGAGGCATTGTTCAGGCGGATTCCCTTCCATCCGCGCCGAGTATTTCCGATGTCATCAATAATGTCGTGTCGTTTGGGCAGGCCAAGTTCCCGTACCACAGCCCCCTCGCTCCTGCTCGAAAATTCCTTTTCCGGCACGGATCGCCATCCTCGTTTCTTGCAGAAACTTAAATAACCAGCTCGCATCTGCTCCACTGTCAATTGTGATTCGCTATCCTCTTCGATGCATTCGCGAACAAAGACCTCAACGCTTGCGGATTCCAGGAGAATGTCATCCACGCGCTTCTGTTGGTCGGAGGTCAACTTGATCACCATTCTATTTTTACGGATTTTCCTGTAACCCTCGATCATCCAGTTCAGCACCCCCGAGGCTTCATGCTCCAGGATTTGTTCGCTAAGATCGTAAATCGGGCATTTGGGCTTTTCTTTGTGCAACTCAATAATGAGTAATCGCCTCCGCCAGGCCTCTTCATCGCCCTGTAATTTAATCTTTAGGTGGGAATTGCAGGTCAAGATCATGTTGAAGCAGCCTTCCATTTCAGGTGTTTTATTGCTGCCCTTGAATTCCGCATTTAGGGGATCGCCGCCAATAAGGCTTTTTATCATTGATGCACCTCGATGATTAAGGAAGTCCTCATTTACGTCAGATCCATACAGCAACATTTTTCCAGAACACCTGCCGATTTCAAAACGGGTTTCAAGTAGTTGTGTCCGCAGCATACCTACATTACCCGTTCCGAGTATCCCGTGGAGCACGCGAACGATTGTCCCTTTTCCACCGCCCGCAGTGCCGGTTAGAATGAGCAGCATTTGAGCGTGGTTTTTTCCTGTCAGGAGCATCCCACACCATTGTTGCAGCAACTCGATATCCTCCAGATCCAGTGCACGATCGAGCAAGGTGTCGAGGAATTTGTTGCATTTCTCTTTTGGCCTATATGGAACCGACAATTTATGGCGTAATTGATACTGTGGTTCGAACTGCATGAGGTGGCGGTCTCTCAACCTTAACACCCCGTTGACACAAGGCAGTAGCTCTGTGTAGTCATCCGCAAAGAAATCCTGCTCGACCTTAAGAATCGCCTTCGCCTTCTTTATCACTCCCCAAAGGTTCTTTTCTTCGCGCCTTTTAAAGGCCAACTCTGAAGAGTTACAACTGTGAGTCTGGCAGGCCCGATGGCATTGCAGCATCACCGCGCTAAGCATTTCCTTTATCTCATCCTCGCTGATCGGGTGATAAATTCCATGCTCGGCTTGGTATTGATAAAACCCATTTTCTGGAGCATAGAACACGATAGGTTCTTGCGGCGATCCTCGGGATCCGAGAGTTGCGGCTAGGAAGTCCTCATTAATGCCCGCTACATAATAACCGCCACCCGCAACTGATTTCCTAGCGCCACGTATAATCTTTAAAGGCTCACCGTATATTGCCGCCAATTCTGGGTATTTAGCCTTATACCAGATAATAGGATGGACCGGTAATTTAGATGGATTTTTATTGCCTTCCTGGGCAGAAGATACTATATTATTCATAACATTAGTTAATTTTGAGTTGGTTATTATGCCCACGGTGTCCGCCGTGGGCGTTTCATTTTCATTCATGTTGATTGCCTCCCTCTGTTTGGCTATGCAGGTAATTTAACAGGTTTTTTAAATCGATTAGCCTTGTGCCCCTGAAGGCCCCACGGCGGCGCAAGCAAACGCTTTCCACC
>JAFGRA010000401.1 GCA_016935415.1 Anaerolineales bacterium
CCGGGAAAAAACAAGGCCAGCAGTATAGGGAAGATTTCGATTAACAACTGCCGAAAACTAAGTCCGGCCAAGTCCCCGAAATCTACGAAGGTAAGCCAGACGATCAGGTTGAGCAGCAGCATGAGTAGTGCCGCGGCGGCCAGGCTGAAAAGCACAAAGCGGCGTTTCTCTATTCCGCCGCGTGCCCGCAGCAGCACGTAGGTCTGGAGTGTGCCGGTCAGCAGACCGAGCAGCAGTGCCGGGATGGCACCCGCCGCCAGCGTG
This sequence comes from Anaerolineales bacterium, assembly GCA_016935415.1. Taxonomy (GTDB): domain Bacteria; phylum Chloroflexota; class Anaerolineae; order Anaerolineales; family UBA11579; genus JAFGRA01. The sequence goes on from JAFGRA010000401.1 coordinate 265, forward strand.
ACGAAAACTGAAGCCAAAATGATGACGATGATGCTGCCTTCGATACCGTCCGAACTGACGATTGCCAGGTAAATGATCCAGAGCAGGGGCACGCCCACCACGGCATAACCGAGGAAGGCGCTCATAATGGTTTTTAGGCCGGTGGTAAACCCTTGCTGCATAAGCGGCATGGAAGCGTAAGCAAAGAATTGGGCTTTGAGGCGTTCGAATTTGGCGGACATGAGGGGATTCTACTACGGGTGGAGGTTAATAAGGATGAGTAAATAAAATTTGGGGAAAGCAAGCATACATGTCGACCCTTTTGCCTGTTTTCTCCTACCGAATTGCGCAAACCAGCGGTATGATAAACACCGGAGGTGAAAGCATGGCAGAAACCGTTCAACTTTTTGTAACCTGTTTGATTGACGGCCTGTTCCCGCAGGTGGGGGAAGCGGTGGTGGAAGTACTCACCCGAGCCGGACTGCAGGTGGAATTTCCCGCAGACCAGACTTGTTGCGGCCAACCGGCCTTCAACGCCGGGTATCACCCCGAAGCGCGCCGCATGGCCAAGCATACGATTGAAGTATTCGAAAAGACCGTAGGCCCGATCATTATCCCCTCCGGGTCGTGCGCTGCGATGGTCAAGCATCATTACGTGGATTTATTTGCAGCCGAACCGGAATGGAAGGCACGCGCGGAAGCCCTGGCCGAACGCACCTTCGAACTCAGCCAGTTCCTGGTGGATGAGTTGGGTTTGACCCAATTTGGTGCAACCCATGATGGGAAAGTTGCCTACCATCCTTCCTGCCACTTGCTGCGCGATATGAAGATCGAGCGTCAGCCACTGGCATTGTTGGAACAGATCGATGGCCTGGAAGTTGAACCGCTGGAAGCGGAGTGCTGCGGATTTGGGGGCGTGTTTGCCGTCGACCATGCCGAAGTCTCGGCTGAAATGCTGGGTCGCAAGATGGAAAATATCGCGCAGACCGGGGCCGATACGGTGGTGGCCTGCGACGTGAGCTGCCTGATGCACATCGAAGGCGGGCTGCGCAAGCAAGGTTCATCAGTGCGCTGCGTGCATCTGGCGCAACTGCTGGCGGGAGAGAATGGGGGCCTGCGATGAAACCACGCGATAAGTTCCATAAGTTGGCCAAAGCAGCCATCGCCGATCCCTTCTTGCAGCGTGCCCTGGACATCAACGCTGGGAAGCGCCGCAGCGGGATGAAAACCGCCTTTGATAGTTTCCCCGATCCCAACGCATTGCGGGGGCAGGCGCGCGCCATCCGGGCGGATGTGATCGACAACCTGGAAGATTACCAGGCGCGTTTTATTGAAAAGGTCACCGCCAATGGTTTCCAGGTGCACCTGGCGGCCGACGCCGCTGAGGCCACGCGCCTGATTGTTGCGTTGGCGCAGGGTTATGGCGCTAAACTGGTTACTAAGTCCAAGTCGATGGTTACCGAAGAGATTCACCTCAACGAAGGCCTGGAAGCGGCCGGATTCGAGGTTGTGGAAACCGACCTGGGCGAATACATCGTGCAGCTGCGCGGCGAGAAGCCGACCCACATCATCACCCCGGCCGTGCACCTGCGCCGTGAGGATGTCGCCAAGACCTTCGAGGAAAAGTTGGGCATGATCTATACCACCGATGTCGCGGTGATGACGGCCCTGGCGCGTGAAACGCTGCGCGAGGCTTTCCTGACCTGCGATATCGGCATCTCCGGGGTGAACTTCGGGGTGGTCGAAAGCGGGACGCTTTGCCTGGTGACCAACGAGGGCAACGGGCGCATGGTTACCGGGGTTCCTCCGGTGCATATTGCCGTAATGGGCATGGAGCGTATGCTGCCCACCCTGGATGACCTGACGCTGATGCTGCAAGTGTTGCCGCGTTCGGCTACCGGGCAGAAGTTATCCAGCTATGTGACGCTGATCAACCGGCCGCGCCAGCCCGGCGATCCGGATGGTCCGGACGTGCGCCATCTGGTGATCGTCGACAATCGCCGCCGCGCGGTGCGGGACAGCTATTTGCGAGAAACGCTGTACTGCATCCGCTGTGGGGCCTGCCTGAACGCCTGTCCGGTGTATCAGGAGGTTGGCGGTGTGCCTTACGACAGCGTCTATCCTGGGCCAATTGGTTCTTTGGTATCCAATGGATTGTTCGGTGTGGAAAATTACGGGCATCTCTCGAAAGCCTCGACCTTGTGTGGGGCGTGCGTGGAAGCCTGCCCGGTACAGATCAACTTTACGGACCTGCTGCTGGAAACGCGTGATCGTTATATCCGGGCCGTGCCGCAACCGGCCACCTGGAAATCGGGTATGAAGTTCTATTCCTGGGTGGCGGCTTCGCCCCGGCGCTACCGCCTGGCGTTGAAGCTGGCGGCTTGGGGGATGGCCTTACTGCCGAACAAGAAGCAAGGTTGGATAACCGGTTTGCCCGGCCCGCTGGCAGGTTGGACGGATTCGCGCAATTTCCCGCCCTTCGCAGCCAAGACCTTCCATGCGCGTTGGCAGGCGCTAAAGCAAGAAAACGGCAAACCCATTGAAACCGGAGGGGAAAGCGTCAAGGCAGATACCGATTCGCAGACAGCCTCGGCCGGAAACATTGATCTGGTGGCGCAGTTTACGGCCGAGTTGGCAGCCTTGAGTGGGGAAGTGGTGCGCTGTACGGCGGCCGAATTGCCCGCACTGATTGTCGAGCGCTTGGGGACGTTGGACGTCACCAGCCTGGTGGTCTGGGCACCCGAACAGTTGGGTTTCCCCGGGGTATGGGAAGCACTGGCCGCAACCGATATACAGACCGAGGTGATCGATCTGACCGAAGAAGCAGGCGGACGCCAGGGCGAGATCGAACGCCTGGGGCAGGTCCAGGCCGGGCTGACTGGTGCAACCGCGGCCCTGGCGGATACGGCTACCCTGGTGCAGGTCACCGGCTCGCAAGCCTCACAGTTCACCTCACTCTTGCCGCCCGTACACCTGGCTGTGATCTCAACTCAAGATTTCTATCCCTCGCTTGAGGATTGGATGGCGGCTGGCGGCAAGCAGGTGATCGCTGACGCCTCCACGACCACGTTGATCAGCGGCCCCTCGCGCACCGGCGATATCGAAATGACGCTGACCGTGGGCGTGCACGGCCCGGGTACGGTGATCGTTTTCTGTGTAGATTAAGTTTCTTGCGGAGGAGGTGTGTAAATGGAACGTGAATTTAAGCTGGATCGGACCCATGTCCTGGCAGCAGTGCTGGGCGCATTGGTGGGAAGTGAGCTTGTGTTGGTGGCAACCAGAGCGATACCTAAGATCGTGTCGCGGATGATGGAGAATATGATGGCCCGCATGGAGTCCGGGGAATTCGAGCCGCCCGAAATGTGCCGGGAGATGATGGCGAAGTGGTGCGCTGAATAAAATCGGTGAACGATTTCCCCCGGGAGCTACTTTTGGCAGCCACCTTCAAAATGCACGTCCAGGTCGTAGCCCGAACTGTCAACTTTGTTCTTGAATGAGAAGATGAGCACTTTGGACGAGCCGGCTCCCACGGTTTGTGAGGGGTCGATGTGAATGGGGGAACTGCCGTTGCCCGCGTCCCAGACGATTGTAGTCCCTACCCAGACCTTTTCTAGGGTTCCATTTGCTGCCGGCCATGCCAGCGCCAACTCGTCGATGGTCATGGTTGAATTACTTTCGTTATTCACGATCCAGGTGGCTTTTCTGACTGCGGTGGTGGGGCCGCTGACCGAGATTAGTTTGCAAAGGTCTTGGGTTGGTGAGGGAGGTGGTGTTTTTGTTGGCGGTGGTGTGGGCGTATTGGTCGGTAGGGATGTCGCCGTGGGGGTGTAGGTCGGTGTTGGGGGAATGGCGGTGAAGGTGGCCGTTTTGGTTGCGGTAGCGGCGGTATTATTGAAAGGAGTGTTCGTCGGTTTTGAGAACGGGGTATTGGTGGGGTTAGCCGCGGGGGAAGTGGAAATAGGTTGTTGACCACTTGAAGGTGTGTTGCTGGCAACAGGGTTTTGATCTGCAAAGGGTGTTGAGGTAGTATTGCTCGCTTGACCAGCAGCTGTTAATGTGGTGTTTGTTTCCGAGGTTGTGACCGGGTCGCTGATCGGCGTTTCATTGCTTGACTGCAGCGTGTTGGTGGGGATGACGAGCATCTCGAAGACCTGGGTCTTGATCTCCTGGGCGGACATGTCGCCCCCAACGCGGGCTGCTAACTGGGTTTCCATGACTTGAATCGTGGCCGCTAGGGCGGTGAGTTCGGCGGAAGTGTAATACTCAGTGGAAAGGCTACTCTGGGGTGTAGGGTTGCGATCGAGCAGGTTTGCCAGCCCCATCACACTGGCCGGGCAGATAAAGATCAACAGCAGTAAGACCGCCCCACCGATGTACAACCACTTCTTGGGAATGCCCAGCCAGCCCTTTTCTTCAAATGCCTGGCGGGACTCGGGGATAATCAGGGTGGCCTTGTTGGATTTAGGAACCTGAATGTTGGGAGGTGTGTTGTGTTTGGGGTCGATGGCGTGCGCCAAAGCAGCTTGAAAAGCTTCGTTAAACGCTTCCATGGACTCAAAGCGGTCTGCCGGGTCTTTGGCTGTCGCTTTGAGGATCACGTTTTCGATTGGCTTGGACAGGTTCGGCTTCAAGCTGGTGAGCGAAGGCATGGGCTCGCTGGCATGTTTGACCAGGATACCGACCGGCGTTTCGGCATCAAAGGGCAGTTGGCCGGTGATCAGGCGGAAGAGGATGATACCCATTGCATATTGGTCACTGCTGGCGTCCAAGCGCTGGCCGCGCGCTTGTTCGGGGGACATGTAAGAAGGGGTGCCGATGATGGCCGAACCAGTCAGACTGATGGAGGCGTCTGGGATATGCACCAGGCCAAAGTCGCCCAGGTAGGCGTTACCGGCTTCATCGAACAGGATATTGCCAGGTTTGACGTCGCGATGCACGATCCCGTTATCATGGATATAATTAAGTGCGCTGGAAACTTGCGCGAATAATTTGGCGCCTTCCTTGGGGGTGAGCGCGCCGGTTTTCAGCCGGTCGGCCAGACTGCCGTTGGGCATATACGGCATAACCAGATAGATCGCCCCCTGGTCTTCACCATAATCGATGATCGGCAGAATGTTAGGGTGTTCCAGGTGCATGACGACTCGCACTTCCCGCCGGAAGCGCGAAACCCAATTCTCATTGGACATCATGGCCGGATGGAGGATTTTGATTGCAACCAATCCCCCGGTCTGCAAATCTTGTCCTTTATAAACCGTGGACATGCCACCCCGCCCGATCAACTCCAGGAGTTGGTAACGGCCGAGTGCAGGCTGAATGGTGTGTGCATCATCGCCCAACATACCTACATTGTAATTCAGGTAAAGCACATTTTCAATTTTAAATTCGTGACTGGCATGGAATCTGACAGAAATGAAAAGGCTGTAAAAATTTCGAAACCGCTCCTTAATATTTTCCAAACAACTTTTAGACACTATGTTTGCACTTTAAAAGCAGAATAAGATAGGCATGGACTTCGAAATCCAGGATAATTAGGTTTGCGAGAACCAAAAATCCG